>PCBE01000015.1 GCA_002731295.1 Acidiferrobacteraceae bacterium | reverse complement strand
CAGGTATCTCCAATATCAGCAAGGATCTGCCACTGAGCGATCGCCTCTTTCGCAGCCTCTTACCGGCTGCGACCCTCACCTTGGTGGTGGTTGCGCATATGATGCGCATGACCCGCGCGGCAATTATCAATTTGCTTTCCAGCCCCTATATTGAAATGGCTCAATTGAAAGGGATACGACCAATCCGAGTGATTCTGCACCATGCATTGCCCAATGCCTGGGGACCTGTAGTGAACGTCATCGCGCTGAATCTAGCCTACCTGGTCGTCGGTGTGGTCGTGGTAGAGGTGGTGTTCGTCTATCCGGGGCTCGGCCAACTCCTGGTGGACAGTGTATCCAAGCGGGATGTGCCGGTGGTGCAGGCCTGTTCAATGATTTTTGCCGGTGTCTANATNCTGCTGAATCTTTTNGCAGATATCGTCTCTATNGTCACCAACCCCAGATTGTTNCACCCNCGATAGATCATGCGGGANATGTATAGAGGATTTCTCGACGCACCGCTCAGTGCAAAGCTGGGATTNGTGACNATCNCNGCNTATNTGNTCNTCGCNNTATTTGCACCNGTCGTCGCNCCATACAGTGAGACAGAAATACTGGGCGGGGCCTATGAACTGTGGTCTGANAAGTATCNTCTTGGNACNGACAATCTNGGTCGAGATATGTTGTCNAGGCTNATCTTCGGNGCTCGTAATACGATTGGTATTGCGCTAGCCGCTGTTNTCATCGCGTTCGCCATTGGGGGNGTAACNGGGATGNTCTCNGCGATACTCGGNGGTTGGTACGANACGATTATCAGTCGAATTGTTGATATTCTNATGGCNATACCCGGNTTAGTTTTCGCGTTATTGATTCTCACTNTTCTTGGNACCNCTATNACGACTTTGGTACTGGTTATCGCTGTATTGGACAGTACCCGTGTGTACCGTATCACCCGGGCCGCGGCAATGAACGTAGCCGTAATGGATTTTGTTGAAGTTGCCCGCCTTCGTGGGGAGGGCATGTGGTGGGTTATCCGTAAAGAGATTCTTCCGAATATCATGGCACCGCTGTTGGCAGAATTTGGTCTTCGCTTCTGTTTCGTGTTTTTGTTTATTGCTGCCCTCAGTTTTCTGGGGCTGGGGATTCAGCCTCCGACCGCGGATTGGGGGTCAATGGTCCGCGACAACGCCACACTGATCAATTACGACGATATAACGCCTCTTCTGCCGGCGGCGGCGATAGCCGTTCTCACGGTGGCCGTTAATTTTGTCGTTGACTGGCTGTTGCATAAGTCGAGCGGGTTAAGGAGTGACTAACCACAATCGGTTTTTCAAGCGAAACGGTTAATCCCTTTTATCCTTTGGAAGATTGCAGCGTCTCCAACCTATAATGACAAGTTGCATTAACAATACGCGAGGAGTGTGAAATGGCTCTGGTCAGATATGAAACACATGAGGGCGTAGCAGTGGTCACTGTCGACAATCCTCCCGTTAATGCGCTGAGTCCTGGTGTGCCAGGCGGCATCATAGCGAGCCTAAAACAGGCGAATGCCGATCCAGACATCGTGGCGGTAGTGTTGGTCGGCGAGGGACGGGGTTTTATCGCCGGTGCGGATATACGCTATTTCTCGAAACCCTGGCCTGATGGTGAGCCCAGACTCGGCGACGTGATCCGGGCCTTCGAAAAAAGTTCAAAACCTGTCGTTGCTGCAATTCACGGGCATGCACTCGGTGGCGGGCTTGAACTTGCGATGTGCTGTCATTACCGGGTCATTGTGCCCAAAGCAAGGGTCGGTCAACCGGAGGTCAAACTCGGGATACCCCCTGGGGCAGGAGGTACGCAACGACTACCCCGATTGGCTGGCGCCAAGGCAGCATTGGACATGATCGTATCGGGTGACCCTGTGACTGCTCAGCAGGCAGTATCGTTGGGGATTTGTGACCAGCTTATAGAGACGGAACTTGTCGAGGGTGCATTGGTGTTTGCGCGAGAGGTCGGTCAAACAAACGACCCACATCAATTAGCACGGGACCGGACCGTCGAGGTGGAGGATTCGGAGCTATTTGAAGCCAAGCGAAAACAGATCGAACGCCGGGCCCGTGGCATGCGGGCACCGTACGCCTGTATCGAGTGTGTCCAAGCGGCGGTTGAGTTGCCGTTTGATGACGGATTAGCACGTGAGCGAGAAATATTCGAAGACTGCGTCGTATCGGATGAATCAAAAGCGATGCGCCATGTCTTTTTTGCCGAACGCGCTGCTGGAAAAATCCCCGGAGTGGACAAGAATCTCGAGCGAAGCTCGTTTGATAGCGCGGGCGTGGTCGGTGCGGGCACCATGGGCGGAGGCATTACCATGAATTTTGCTAACGCCGGAATTCCGGTGACCGTGGTGGAACAGGATTCTGAGTTGTTGGCCAAAGGCCTGTCGACCATCCGGGAGAATTATGCGGCAACTGTTGCCAAAGGAAGACTCACACAAGAAAAGATGGACCAAAGGCTATCGCTGATTACAGGATCGACCACACTCGACAACCTGGTTGACGCGGACATTGTCATCGAAGCTATTTANGAGGAAATGCCCGTAAAGATAGAGCTTTTCGAGCGTTTAAATCAGTCCGTTAAACCTACTGCCGTGCTCACATCGAATACCTCCTATCTGGATGTTAATGAGATCGCCGATAGCATCCCTGAGCGCAAGGGTTATGTACTGGGTACACATTTTTTCAGCCCGGCCAATGTGATGCGACTACTCGAGGTTGTGCGTACAGACAGTGTGGACAAAGCTGTTCTGATGAGCGTGTTGGATCTTGGTCGCAGGATGGGGAAGCTGCCCATCGTTTCGGGTGTCTGCCACGGCTTTATCGGCAATCGGATGCTCGAGGGATATTTTGGAGAGGCCGCGATCATGGTTGAAGAAGGTGCTGCACCCGAGCATATNGACCGGGTGATGTACGAATTCGGCATGGCGATGGGCCCNCTTGCGGTATCGGATCTGGCTGGCCTGGATATTGGATGGGCAAAACGAAAAGCTGCTGGACATGGTGTTGCTGCTGATGTCCCCGGTTCATTTGTAGCCAACAGACTTTGTGAATTAGGTCGATATGGCCAGAAAACGCGCAGAGGCTACTACCTGTATGAGAAGGGCAGCAGAGTCCCAGTGCCGGATCCGGAAGTAAAGGACTTGGCGGAGCAGGCCGCACGCCAATTTGGTGATGGGCCACGCGATTTTGATGACCAGGAGATTCTAGAACGTTGCCTGTATCCCCTGATTAATATTGGCGCTACTATTCTTGAGGAAGGTATTGCACTTCGGGCAAGTGATATTGACCTGGTCTATTTGAATGGTTACGGCTTCCCGGTTTGGCGTGGTGGGCCTATGCACTGGGCCGGTGCGGTTGGACTTGATGTTGTGGCTGACGGTGTCCGGCGCTATTCAGATAGATCTGATCTTGATCACTGGAAACTGTCGCGGTTACTGGAGAAGTTGTCCGAAGATGGTGAGTCTTTCGAATCCTATGATGCTGGAAATCATTCAAAAGGCGCATAATTCTGTTTGCTGAAGTTTTGAAAATATTTATCGCCTAATCTGACTGGGGGTAGTCAATCATGATAGAAACATCGCAGCGGAGTGCGGAACTCCACAGACAGTTGTCAGAATTCATGGATGAACATATTTATCCTAATGAAACCCCAATTAAGGAAGAGTTATCAACAGGAGATCGTTGGCAGCCTTCTGAGATCGTAGAGGGATTGAAGACCAAAGCGAGGGAGGTTGGCCTGTGGAATCTCTTTTTGCCGGAAAGTGAACTGGGCGCTGGCCTGAGTAATTACGAGTATGCACCGTTATGTGAAGTGATGGGGCGCTCCCCCTATGCGCCTGAGGTATTCAACTGTTCCGCGCCCGATACTGGAAACATGGAAGTGTTGTCACGTTATGGCTCCCCGGAGCAACAGGATGAATGGCTGACACCTTTGCTGGCTGGAGAAATACGTTCTGCATTCGCGATGACCGAGCCCGATGTCGCCTCGTCCGACGCGACTAACATTCAGTCTGAAATTCGCAGAGATGGGGCGGAGTATGTGGTCAGCGGACATAAATGGTGGACCTCAGGTGCCAACGACCCCCGCTGTAAGGTTCTGATATTTATGGGTAAGACAGACCCCGATAACGAGGATCGCTACCGACAGCAGTCGATGATTCTCATTCCAATGTCAGCGCCCGGTGTCAAGGTGCTCCGGCATCTCCCCGTGCTGGGTTTTGATGATGCACCTCACGGTCATGCCGAGGTGTTATTTGAGAATGTTCGAGTGCCCGCGTCGAATATGTTGCTTGGAGAAGGCCGGGGTTTTGAGATAGCTCAGGGCCGCCTTGGCCCGGGCCGCATTCATCACTGTATGCGTTTGATCGGCTTAGCAGAACGTGCGCTCGAGGCTATGTGCCGCCGGGTGAAATCCCGCGTAGCATTTGGCCGACCTGTTGCTGAACAGACCGTGACTCAGGAACGAATCGCCGAAGCTCGGATTATGATAGATCAGAATCGATTACTGACACTGTATACCGCCCACAAGATGGACCAGTATGGTAACAAAGAGGCGCGCAAAGAAATCGCGATGATTAAAGTGGCAGCGCCCAATATGGCCTGTCAGGTTATCGACTGGGCGATTCAAGCGCACGGTGGTGGTGGTGTCTCCGATGACTTTGGTCTCGGACATGCTTATGCAACTGCACGTTTGCTCCGTTTAGCCGACGGGCCGGATGAGGTTCATCGAAATCAGATTGCTCGGCTGGAGCTGAAACCGCACTGAACCCCGCTGATTCAAAAAAAGTCACAGGGAAAGATAATGCGTGACCCGGTTAATACGGTGGTGCTCCTGGGTGCTGGACTGATTGGCAGCGGCTGGGCTGCTCGGTGTCTTGCTCACGGCCTGGATGTGGTTGCATGGGACCCGGATCCCTCGGCTGAGGCCACGCTGTTTGCCAACGTGGATAATGCGTGGCCTATTTTGGAAGAGGTTGGCCTGCAGTCCGGTGCAGATCGAAGTCGGCTGAAGTTTGAAACCTCCTTAGAGACTGCGTTGTCGGTTGCAGATTATGTTCAGGAAAATGCACCGGATGACGAGGCGCTTAAAATCCGGTTGCTTAACCAAGCTGACCAACTCCTTCCGCCTGATGTCGTCATTGCGTCCAGTTCGTCTGGCATTCGGCCAACTCTGCTGCAGGAAAAAACGCAGTATCCGCAAAGAGTCATGATTGGGCATCCTTTCAATCCTGTCTATTTACTGCCTTTGGTGGAAATAGTCGGGGGCCAGGCAACCGATGAGGATGCCCTGCGAGCAGGTGCTGCGTTCTATCGATCACTTGCAATGCGACCGCTTTTGGCGCCGGTTGAAATCGACGGTTATATCTCGGACCGGTTGCAGCAGGTACTTTTCCACGAGGCGCTGTACATGATAGATGCGGGGATCTGTACTCCAGCACAGATCGATGCTGCAATCACTGGTGGGCCTGGCTTGCGTTGGGCATTTTTGGGGCCCATGTTGACGTTTCATCTGGCCGGGGGTGAAGGGGGAATTCGACATTCAATGGCGCATTGGGCGCCGGAGGTGGCGAACCGTTGGACACATTTGCCAGCACCGGACTTTACGGAGAAGCTGGTGAATGCTACCGCAGTCGGTTGTGAAGAGATTCAGGCTGGTCGATCGATCAAAGAGTTTGAGCGTCGTCGCGACCGTTGCCTTGTAGAAATTCAGAGAGCTCTCGATGAGTTCTGGTTCCCCCCGAATGAGGATGGCTGGCCAGATATGCCTCAGTAACTGTGTTTAACCAGTTGCAGGCGGGTAATGGTTAACGGCTAGCGCGTGTTCGGCGTTCAACGTGGTAATTGGACAGATCTGCCTCGTGTGTCATCTCCCAGTAGTCAACCAGCCTCCAGGGCATCACAGTTACGACTCGGCCTCGGGCATTACGGTAATAGGTTGTCATGCCAGGATGCGACCAGATCATTTGCTGATGTTCTTTGTCGACTCGCTCAACATAGTTGTCGTGCGCGTCACGACGTACTTCTAGTGAGGCGAGGTTCTCTTCAATCATTCGGACCAGGCAGGCAGTGACATAGCGAGTCTGGCACTCAGCCTGAAACATAGCACTGCCGCCATGGCCTAGGCCGGTGTTCGGACCCAGTAGGCAAAAAAAGTTGGGGTACCCCGGAACTGTCATCCCTAAATAGGCTGTTGGGTTGTCACCGTCCCAGGTGTCCTTAAGATCAATACCACCCCGGCCTTGTATGTTCAGGCGTGAAGCCATCTGCATCATCTCAAAGCCAATCGCGTAAATCAGGACATCGGCGCTTCGATGGACGTCGTCTGTTGTTAAGATTCCTGATTCTGTAATCCGACTAATGGGGTCAGTAATGAGGTGAACCTGGGGCAGCGTCAGTGCGTGATACCAGCCATTATCCAGCAGTATTCGTTTGCCGTAGGCTGGATAGTCAGGAAGACAGTGAGCCGCGAGATCCGGGTGGTCTTGGAGTTGGTCCGACATAAAGTCAACCATTTCCTGTCGATGTCTGTCGTTAACCCGGTTAAGCGCGCGTTCTGGATGGGGCCAGTCGGGATCTTTGCGTAGATATGGCAATAAGCCATCTCCATAGCGCCATAACATCGTGAATCGAAACCACTCGACATAGTAGGGAAGTTGTTCCAGCAACCACTGTGCGCCCTGTGGGATTGATTCACCATAACCCGGTATGGGCCGGACCCACTGTGGCGTACGCTGGTAGATCGTCAGACTCTTCACCTGATTCGCAATTGACGGCACGATCTGCATTGCCGAAGCGCCGGTACCAATAATGCTGACACGCTGATTGGTTACATCTAACTCTGGTGGCCAGTGTGCACTGTGAAATGCTTCTCCCTGAAAAGATTCACAACCGGGGATCGTTGGCTTCCGGGACTGATTGAACTGGCCGATTGCGCTGACCAGAAACCCACTGCGAAAACGCTCCTTGCCACCAGGTCCTTCAAGCTCAGTTTCCCAGCAGCGGTCAGACTCGATCCATTGGGCGCCCCTCACGGTTGTTTGAAAACGAATATGGCTTCGAACGCCGAATTCAGTGGCGCAACACTCCAGATAGTCCTGAATTTCATCGCGCAGCGAAAAATATCGACTCCAGCGGTACCGTCGGCCGAATGAGAGTGAGTAGGCGTGATTGGGCGTGTCGACTCCACAACCCGGATAAGAATTTTCCAGCCAGGTCCCACCCACACCCTTGTTCTTCTCGACTATGGTATATCGGATACCGAGTTGACCCAATTTGGCACCCAGCACAATACCGTTTACGCCGGCTCCCACGATCAACACATCCCGGCCGGCAAGCTCGGATTGTTCTGGAGGTTTAGACCAGTGAATATCCCGGTCAGTAAAGCCAAGTTCATCACGCATGGCCGGTGCATACTCTGGCGGTACTGCTTCACCCAGGCAGGCACTCATCATTCTAATCATCAAGTGATCATCTGGATTTGTCAGGGCTGGTCCAGAGCTGGATTGCGAAAAAACCTCTATGGCGCGTGCGCGTAGATCCGACTGCACAGCCTCAGGCAAGCCAGCGGAGGGATCAGCAATCAGGCGTACGTCACGACATGGTGTGTACGGTGCTTCCAGCCAGTGCGTATCCCCCGTCTGATGTACGAGGCTCATCAGTAATACCCTGAGGTCGGCATCACGAATTGCGGCTGACAAAGCTGCCTGATCGTAGGTCGTATGAGATCGTTTCGACACGTTTGGTATTCAGCTGCTAAAGGCTTGGCGGATGATGTATTGTGGAGTGTTGTTTCTAGCTATGGCGCTGCCCACGCTAGAGTGGGTGCTGGTCGAGATTACTGAGTATGTCTTCGGTATCTGCACCCAGGTCCGGCGCCGGGCGTTGAATACCAGCGGGTGTTCGTGAGAGCTTAACCGGGAATCCGGTCATCCTGACGCTACCGTGACCTGGATGGGGGACGTCGATAACCATTTCCTGTGCCAGGATTTGAGGGTCCTCAAACACTTCACCGAGATCCATCACTCTTCCGCAAGGGCAGCCTGCATTGTTGATGGCCGTGATCCAGTGTGCAACCGACCGTAGACAGGTCACATCGTTGATACACTGTGAGAGTGTATTTCGGTGCAGGAGTCTTTCAGAATTGGTGCTGTAGCGTGGATCTGCCAGTAGGTCTTCGAGATCGAGCACTTCCAAGAATCGTTCGACATAAACATCAGTTGACGGTGCGACAGCAATCATTCCATCTTTGGCACGGAATAATCCATACGGCGATACGATAGGATGATCATTGCCGGTTCGTTTGGGTATCTCGCCAGTTGCAAAATATTCAGCAGAGAGATAAGCCAACATGCTGACAAGGCCACCAGTCAAGCTGGTTTCAACCTGTTGGCCGATCCCGCTGTTTCCTCGCTCGTGCAGCGCGGCCAGAATCCCAAATGCACAGTACAACCCGGCAATGAGATCGCTTAACGGCGGAGCAGCGCGCTGCGGTTCGCCGTCGGGGGGTCCATTCACGCTCATAAAGCCACTCATGGCCTGGGCAATAAAGTCAAATGAAGGACGATCGGCATAAGGCCCGACAGTGCCGTAACCGTTTACGCTGGCGTGAATCAGCCTCGGGTTGAGGCGCTCTAGTTCCCGTGGTCCGAAACCCATATCGGAAAGAATTCCTGGGCGGAAATTCTCAACCAGAACGTCGGCTGTTTCTAGAAGATGCGACAGTGTGCTTTTGTCATCGTCGTCGTACAGGTTCAGTACCACGGATTTTTTGTTTCGATTGAACTGGGCGAAGTACCAACTCAGCCCATTTACAATGGCCCCCTGTTGACGGACGGGATCTCCATCGGGTCCTTCAATTTTGATAATTTCGGCGCCCAGGTCCGCAAGAAGTTGGGTACAGAAAGGACCTGCGAGGATCCGAGTAAGATCGACAACCCGTAAACCTTTAAGTGGCACAGAGAGTCACTGCGGTTGGTCAGCCTTGTGCGGTCGCAACAGAAGTCATCGAGTGCAAGTCAAGACGGGGTCCGGCTTTCATGACCTGACCGGGCAGATTGTGCCCTACGATTGTTTCTACCTGTGTGGCGATAGTTATCAGCGCTTGTAGATTAACACCCGTATCGATATTCATTTCGTGCAGCATGTAGACCAAATCTTCGGTACAGATATTGCCGGTCGCTTTGGGAGCGAAGGGGCAGCCCCCGATTCCACCAAATGAGGCGTCGAACTGGTCTATGCCTTCATCTAGCCCAGCCATCACATTGACCAATCCCAGACCCCGAGTGTTGTGAAAGTGAAGTCCAATAGGGAGTTCTGGCAGCGTATCTTGAAGATACTTGACCGCGCGCCTTACGATTGGTGGTGTGGCCATACCGGTGGTATCCCCTAGTCCGATACCTTTAAATCCGAGTTTGCTGTAGTGTTGCGCGATACGTCCAAGTTGCTCGATCGGTACGTCGCCTTCAAAAGGGCACCCAAACGCGGTCGCGATGACCCCTTGGACTGGAATACTCGACTCAGCTGCGATTCGTGCGACCTCCTCAAACCCAACTAAGGATTCCTCGACAGACCGATTGACATTTTTTTTGTTATGACTTTCTGAGGCGGACAGGAAAACGATGATTTCGTGAACACCCGCATCGACCGCGCGCACTGCACCTTTAGCGTTTGGTACCAGAGCAGCAAGTACAGTGGAACCGGATCTGTCGATACCCTCAAACACTTCAGCAACATCAGCGAGTTGGGGAACTGCACGAGGTGAAACAAAGGACGAGAACTCTATGCGAGGGACACCTGCATCAATCAGATCGTTGACGAGTTGGATCTTTATTTCGGTCTCGACAAACCTGGGCTCTGCCTGCAAGCCATCACGTGGGCCTACTTCGGTCACTTCGACTTTTGTCGGTCTTGTCATTAGAAATATACTCCATTATTCATGCGAATCATTTCTACCATGCGTTCTGTCGGGCTGCAAGGAGTGTCTTGATACTCAGCCATAAACGGGGTCTAGAACAGCCAGTGGGACGGGGGTGTTCCCGCCACGGGTGAACGAAAACAGGCTATTTTGTCCAGATGAAGGCTGCCGATGTATACGGTCTTAAGGTCGTTGCCGCCAAAACACAAGCTAGCGCAGTTTCCAAGTGGGCTATGCAGACCCTCGTTGATCAATGAACGGGAAAACGTATTAGTCCGATAGGCTAACTCGGCACGCTCGACTAGATCAGGGTTACCGGCATCGATGATTATCTGCTGAACACCATCTGGATCCAACCGAATAATTCGATTGCTAAGTACACTGGTACACCAGACACCACCTTCACTGTCGAACTCAAACCCGTCGGGATAAACTCCCGAACCGTAGTCGGTAACCGTTTCACGTGGGCCGAGGTCACCATTTGCTCGTATCGGGAATCGCAACAACGATCGACCCATTGTTTCATGGACGTACAACCAGTGGCCGGAGGGATCAACCTTGTTTTCATTAGTGAAGCCGATTCCATCCGCGACAATTCGAGCGCCTGAGTGGTCAACGAGCGCGATAAATCCGTCTGCTATAGATTTGTTAAACGATTTTTCTCGGTCAATTGCAGTTGTGCTTACAGAGATCCAGATCCGACCCTCTCGATCGAGATTAGCAAAATTGGTTGCCGGTAGTGCCAACCCGTCGATTTCATTGATTAAGAGTTGCAATGAACCGTCTCGCTCAAGCACGTAGACACCACCCGACTGACCGAGGTTAGCGACAAGAAAAGAGCCATCTGGCCGGAGAGAGAAGCCATTCGGCAAAAAATCAGCGGGCTTCTCACTGTTGTTGGCGAAATAGATTGTAACGTCATCCGTGGGAGTTATATGTGTGATGCCGCCCTCACCGTGGCTGGCATAGATGTCGCCTTTGCGGGTCGCTAGAACACATTCGGGCCGTACGAGCCCCTGGCCTAGATAAGTGACCTGGTCACAGGGAATATGAGTTACACAAGCGGTCACAATACTAAGTTAGCTCTATGGGATAAAGTGGCCATTGGCATCTATTTTCCCAGAGCGGCCACAAAATTCCTCTGTGATCATACTGGCAATGATGTCTGGATCCAGGATATTTGCCCACGTTCTCTGTCCGTCGTCCAGAAGGCACGCAGCATATGCGACGCTTGGCGCCTGGTTTTCATACATGACGGTGTAGGTCTCTATCGCTGCTTCCCCTTCGTGACTGGCTTTGACAGGGCGTCGGTACAGGTTGTCTACATCTTTTTGGAGGCTGGCCCAGGCGAATGGTTGTTGGGGTGGCGTGCCGGAATAGATACACAACGCGTGTTTGGTCAGCAATCCGCCATTGGCTGTAACCAAGGCAAGCGCGGCGGGATTTGATCGCAGCAGAATAGCGGTACGTGCGATTGCGTGCATGACATAATTGTTCCAAGGACCGCCGGCAAATGTCAGGCCGCCGGTTACGGTTAGTGGCTGGTTCAGGGACAGGCCAATTTCGTTTGCAGCGATTTGGACTGCGGATGGAAAGCAACTGTAAAGGTCGACATAGTCGAAACTTCTCGAATCGAGGTTGGTCAATTCAAGTAGTCGCGCAGCTGCAAGGCGGATGGCCGGCGACGAATACAGGTTATCTCGTTCAGACACATGAAGGTGATCCCAGGCTTCCGTCGAGGCATGCGGGTAGATCCATCGGTCGCGAGGAATACCGAGTTGTTTAGCTTTCGTTGACGATGTCACGATGAGGGCGGCACCCTGATCAACGCTGTTGTTTGAATTCATCAACTTGGGGTAGGGCAGTGATACCGGCCGATTAAATTGAGTAACAGTGGCGATCTCTTGTGCTGAATACTCACGTTGAATCCAGGCGTCTGGGTTGTTTTTTGCTACGGTGCTGAAACCGGACCAAAGTCTGGCGATTCTTTCGAAGTGGTTCGACACCGTTTCGCCTGAAGCAGACCGTAAAGCAATTTCAAACAGAGGATAGTACTGGATGGGGTGTCGAATCCCGCGTTGAAGTTCAGCCTGGTGACGGGTATTGCGTTGGCTGCCAATAAATACATCGGGTTGCGTGATCCCCTGAGCTCTACCGATTGGGTCTTGTCCGGGGGTAGCAGAAACAGGGTTCCAGTCGAGGGTCAAGCCGGCCGATCGTGCACGTGATTGCGTCCGTCCACATTCAGCTCCGGTGAGCACAATGATATCCGAGTGTCCCGATTGGATATCCAGAAAGCTTTGATTTGCCAGTGTCTGCACATAGTTGCCGCCGAGTGATGTAAGTCCGGTTTCGATCTGTGTTAAGTGGAGCTTCTCGGCTATGGACTGCGCTGGGTTCTGGTAGCCCCACATACCCCGGACCACCCGGATAGAGTTTGTGGATTTTAGAATCTCAGGATTGCCGCTATCTAGCGCTGCCTGGGATACAGCATCGACCATGAGATCCAGCGGTGATCGGGCTGCTAAAGGGTCATCTTCTCGTTGTGAAACCTGTGCAACACCGACAATTACAGGCTCTCGTAGTTTCACAGTTGAATCGCCTTATGTTCGGGGGAAGTGTTCAGATTGATTCGGATCAACTGGGTAGTGGCAGCGCTGTCTTATAGCTGACCTGTTTGAGTGAAAAACTCGACTTGATACTGGCGATTCCTTTAATACGTGTTAAATGATCCATCAGGAAGCGTTCGTAAGCAACAAGGTCGGGTACTACTACTCGAAGCAGATAGTCGAACTCGCCGGTCATGAGATTGCACTCCATAACTTCAGGTCGTTCCATCACCGCCTTCTCGAATGACTCTAATGCGGGCTCGACCTGTTTTTCGAGAGCGACAGTCGCAAATACAGTGATCGGCAGACCAACAGCTTTCGCATTGACCAGGGTCACGTACCGTTCAATGACGCCATTATCCTCGAGCGTACGCACCCGTCGCCAGCAGGGTGACGGGGAAAGCCCAATACGATCCGCCAGTTCGGTATTCGAAATTCGTGCATTCTCCTGAATGACCTGAAGAATCCGGCGATCCGTGCTGTCGAAGCTATAAGGCATATTATTTCTCTGTTCGAATAAATTTGATATAAAAATGCTTAAAGTCCAAATATAGCAGGAAAATAAGTAGATAAATTCTAATTAAAAGCAATATATTGACCCGATACCCCAGCATCCTGTTTGATCCACATGCAAGTGATCTCTTTCGACCCGGACGACGAACCACCTCCAACTGGCAACACGCCGAACCAACTGCATTTTCTCAAGATCCTCGAGAAAAAGGTGCTGTGGTTGTCCACCTGGATGATTCACCATGCGAATCATATTCGGGAGGGCGATGGCGAACTAAAGGTAGGCGGCCATCAGGCGTCCTGTGCATCCATGGTGACGATCATGACTGCTCTTTACTTTGCAGTCTTGAAGCCAGAAGATCGCGTCGCAGTTAAGCCCCACGGTAGTCCTGTTTTTCATGCCATTCAGTATCTGTTTGGAAAACAGGATAAAGATCATCTTTCCAAGTTCAGGGCGCTTGGGGGCGCGCAGTCCTACCCATCACGCACAAAAGATATCGATGACGTGGACTTTTCGACGGGCTCGGTTGGACTGGGTGTGGCGATGACAAGTTTCGCTGCGCTCATTCAGGACTACCTTGAGGCGCATTCATGGCGAAGCTCCAGGAGCAGAATGGTTTGTGTGTTGGGCGATGCTGAACTTGATGAGGGCAACATCTATGAAGCGTTGCTTGAAGGTTGGAAGCACAGTGTGCGGGATCTGTGGTGGATCGTCGACTATAACCGTCAGAGTCTGGATGCGATCATTTCAGATCGCTTGTTAACACGTTTCCACCGGTTGTTTGTGAGTATGGGATGGGAGGTGGTAACGATCAAGTATGGAAAACTCCTACACAAAGCATTTGAGCAACCCGGTGGGGATGCTTTACGGCAATGGATAGACTCCTGCCCTAATTCAAAATACTCCGCCTTGGTGTACAAAGGCGGTGAAGCTTGGCGTGAAGCGCTCCAGGCGGATATGGGATCCCGTTCCAGCGTGTCGGAATTATTGGCACGGTATGACGACCGTGCACTGAATGCCTTGATGACTAACCTTGGTGGGCACTGTATCGAAAGCATGCTGGAGGCATTTGAAAGCATAGGCGATGACAAGCCCACCTGTTTTTTCGCCTATACCATTAAAGGGTTTGGACTGCCGCTGGCTGGCCACAAAGACAATCACGCCGGAATGTTGACGTCTGAGCAGATCCAACGACTGAAGTCTGAACATAATATCAGTGATGGAGAGGAGTGGTTGCCGTCAGCGGGCACAGGTGTGCCAGAGTCGGAATTGCGTTCGTTCTTACACAGCGCACCTTTTTGTACAGCGAGCCAGAGGCGAAAAAATTCACCTGTGGTCGCGGTGCCTTATCCTTTTCCAAAACCGGACGGGCATCAAATGTCAACCCAGGAAGCATTTGGTCGAGTACTGGCGAGTTTAGCCAGGCAGGATACTGAACTCGCTCAAAGGATCATTACTGTATCGCCCGACGTGACTGTGTCAACAAATCTAAGTGGCTGGGTAAACCAGCGTGGACTGTTCCATGTCAATGGCCAGACAGACATGTTTACCGTTGAGGAGCTACAAACGATGCATAGGTGGCGAGCATCGCCAACTGGACAGCATATTGAACTGGGCATTGCTGAAAACAACCTTTTTCTGCTCTTGGCGGCGGCGGGCCTTTCTCATTCGATCTTCGGAGAACGCCTGTTACCCGTGGGCACAATCTACGATCCGTTTGTCGAAAGGGGCCTGGATGCATTGAATTATGCTTGTTACCAGGATGCACGTTTTTTGCTGGTCGCTACACCTTCAGGTATCTCATTGGCGCCAGAAGGCGGTGCTCATCAGTCTATTGGGACGCCTCTGATCGGAATGAGCAAGCCGGGCTTGGCATCATTCGAGCCAGCGTTTACCGATGAACTTTCAGCGATCATGAGTTTTGCGTTTTCGTATCTACAACATGAGGAGACGGAGGGCCAAGATATTGCTATAGGCGCTGATTTGCTCGGTGATCGACGCGGTGGATCTGTCTACTTGCGCCTTACGACACGTCGCATAGAGCAGCTCGATCGAGAGATTGACGATACGCTAACGGCTGAGATTATAGATGGCGGATACTGGTTGGTACCTCCGCAATCTTCCTGTTCTGTTGTGATAGCATATATCGGCGCAGTTGCGCCCCAGGTGATCGAGAGTTGTGACGAACTCAACCATGGCTCTCCTGACTCGACTGCGGTGCTTGCCATTACTTCGGCTGATCGTCTTCATCGCGGCTGGATGGAAGCACAGCGGATACGGTACCGCGGATTAGAAAAGTGTTCTGCACAGATCGAAAAACTTCTTGGTGCGATTGACTCGAATGTCCGCATCGTGACGGTTACGGACGGACATCCATCGGTACTGACCTGGTTAGGGGCTGTGGCAGGGCACCGTGTGTACGGGCTGGGGGTCGATCGATATGGAGAATCGGGTACGCTCACCGAGCTTTACCAGGCTTACCAGCTCGATGCAAAATCGATTCTTTCGGCTTGTCGGAGCTCGTAATACGCACGGTGTGTTGCTGGGATTTCGACAATACGGTAGGTTGATCCTGTGAGCGGGTCAATGATATTTTGGAACCAATCATCGACACGGCGGAAGGATTGTTCTGATTGTCTGGTAAATAACAATGGGGGGTAAAAATGGACGTGACAGGGAAAACGGCAATTGTGTTGGGTGGAACCTCTGGGATTGGNCTGGCAACGACCAATCGATTGACAGAACTTGGTACAAAGGTGGTTGCTGTCAGTCGAGAGNCTGAGAAGGCCAAGGACAGTGTTGCACAGGGCGTTGAACTTCGATCCTGCAGTGTTCTCGATAGAGNCGGTCTCACGGCGCTTTTTGAGGAATGGTCAAAGTTTGATATTTTGGTTTGCGCCGCAACCGGGGGCTCTAGGGCCGCGGGCCCCTTCCTCGAGATGGACCTCGATGCCTACCAGGCGTCTTTTGCGAAACTTTGGGGTTATACCAACGCCGTACGCCTGGGTGCAGAGCACTTAGACAGCCAGGGTGCAATTGTTCTGGTCAGTGGAGCCCCTGCGCGAAAAACCAAACCAGGGGGCATCGCGTTAGGTTCAGTCGGTGGCGCTGTAGAAGCATTTTGCCGAGCTGTTGCACCGGAAATTGCACCGCAGCGAATCAATACGGTTTCTCCAGGTATTATTGATACGCCGATGTTTGGCCCAGAAAGCTCGGAGCGGTCGAATAAGCTGGATACTGCAACAGCCGGTCATGTGATTCCCCGGCCGGGCACTGCGACTGAGGTTGCGAGCGCTATCATTTTTGTGATCCAGAACGACTTCGTGACTGGCACCACAGTCGATGTGGATGGGGGCTGGCTACTGAGCTGACTGGTTGCTCGNCGTGGNGTCTTTNCTCAAAGGGTCTCAGTAAGAGCGTTCAAAAAGGTGTCGTTTTCGGAGGTGGTACCGATTGTGATCCTCAGCGATCCGTTTTCATCTGGCCATGGCAGCGCCTGCACAAGAATGTGGCGTTCCGCCAACTTAGTCGCAATGCCATCGGAGGGGCTATTGGTACGGGCGAGCAGGAAATTTGCAGCCGATGGATAGACGCGAAGTCCACAGTTCTGGAGTGCTAGCGAAAGCCGCTGTCTCTCGCAACTGACCGTATCCAGGACCATCTCAAGATAGTTCTGATCCCGCATCGCCGCGCACGCACCGGCCAGAGCGATCCGGTTGACATTGAAGCCAATTCGCACCTTTGAGAATCCAACTGCCAGGTTGCGATTGCTGGTGATTGCATAGCCGATTCGAGCGCCAGACAGTCCATATGCCTTGGAGAAGGTTCGGATCACTGCCCATGGGCCACTGCGAGTAGCTAACAAGGACAGCACATCCGGGCCGCCTTCCCAAGCAGCGAATTCATGATAAGCCTCGTCCACCATCAACAGACAGTCGCCGGGTACTTTGTCAACGGCTAACTTGATTTGTTCGGCTTCGAGCATACCACCTGTTGGGCTGTTGGGGGTGCACAGATAAAACAGNGCGGTGTGCTCATTGACTGCGTCCAACATAGCNTCAACGTTGTTGGATCCGTTTTCCAGTACAGGCACTGTGACGACCTTACCNCCNGCAAGCCGAACGTTTTTGCCAACCGGGGCGAAGGTGGGCCCCGGTAAAACAGCCTGCTCATTTCTATCGACAGCGATAGCTGCAGCCGCAAATAGCATTTCTCCACTGCCATTACCAAATACCAGCCGGTCCGTGCTT
Organism: Acidiferrobacteraceae bacterium; assembly: GCA_002731295.1. Lineage (GTDB taxonomy): Bacteria > Pseudomonadota > Gammaproteobacteria > Arenicellales > UBA868 > REDSEA-S09-B13. The sequence continues at coordinate 23,330 of PCBE01000015.1, read as the reverse complement.
ATGCCGATACGAGCCGAGATAATTTGAGCCAGGGCAGAACAGGAATGATCCGGATAGCGGTTCGTCATGTTGACGGCATCGTGCATTGCTGCGATGGCGTTTGGAGAAGGCGGGAGTGGGTTTTCATTCAGATTAAGACGAACAATATCGGGATTTGGCTGGTTATCGGGCTCCTGCAGGATGTGTGGTGCCATGACCGGCATATCGTCGAATCGTTGCAGTGGGATTGATCTGTCCATGGCTACTATTTCATGCCCGAATTGAAGGTGATTCAAACAGAAGATGTCGTATCTTTTGCTACTTGTTTCAGAAACACCATCGGATCGGTTCCACCGGTGCCGGTGTGGCCAGGGCCTGTTTGCGACATTTGCGATGACACATATTGTGCCACTATTTTGAGGTGGGACTGACGGAACTCGATCAGTGCATTCACACACGCTGTGTGGATGTGCCGACAGCCATTATGTCGCTCAATGGCATGGACTAAGGGTCTGTCATTCTCCAGCGCATTAATATAGGCAGCATGACCCGCAGGCATATAATTACGCATCGTAACGAGATAGGATCTTGATTGTTCTTCCTGGTGCACGATGCTGAGCATTGCATCTATAGCCTGAAGTAAAGAACTTTGTGCTGCGCTGCCACCAAAATAGTTTCTCGGATTCTGCTTGCATCCCTTGTACTCGATATTCTCAAATGAAGCCAGGAATGGCCGTATCCGGTTGTAAAATATATAGGGATCACAGTTTTCGTACATACGGTTCAGCGTCGTATTCAGTGCGACCAGGGATTCTCGAACTTCCTCAAGTGAATCTTCGATCTGTTGGAAGTCGTCNGAATGCGCTGCTTGCTGTATACGNTCGAATTGTTTGAGTACGCCTGCACCTATTGCCTCGATCTCGGTNGTGACCAAGTAGAACCAGGATTCATCAAGGCCGCCATGAAACTGGATAAGTGTCCTNAGATTGCCTAGTTTGATCGAGNCATTGGGTTCCAACTTTTTCCANTTATTCAAGACCAGCGAGGCATGGGCNAGGGTTGGNGGTCGGCCCAGTCGTTCAGCAACCAGAGTCCAAGGTATTGCAATACTTTCTGGAATATAGCCTGAGGACTCGTAGTCCTGCCAGACGAATCCATGGCCAAATATGGATAACAGTANCATGGCCCGTTCCAGTTCCATCGAGGTCTGTAGGGACGAGACGTCGTCAATTATCGNCATGGCTTCGGCCTGGCTCCTGAAAACACCTGCGTTCAGTAGTCCAGAGAATTCCCGAGCCATCGAATCCCAGATTTCAAATTCGTCTGGGAGTGCCTCAAGTGGTTCGTGGGCGGGTAAGAANCCGTTGGCGACGTCTATGTTATAAGAATCAAGCATCTACTTATTCAATTTTGACAGGGTCGATANGGGTATATTNGAACCATGAGGTGTTNCCAAGTAACTAGTTCGTAACTGACCGTTTAGGTCACAAGTTTTGGAGCAGCGTAGACTGGATCTTTCCAGCATTCGGTTTGAAGAATATGGGCAAGCATCGATGCTGCAAGCCAAACATCTTCGTACCGCGTGTACAACGGTGCGAACCCGAATCGCAGTAGATTCGGCGCNCTGAAATCACCAATTACTCCATGGGCGATGAGCGCCTGCATGATCGGCCAGCCTTCGGCGTGGCTAAACGAGACTTGACTGCCTCTTTGACTGCTGTCACGTGGGCTAGCCAGCTGCAAGGGATAATTCTCACACAGCGATTCGACAAGGTCGACAAACAGAGTTGTTAAGCGTTTCGATTTNGTCCGAATAGCCTCCATATCGACCATTTCGAATATATCTAGGCTCGATTCTAGAGCGATATAGGAAAGAACCCCGGGCGTTCCACAGCGGAATTTGTCTATGTTACTTGCCGGCTTGAAGTGTGTGTCGAAAGAAAAAGGGTCGGCATGGGCTTGCCAGCCCGTTAATGGATTAAAGGCATCTGTGATGTGTCGGTCGGCGACGAAAAGATACGCCGGTCCACCAGGTCCGGCATTGAGGTACTTGTAGGTGCAGCCAACGGCAAAATCGACATTAGCCACATTCAGGTCCACGGGTACCGCACCAAGTGTGTGAGCCAGATCCCAGATAACCAGCGCACCCGCCCGATGAGCCTCTTTAGTTATTCTTTCCATGTCGCGAATCAATCCGGTGCGGTAACTGACCTGGGTAAGAGTTACCACTGCAGTGGATGGGCCGATCAATTCGACTATCGAATCATCACTTTCTTTCCCCTNAACGAGTCTATGTTGTGGATAAAAATGCGTGATAGCACCTTGGATGATATGAAGATCCGATGGAAAGTTATAGCGTTCCGATACAATCTCAGTTCGATCGGGACGCAGTTCCAGAGCAGCCGACAGGGTCTTAAANAGATTAATAGACGTTGAATCAACCACCAGTACTTCACCAGCATTAGCACCCATCAGGGGCGCCAGTCGATCGCCGAGAGTCAAAGGCAGTATATGCCAATCCCGATCATTCCAACTTCGTATCAACCCGGTACGCCAGCCCTCGGTAACGGCTTCTTGAATCTTTTCTGGCACCACTGCGGGCATAGCACCAAGAGAGTTGCCATCGAGATAAACCAGGTCAGGTGGCAAATCAAAAAGATCTCCAATATTGGAGAGCGGGTCAAGTTCATCTTGCCTGCGAGCGTCTAACAGGCCGGGAGTTCGGCTGTTGGACAATGTTTCAAGAGATGTGGTTGTCATCTGACTGTCTCATTTATCTGCATATACTGAGAGTTGTTGAAAGAGCGCTGTATCGGTATGGGCAATATCGTACATGATGTCAAAATGATGCCGACCCTGTACTTCCGTGAGTTCTACATGGGCGGTAGTTATTGAGCATTTATCAGCATATGCCTTAGATTGACGTATGAACTCTTTAGTTTCATGTTCTGCATAGACGATGTCCAGAGCAACAAACGGATCGATATCATAAAACTGTGGGCTGAGCGCTCTAGCGCTTTCAATCGATAATCCAAGTGGTTCGTTGACATAGGTTTGAGAAATCGGCTCGAGGTCGTAGATGCCACCAACAAGGATGGCACGTTGAGGTCGAGTAAGAAGTGTTGATCTGCCGTGATCCTGGATACCCGGACTGATTGCGCAGGCCAGGAGATGAGCGCCTGCAGAATGCCCCATGACATGAATGCCACACTTGTCGAGCCCATAATGAGAATGGTTTTCACCAAGCCAGTTGATGGCCTGGCGGCAACGTGAAATCATCTGGGGGATGTTTGAGGTCGGCGCAAGGCCGTAGTTGATACTGGCAAAAGCGTAGCCGGCTGCTGTCCAGGCGGTCGCTAAAAAACTGTGATCATCTTTTGAGAGTTGTTGCCAGTAGCCGCCGTGAGCAAAAATCAGTAAAGGTATATTTTTGGGATTGGCTGGCATGGCTGGTAGGAAGAGGTCTAGTTTTTCTTCCACATTAGCGCCGTAGGGTAAGTCGATAATCAGGTGTGCCCCATAGTTATCTCGCACCTGTTGGGACTCCGTGGTGTACGATGATATGAATGGCGTAATGTCGCCCACCATACTGCTCGGTGAGTATTCTCGTTCTAGTTCTTCAGTAGATAGGCTTTTCCAGTTCAATTCTTAATACTAGTTCGAGGGCCTTGCGGTCTATGCCCCCGGAGAATGTACAAAGGAACAATTGTATAGAAAGTATCTTGAAATCGGGACTGGAGCCGAGGTTGCATTTTCCCATCGTCCGGGTAAGGTGTTTCACCAGTGTCTATAAATCGATACGGGATCGCGCTGGACAAAGGTGACAATGGAGTCGTGAATGTCGAGTAAATTGCTGGAAATGAAAGATGTTGTAATCGAGGCTGAGATCGATGGCGAATGGCGGCCTATCGTCAATGGACTGAGCCTGGCCTTGGAGAAGGGTGAGATCGTTGGGTTGATCGGTGAATCTGGCGCCGGAAAATCAACCTTGGGTCTGGCAGCATTGGGATATACAAAACCGGGTTGCCGGATCGTATCCGGGTCAATCAAATTGGATGGGCTGGAACTGACAACACTGCCCGAGAAGCAACTGCGACAGTTGCGTGGCAATCGTGTCAGTTACGTTGCACAAAGTGCAGCGGCGGCTTTTAACCCAGCGCATCGCCTGCTAGAGCAGTTCTGTGAGTCTCCTGTGCAACATGGCAAGATGAATCGAACGGAGGCCGCATTGAAGGGACGTAGCCTTTATCGGCAACTGGATCTTCCAGACCCTGATTCGATTGGTGATCGATTCCCTCATCAAGTATCGGGTGGTCAACTGCAGCGCGCGATGACGGCCATGGCGATGGGTTGTGAGCCTGAGATTGTTGTGTTTGATGAACCAACGACAGCGTTGGATGTGACAACCCAGATCGAGGTGCTGGCGGCTATTAAGGAAGCAGTTCACGCAAAGGGGGTTGCTGCAATTTACATTACGCACGATCTGGCTGTGGTGGCACAACTGGCGGACAGAATAATGGTGCTTCGTTATGGAGATCTGGTAGAGGAAGGGGAAGCACGGCATCTCCTTGCCCATCCCGCAGAGGACTATACAAAACGGCTGTTGTCTGTCCGCGGCTTAAGGGAGGATAAAATCCTGCAACAAGTGGAGAGTCGAATTCTTGCAGTAGACAATGTGACCGCCCGCTATCCCAGCGCGACTGAGTATGTCCTAGAGGATATCAGTATCGGGGTCGAGCAGGGAAAGACCGTCGCTGTTGTCGGCGAGTCGGGAAGTGGGAAAAGTACGCTGGCACGTGTGATTACCGGACTACTTCCACCACAGGCAGGTTTAGTCACTTTCAAGGGTAAATCACTGTCGCCTGCTCTTGCCGACAGAAGTAAGGACGACCTGCGATCGATCCAGATGATCTACCAGATGCCCGATATTTCACTCAATCCGCGTCAGCGGGTTCGGGAAACCATTGGTCGACCGTTGGAATTTTATCTCGGAATGAGAGGACAACAGAAAACGGACCGCACCGTCGAATTGCTAGAGCAGATTGAATTGCCAAAGAGCTTTATAGATCGGTTTCCAAGTCAGTTATCGGGTGGAGAAAAACAAAGGATCTGCATTGCTCGTGCGCTGGCTGCTGAACCAGATCTCATCATCTGTGATGAGGTTACTTCGGCACTCGACCAGCTTGTTGCAGAGGGTATACTGGAGCTTCTCCAGGGTCTGCAGAATCATCTTCAGTTGTCTTATCTATTTATCACTCACGACCTGGCAACCGTGAAGGCTATCGCCGATGATATCGTGGTCATGTATCAGGGCCGCATAATCGAGCAGGGCGTCAAACAACAGATACTGACACCACCGCACGAGCCCTACACGGAACTGCTGCTGTCTTCTGTGCCTGAAATGGATCCAGACTGGCTGGATAAGTTGATGGATCNTCGAGCACGAGGTTTAGCGCCGACAGCCGATACGGTGAGCTGAAGTNTAATATCGTTCAATCCATTGATGATGTGTCATCTTGTGGTAGTGATGTTCAAGCGGGCTCCGCTAGCAAGATTCATCAAGCCCACGCTGATTAACCTACATTTATTCGGGTAGGTCTCATCTGTATCTTTGGTTAATGTGGTCAAGCNAATTGTTTGCCNAGTCGTGCTGATGCCATGTGGCGATGTACCATGGCGGCGGTCGAGTGCAAGAGGATCAATCAATTCGNGATGAATGTTGCAAATAGTCAGACCTGGAAAACACCCGTAATCGTGTTGGTTGCGGGCTGTTTAGTGTCGGTAGTTGGGTTTGGAGTCCGTTCNGGAATGGGCTTGTACCTTGACCCAATGACGGTCGAGNTGGGTTGGACTCGTGAAACNTATGCATTGGCAATGGCTCTGCAGAACATAATGTGGGGAATCGGTTTGCCCATTGCCGGTGCTATTGTCGATCGGCATGGTCCAGTGTGGGTGATTGCAAGCGGAGCTGTGGTCTATGCGATCGGGATCTGGGGAATGACCCTATCAGATACCAGCGGTATGCTGTATCTGACAGGTGGGGTTCTCACAGGTGCCGGAATTGCTTTTACATCGTTTACTTTNGCGATTGCGGCAATGGTCCGGGCAGTAGGTCCGGAAAGGCGTTCGCTGGTGATGGGCTTGGGTACTGCTGCAGGCTCAGTGGGTCAGATTGCGCTCTCACCGTTTGCTCAGAGCATGATTGGCCAGTTCGGTTGGAACAATGCGTTGTTGATAATGGGTGCATGTACCTTGTGTATCATTCCGTTGGCTTTGTTGTTGCCCAATCATGCAANATTTGATGAGCCCGACACCATTGATCTAACGCTCACAGCAGCACTGATGGAGGCCTTTCGCCACCGCGGCTATGTTCTGTTGACTATTGGTTTCTTTGTTTGTGGATTCCATGTGACATTTATTATGGTTCACTTACCAGCATATGTTGTCGATTTAGGATTATCGGGGAGTGTTGCGGCTTGGTGTTTGGCTTTGATCGGTGTGTTCAATATCATTGGTTCTATTGCAGTAGGCCTCTACGGTCAACGACACAGTAATTCAAATGGGTTGAGTTTTATTTATGCTGGGCGTGCAATTGTTATCGCTGCCTTGCTGTTAGTGCCTAAAACAGAATTTACGCTCTATCTATTTTCCTGTGCGATGGGATTGCTTTGGCTGTCCACGATTCCACTAACCACTGGTGTCGTCACTCGCATATTTGGGGTGCGGTACATGGCTACGTTGTTTGCGGTGGTATTTTTTAGTCATCAAATAGGGAGTTTCATTGGAGTGTGGTTAGGTGGTTATATTCATGATCTAACCGGTACTTATGATGCTGTTTGGCAGACCGGTATTGTTCTGGGAATTGTTGCTGCGGTTCTCCATGTACCNATTGACGAAAAACCTCTCAGAAGGGCAGCCAGTACGGCAGGGTAACCGGCCAACAGCAATGAACAACNCTTGGANAGATCGATAGGATTGCCTAGNAACGGGTGTCGACCTGANTGNGAGCAGCGCCGCGGAACTGCGTTTTAATTGAAGTCTCTGNCCATCTAGATACCGATGTTAGGATGGTTGATTATGGANCCGACTTGACGCACAGTAGTGTNCGCAACCTNTGGAGTAAGGGATGATTGAATCGAGTTTACGGATATTACGCACAGATGTTTCAGGCATGCCGATCGAATGGATCGGTTTTGAAGATACAGTGAAGCTCCACTGTCTGGAACAGATACTCTATCCGATGGGTTCTTCTTTATATGTTGTACGCGGTGGGATAAACGCGAGAACAGGGCGCCGGAGTACGCTTGAAGTTTACTCAATCATCTGTACGCTGGGTCAATCACGAGCCCACCTAAAGCGTCATCCTTCATATACACCACCATTAAACAACAAAGCATTGTTTCGGCGTGATGCACATCTCTGTCTTTATTGCGGAGGGCAGTTTTTGCCCACTCAGCTATCAAGGGACCACGTACAGCCTCTCAGTCGGGGAGGNGCGGACGTGTGGCAGAATGTTGTAACAGCCTGTAGACGATGCAATCATAGAAAAGGCAATCAGACGCCTGAAGAATCGGGACAGGAACTGCTGGCAGTACCATTTATTCCAACCCATGCCGAATATATCTACCTCTCTGGCAGGCAGATTCTGGCAGACCAGATGGAGTTTCTCGTGTCACATTTTCCACGCAACAGTCCTCTTCACGAGCGTATCGGACAGGTAGCCTGAGAATCGCTTTTCACTCGATGTAGCTATGAGTAACGACAATAGNCCGACTAGGGGTTTTATGACCCGCGCGGTACATTCCGGCGAATCGCCAGATGCCGCTACCGGTGCATCTGCGCCGAATATCGTGATGTCGAGTACGTTTGTTATCGACGAGCCGATCAGCTTCTCGGCTCAAGACAAACCTGATGATGCACCCTATGTTTATAGTCGTTGGGACAACCCTACNGTCACGGTCCTTCAGGACAAACTTGCGGCACTGGAAGAAGCCGAGGCCTGTCGATGTTTTGCGTCAGGTATGGCAGCGACTTCGGCGTTGCTGTTGAGTACGCTCAGCCAAGGTGACCGACTGGTAATGAGCGACAGTAATTATCCGGGAACGGCAGAGTTGGCCCGAAAGACATTGACCCGGCTTGGTGTGGACGTTATTTTGGCTGACCTATCTGATCTGGAAGCAGCAGCTCGGGCAATAACGGCAGGTGTCAGGCTGGTCTGGGCAGAAACGCCAGCGAATCCAACGCTGCGCCTTACGGATATTCGAGGTGTTGCCGAACTTGCTCATTCAGTAGGTGCAGAGTTTGCGGTCGACTCGACTTTTGCTTCTCCAGTAGCGACTCGCCCGTTGCTGTTAGGGGCAGATTATGTTGTTCACTCCCTCACTAAATACTGTTGCGGGCATGGTGATGCGATGGGCGGTGCAGTTCTTGGNCGACGAGATAAGNTGAAGAATGTCGAGTCGGATGGTCAGATCTATATGGGNGGTGTAATCAGTCCATTTAATGCGTGGCTGATCAATAGAGGGCTGGCGACGCTACCCATGAGAATGCAAGTACATCAGACGAACGCCACGCGTGTTGCGGAATTTCTGGAAGGGCATAAGAAGGTAAAAAAGGTACTGTATCCCGGACTTTCCAGCCACCCGCAATTCGATCTGGCCGTACGCCAGATGGATAACTATTCCGGAATGGTGTCAGTGCAAGTTGAGGACGGCCCTGTCCTGGTCGAGCGCATGATGTCTGATCTGAAGATATTTCACTATGCAGTGTCACTGGGTCATCATCGCAGTCTGATCTACTGGCTGGGCACGGACGATCTGATGCAATCGAGTTATGCGCTTGAAGGACGAGCACTGGACGCTTACCGGGCGTTTGCCGGCGANGGTGTATTCAGAATTTCCGTGGGTTTGGAAGATCCTGAGGATTTATGTGACGACCTCGCTCAGATTTTGGGTTGAATCGACGAATTGGATGTTTGTCGACTCCGGGNTGATAACCCGTCGCGCTTGTTGGTCAGCATGGTAGGAAGAGCGTACCATGGGTCCTGAGGCAACGTGACCAAAGCCCATCCGGTTACCAAGTGTGGCCAAATCTAGAAATTCTTCCGGCGTGACATAACGTTCTACCGGTAGATGATCAAGGCNGGGCTGTAGATACTGGCCCAGTGTCAGTAGTTGTACACCGTGATCTCTCATATCTTGCATCACAGCCTCTACCTCAGCCATNGACTCTCCAACGCCGAGCATAAGTCCCGACTTGGTTGGTAAATCAGGGCAGCATTTTCCAAAATCATTCAATAGTCCCAATGAGTGGTCATAGTCAGCACCGGGTCTTACCCGTTTGTATAGTCGCGGTACCGTTTCCAGGTTGTGATTAAAAATATCGGGGGGCGAAGCAACAAGTTGCTCGATGGCCTTAATTGCGCGACCCCGGAAATCTGGTGTCAGTATTTCGACTGTTGTTTCGGGACTCACCGTCCGAATTGCATCGATACAGCGCTTGAAATGGCTGGCACCGCCATCGCGCAGGTCATCCCGATCCACCGAAGTGATAACCACATGGTNAAGTCCCATNAACTTAACAGTTCGTGCAAGGCTGGAGGGTTCATTCGTGTCNAGAGAACTNGGCCGCCCGTGAGCGATGTCACAAAAAGGGCAACGCCGGGTGCAGATGTCCCCCATAATNATAAAAGTGGCAGTTCCGTTGCTAAAACATTCCCCAAGGTTCGGGCAACTGGCTTCTTCGCAGACTGTGTAGAGGTTGTTTTCTCGCAGTATTGTTTTAAGGCGTACAACTTCAGGAGTGCCGGGGAAGCGCGCTCTGATCCAAGNNGGTTTAGGCAGTAGTTCGACTCGCTTGCTGGCTGCAAATTTTACCGGTAAACGAGACACCTTTTCNGCGCCGCGTTGTTTCTNGCTCTGGTTAATTGTCATGCGGCTTCTTGATTGNAGTGCTCGATCGGGGGGCAACTGCAGACAAGATTTTTGTCACCATGGACATTATCCACCCTGCCCACAGGAGGCCAGTATTTGTCCTGACGGGTATGCGGTGATGGAAAGAACGCTTGCTTCCGAGAATAGGGTCGATTCCAATCTTCCTCTGTCAGTAAATGCTGAGCATGCGGGGCGTTTGTTAGAAGATTATTTTTGGGATCAACGTTACCGTCTTCGATGTCTGATATCTCATGTCGAATCGAGATCAGAGCTTCACAGAATCTATCGAGTTCGGCCAAAGATTCGCTTTCGGTGGGCTCAATCATAAAGGAGTCTGCAACGGGCCAGGACATAGTGGGCGCGTGAAATCCATAGTCAACCAATCGCTTGGCCACGTCTTCGACTGTGATCCCAGACTGGGCCTTTATTTCAGACAAGTCGACGATGCACTCATGGGCGACTAGTCCCCCAGGACCTGTATACACAACGGGGTAATGCTCGTTCAAGCGCTTTGCAATGTAGTTGGCATTCAATATAGCCAGTTCGGTAGATNTACGGACGCCCGAAGCACCCAGCATAGCAATGTANGCCCAGGAGATCGGGAGNATGGAAGCTGACCCCCAGGGAGCGGCCGATACCGTGCCNATCGTTGTTTTGCCACCTGCTGCAGGATTAACTCCCTCAACGATGGGGTGATCTGGTAGAAATGGGGCCAGGTGACTGAGCACGCCTATTGGACCCATTCCCGGTCCGCCACCNCCATGCGGGATCGCAAAAGTCTTGTGCAAGTTTATGTGTGCAACATCTGCACCAATCTCACCGGGTCTGCAGATTCCGACTAGGGCATTCAAATTAGCACCATCCATATAGACCTGGCCACCCGACCGGTGAATNATTTGACAGATGTCCTGGATTGATTCTTCAAAGACGCCGTGAGTGGACGGATAGGTGATCATCAAGGCCGCGAGGCTATCTTTATGAAAAGNGGCTTTATCGGAGAGGTCTTTAAGATCTACATTNCCATTATNGTCACANCGAANAATAACAACCTTCATGCCNGCNAANATAGCNCTGGCAGGNTTGGTTCCGTGNGCAGACGAGGGTATCAGGCATATATTTCGATGCCCCTCTCCTNGGCTCTGGNGGTANGCNCGNATACAAAGGAGCCCGGCGTATTCGCCCTGTGAACCNGCNTTGGGTTGCAGNGAAATNGCGTGGAAGCCGGTGATCTCGCACAGCATATCCTCGAGTTCCTCAAACAATTGCTGATAGCCCTGAGCTTGGTCGAGCGGCGCAAATGGATGCAGATTTGAAAAGTCACGATAGGACAGCGGCAGCATTTGGGATGTGGCGTTCAGTTTCATGGTGCATGAGCCCAGCGGAATCATAGATCGGCCAAGACTGATGTCCTTGCTCGCAGTCCGGCGCATATAGCGCATCATCTCGGTTTCAGAGTGATAACGATGAAATATCTCATGTTCCATGAAACTACTTTTNCGCACGAGTTCTTGGGGCACGGCCTCAGTGACAACGTCATCAAAGCGTTCAATACTCAGCATTCGGTCNGCNCCAGTATGGAACACCCGCCAAAGGCTCAAGAGATTTTTCCGTTTGGTTGTTTCGTCTAATGTGATGCCGAGATGATCCGCATCGATGTGGCGCAGATTGATTTGTGATTCGCGAGCCTTGGCGGCTATTCGGCCAGCAAGGCCTGGAACGCGTACTTTGACNGTGTCGAAGTACGCATCATATACAAGCGGGTAACCCAGTTCGGTCAAACCGGCCGCTAGGATCCGCGTCATACGATGCACCCTCCTAGCGATATCCTTGAGCCCTTCTGGGCCGTGGTACATCGCATATAAGGTGGCAATATTGGCAAGCAGCACCTGAGCCGTGCAGATATTACTGGTCGCCTTTTCACGCCTGATATGTTGTTCTCGGGTCTGTAGTGCCATACGCAGGGCTGGATGCCCTTGAGCATCAATTGAGACCCCTATGATGCGTCCCGGTGTGGATCGTTTGTAATCTTCGCGGGTAGCAAAAAATGCGGCATGTGGGCCGCCGTATCCCATGGGAACGCCAAACCGTTGTGAATTTCCGACAACAATGTCTGCGTCCATTTCACCTGGCGGTCTAATTAGAGTCAGTGCGAGCAAATCACTTGCGACAACCGCCAGCGCGCCTTTTTTGTGAGCTTGGGAGATGGCTTCACTCGGGTTGGTCAGGCACCCGGTTGATGCTGGGTATTGAATCAGCACGCCGAAAAAATCCCGGTCCTGAAGCTCTGTGTACGGGTCACCAACGACAACTTCATAATCGAGAAAATTGGCTCTTGTTCGAATGACGGCTAGAGACTGGGGATGGGCGTTGTTGTCCACAAAAAAGACATTAGACCGGCTCTTTGAGATCCGCCGAGCCATGGTCATTGCCTCTGCGGCTGCTGTTGCTTCATCGAGCAAAGACGCGTTGGCAATCTCCATACCGGTCANGTCCATTACCATCTGCTGAAAACCAAGCAGCACTTCCAAACGGCCCTGGCTGACCTCTGNTTGGTACGGGGTATAGGCGGTATACCAGTCTGGNTTCTCAAGCACATTCCGCTTGATGACTGGCGGCATGATCGTGCCATGGTAGCCACAACCGATCATCGACACGAATACGCGGTTTCTGTGTCGCATGTGCCGTAGGTAGGTNCTGGTAGCTCGTTCGCTTCGAGTGGGNGGCAGATTCAANGGCCGTTCACTCACGATAGAGGCAGGTACTGCGAGGTCGATCAGTTGTTCCAGTGATTCATGTCCCGTAACCGCCAGCATCTGGTCAATATCCGATTGACTGGGACCTATGTGGCGGCGAATGAAATCTCGTGGAATCTCAAGATCGTCAAGACTTTTACGCAGCTTTTTCATAATCNCCCCTTAGNATAATTCAAGCGCGGCGGTTCAGGATAGTTCAGCGATTAGGGCGTTGTAGTTGGTCTCTGACAGTAAGTTCTCTAACTCAGAAGTGTCTGCTATTTCTATTTTGTAGAACCAGCCTTGACCTGTGGGGTCGTCATTAACCGATTCGGGTGAATCNTTGAGTGACTCGTTGACCTCAACGATCGTTCCCGTGACTGGTGACTTGACGTCTCCGGCAGCCTTCACAGATTCGATAACGGCGGCATCGTCACCTTGATTAACAGCTGTGCCGACCGCAGGAAGTTCAACGTAAACCAGTTCCCCCAGTTGATCCTGCGCATAGTCTGTAATACCGACCGTCACAAGAAGACCTTCCAGGCGTGCCCATTCGTGGTCGCTCGTATATCGTATATCGCTCATGAGGAATCAGCTCCTGATGGAATTTAGTGTTGTTTGTAATTATGTTGTACAAAAGGTAAGTGGCAAATCTTAACGCTAAGCGGTTTGTCTCGCACAATGGCCTGAAGCTCGGTACCAGGGTGGCTGTAAGCCGATTTGACATACCCCATTGCTATTGGTCTGCCAACTGTCGGTCCATAGCNCCCNCTGGAAACCTCGCCAATTGATTCACCCGTTGGNNTCACGATTNCAGAGTGNGCACGGACAGGCGCCCGGCCNTCGGGTTGNATCCCCACCCGGGTGACTGAGGGNCCATTTTCGAGTTCCAGCAATATGGGCTCCGAACCCAGGAAGCCACCAGATTTGGAGCCACCTTTCCGACGGCTTGCGGGGATTGCCCAGGACAGACCTGCCGCTACTGGTGTGATGTTTGGATGAATGTCATTACCATGCAGACATAAGCCCGCTTCCAGGCGCAAGGAATCCCGAGCACCGAGTCCTGTGGGTTCGACTTCGGTTTGATCAAGCAGTAACTGGGCTAGCTTCAATGCATCGTCGTTATTTGTCGCAAGCTCGAAACCATCTTCCCCTGTATAGCCGCTACAGAATGCCTGACATTTAATGCCTTCGATCTCAGTGTCCATAGTGTCCATAAATCGCATGGTCGTAAGATCTGGGCACAACCGTGACATGACCTTTCTGGCCAGAGGACCTTGTAGCGCCAGGAGAGAACGATTATCCAGGAGCTCAGCTGTACAGTCTGCTGGAAGCCTAGCGGCAATATGATTGAAGTCCTGGTATTTGTTTGATGCATTGACGACCAGAAGATAGTGGTCTTCAAATCTTGAAATCATCAGGTCATCAAGAATTCCTCCTGTGTCCAGCGTTAAGAAGCTGTAGCGCTGGCGTCCGACATCGAGTTTCCTGAGATCGGTGGGTAATAGCGATTCAAGCAATTCGGCAGCACTATCGCCAGTGACTTTGATCTGTCCCATGTGAGAGACATCGAACAGACCGGCAGATTCGCGAACCTGACGGTGTTCTGTGATGATGCCGGATGGGTAATTGAGNGGCATCTGGTAGTTCGCGAACTCAACGATCTTGGCATCGAGTTCACGATGTAACGCATAAAGGGGTGTCGTATTTNCCACTGTACCTGCTTTATTCACCCGAGATGTCAGTCNTCATTTTGAAAGAGGATGATCAGGNGCAATCCATTGTAAANTTCTAGACTTCGCCGGGCGCATAGGTTTTTATGCTCAGGGCATGAATGTCCTGTGTCATGGCATCCCCCATTGCCTCATAAACGAGTCGGTGTCGTGCCAGGGTTGCGAGTCCTTCGAACGCTTTTGAAACCACGACNACCTCAAAGTGGCTACCCCCAGCTGCAGCGCCAGAGTGACNTGCGTGGAGATCACTCTGATCGTCTATCTCGACAAATTCTGCCGCTAGATCCTGGTACAGTCGCTCACGGACCATCTCAGCCCTTTTCATGTGGGCGTTTTCGGTCAGACCGGAATCGGTAGTTGGCTGATGGTGATCGGTCGAATGTGCCATGCGTAATTACAGATTCTCATCGTGTTCTGGTTTTAGGTATTTTGCAATACACAGCATCTGGCCCATGGCGAATACCAGTGTCAGCCCCATCAGACCAAAAACCTTAAAGTTGACCCAGAAATCAGTCCGAACCTGCTCGCTGAGTTCTGGGCGATAATAAAATGCAACGTATAGATTCAGCAGCCCAACAATCAGAAAGAAAATGCCCCAGCTTAGATTGACATTGCGCCAAATTCTGTTGGGCAGAGTCAAGCTCCCACCCAGTAGAGCCTGTAATGCTGTNCGTCGGCCAACCAGTTGACTACCCAAAATAAGTACTGAAAATAACCAGTTGACGATACTTGGTTTCCACTTAATGAAAGTATCGTCCCTAAACAAAAGGGTGAGACCNCCAAACAAAACAATCACGCCCAGAGTAATCAGGTGCATTGTTTCAAATCGCCGATTTCGCAACCAGAAAATAGAAACCTGCGCAATGCTGGCGATGATGGCGGTCGCTGTCGCGGCGTAAATGCCGTACAGCTTGTAGGCACCAAAAAAAAGCACCAAGGGGAAGACATCGAACAAAAATTTCATACGTCNCNGGTTTTGTTAAGTAGTGGTGGAAACTGTTGGAAGTAGAACACTAAGTTGGCCTTAATTGATACCATTAATGGACCAAAAGTTCCATCGACTTCGCAGTATCGATCACATCACGGCGTTGATCACTGGTCAGGCGGTTATTGGGGAGGATGGCTCGACCACAGTCGATACCCAGACGCTGCCCGAGAATTGTTTTGCCGACATCTGAGACAGCGTCGTAGCGTGTTGTCAGGTTTGCAACCGCTTGGATCTCCTGTTGTTTAGCTCTGGCTGTGTCCAGGTCTCCTGCTTTCCACGCGTCGTACAGTTCGACGTACAACCAGGGTGAGATTGATAAAGGCGCGTCAACAGTGCCGACAGCACCCATCGCCAGTGCAGGCAGTGGCAAATGGCCGAACCCGGAAAAGCACGCCAGTCCCATATCGAGCCAGTGTCGAATCATCGAAAGGTCGTGGGCCGAATGTTTGAGGCCGATCAGACTGGGTACTTCACTGCGTAGCGATTCCATCAGGTTTCGATCGAATTCCACCTGAGTCAATTGTGGCAGATTGTAGGCAAAAAGTGGCAACCCCTCAGCACTGTCTGCCACGGCCTTATAGTGATCGATGATGGAGGAATTACTTGCGCGTATCAGAAAGGGCGGGAGACAGGCTATGGCGGCACAACCGCCCCGCGAAGCACTGTGTGCCCCTTTTTTAGCGCTATCGGTAGTGATCGCGCCGACATGCATTATCGATAAGGCGCGACCCTGGGTAGTCTCCCCGGCAATTCTGGCCACAGTGTCTCTTTGCGCGTCGGACAATAAAGGGCCTTCACCCGATGTTCCAGCAACCCAGAAACCGTGAACACCGTAGGCCATGTTGTCTTCTAAAACAGCCCTCAGGCCTTTCTCATGAATGTCGCCGTTATCCGTGACAGGTGTCGGGTTGGCCGGAAACACACCCGCAAATCTGTTTCTCGGGTTGGATTCAGCTTGGATGGAGTTCATGGTGTCGTTTTGCCTTCTCTGGTTTTGTCCCGTGGCACATTTCAACGCAGATAGAAGGCAATCTTGTTGCCGTCCGGGTCGCGAAAGTAAGCGCCATAAAATGTGTCACTGCCTCTCGGGCCTGGCGCACCTTCATCGATTGCACCCAGATCCATAGCACGAGCATGCAGTCGCTGGACTTGTTCCTGGGTGTCGACATTCAATGCAACCATCGTGCCATTACCCGCTGTGGCAGGTTGGCCGTCAGCCGGCGTAATTACCACCAGTTGAACATCATCCTCGGTGCCAAAGTAGACAGCCCTGTCAGCGACTTCTCGTCGTCGGGTAAAACCGAGCTCCTCGAACAAAGCTTCATAGAATGCGGCGGAGCGTGCCAGGTTATTGGTGCCAACTGTTATGTATCCCTTCATAAGTGTCATCCACAGTTCGTGTTTTAGGTAGACGTGGTTTCAGTAATTTAAAACTTAGCAACGACAATCACAGTTATGACCAATTTCTGGTAGACAAGGTAACCAACTATTTGCTCAATTGGGTATGGTTATAAATTGATCGCTGAATTGGTACCGGAGGCCGGACTCGAACCGGCACGCACTTTCGTGCAAGGGATTTTGAATCCCTCGTGTATACCAATTTCACCACTCCGGCTTATTCCCTTACGCAAATTCTAGCGCTTTCTTCCGACTGACGTCATAAAAATCAACCCGGTAACTTAACAATATAGAATTATCAAGTGTGGCTGGAATATTGGCACAGCTGCGGTAGCAGGGTATTCTCTTAGAGATGAAAGCAACTTTGACAACTTTGCATGATATCAAGGGGGCACGGAATGCGTTGCCTTCGGTGGTACGAAGAACTCCAATCCTGCCACTGGCACCGGAGTCGTGTGATATTGGCCATGAGAAACTGTTCCTCAAAGCAGAATGCCTTCAGGTGACTGGTGCATATAAAGTTCGTGCTGCTTTCAATGTGATTAGGTGTCTCAGCGAAGTGGAACGGAAACGGGGTATCGTTCTGGCGTCTTCGGGTAATTTCGCCCAAGCCTTCGCATTTGCGGGTGCCCAACTGGGCGTGTCCGTAGTCGTGGTGATGCTAGACCAGACCAGCAGCAATAAGGTATTAGCCACGCAGGAACTCGGTGCTGAAGTTGTTTTTTGTGGCCGGGACGCACTGAATCGGCAGCCAACAGTCGAGGCAATCGCTGGCGATCGAGGCATCACCTCAATCGATACATGGGAGTACCCGCCAGTAATCGCAGGTCATGGCAGCATAGGTCTCGAAATAATTGAGGATGCCCCGGAGGTAGAACAGATACTCGTGCCGGTCTCGAGTGGCGGTGTTGCTGCCGGGATTGCGACTGCGGTGAAACTGAGTTCACCACGCATCAGGATCATTGGTGTTCAACCTGAAGGTGCAAATGCGTACTTTTTGTCAAGGAAAGCGGGTAAACCGGTAACACTCAACCGCTGGGACACCATTGCGGATGGGTTGTCCGCCCGGTTTCCAGGTGCGTATCCGTTCCATCACCTTCAGGAATATTTAGATGATGTGGTTCTGGTTTCGGAAAAAGATATAGCTGCATCATTTAGGTCGTTACTTTACCGAGGAAAGCTTTTGGTAGAACCGGCAGGCGCTGTTGCGGCTGCCGCTTTTTTTTCCGGCAAGGTTGATCAGGATCGCACGACAGTCGCCGCCGTAACCGGGGGCAATGTGACCGCAGAAACAGTACAGACCCTGCTGAGCCTCTAATGCGGCGATGCAGAAAAAGGGACCAGGCCGAGTGCAGCGGATGATATCAATACGGTCTTTTCCAGAAGTTTGGTTCGCAAATTGACTCTCGAGAACTACCTGCCACCCGCGGCTGACAGTTGGTTGCGCTGCCAGCCCGCGTCACTCGGTTTAAATGCGGCGCGTCTTCATCATGCGGTTGAATTTGCCTGTCAGCATGAATCTAATTGGCTGTACGACCTGTCAGAACAAAAAGCGATTGCAGGTTCAGAGCCACCACCCTGGAATGAGATCNTGGGCCCGCTCAAGCCACGCGGAGGACCCGCGGGCTTGATTATTAGACATGGGCAAATAGTAANGTCGTGGGGGGATATCGAGCGGGTCGACCCGACTTTTAGTGCGACGAAAAGTTATATTGGCCTTTGCGCCGCGGTTGCTTATCGAGACGGTCTTATCA
Source organism: Acidiferrobacteraceae bacterium (assembly GCA_002731295.1). GTDB lineage: Bacteria > Pseudomonadota > Gammaproteobacteria > Arenicellales > UBA868 > REDSEA-S09-B13. The sequence goes on along the minus strand of PCBE01000015.1, from coordinate 4,814 downwards.
AAAATTTTGACGATCAGGTAAGCGAATACGATGGGTTTAATGAGTTTTCTTCAGATCACAATAACGCAATCACCTGGCGTCACCTCCTACAGCAGACAAGTGAATGGGAAGGTACCTTGTGGTCAAAGCCGGATCAGGTAGATCGGAATCGACAAGTCGGACCGAGTGCGNANGACAGTCANAAGGGGCAGCCCCGACAATTGANGGAACCAGGCGGTTACTGGGAATACAACGATGTTCGGGTAAATCTAGCTGCNTTGTGCCTAACTCGATTGTTTGAGGCGTCGCTCTCGGATGTTTTGCGCAAAAACATCATGGACCCTATTGATGCAAGTCACAGTTGGGAGTGGCACGGATATAGGAATTCCTACATCGAAATTAAGGGTCGATCAGTGCAGAGTGTGTCAGGNGGTGCCCATTGGGGTGGAGGTCTATGGATCAGCTCTTTAGATCATGCGCGCATGGGCCTGTTGATCAGCCGACATGGTCGTTGGGGCAATGTGGAGATTCTGCCCGAGCATTGCTTAGGNCCTCTATTTGCACCNTGTCCGCTGAATCNAAACTATGGTTTTCTCTGGTGGTTGAACTCCAACCGGAGCTTGTTCGCAGGTGCGGGCGAGTCCAGTGTATTCGCGTATGGCGCTGGCGCGAATTATGTCTGGATAGATCCCGATTACGATCTCGTGGTTGTGGTACGTTGGATCGATGCTGGATCGATGAACGACTTTACTGCGTTGGTGATGGATTCGATCGTACGTCCGTAATCTGCTCAGGTGTCTGGTGTTCGAATTAGTTAGCGTGTGGAACGGTAGTCGTAGTTGCTGTTGAATCGGTGCATAAGGTAGTTACCGTAATGAATCGGCGAATCATTGTCACCCGGTCGAGTGAGCGACGGAAATGGCCGCACTTGTGTCTCAAAGGTAGGATCGAAAAAGAACGCCACCGAGTAGCGTTCCTTGGCGCTCAATGAAACCCGATGAGGCGTTGAAGGCCAACGACCACCGGACCAGTACGACAGCATATCTGCAACATTAAGTACAAAGGTGTCAGGAATCGGTACAGCTGGTATCCATTGATTATCCCTGGTGAGTACTTCCAGTCCCCCGGTAAGGTCCTGAGAAACGAGGGTTAGAAATCCATGGTCCGTGTGTGGTGCCGAACCGTACCCGTCGGCAGTGGTTGAAGCGGCTACAGCCGGATAGTGAAGTAATCTTAGAAAGACCGTTGGATCATCGAATACTTGATCGAAAATATGTGGATCTTGTCCTAGTGCCACTGCAAGCCTTTGGATCAATTCAAGAGCGAGGTATTCCATTGCAGCATAATAGTCTTCGACTTCGGCTTTGAACGCTGGCATCAAGGAGTCTGGCCATTGGTTCGGCCCAAATATCGCAGTTCCCCAGCGGGGGTGGTCAGGAAAGACGGGCTGCATGGCCATAAAGGATTCGGAATAGTTGGGTCGGGTTGGTTTTTCAACAGAAGAAGTAACAGCTGTGCTGGTGTTGAAGCCAATGTAACCACGGTGAAATGGATTGATTTTGATGGCTTGTTTGGCTGGACCCGGAAGTGCGTGAAAGCGATGGGCTGCGTCGAATATCGTTTTAATATTGTCGGTGGCTATGTTATGACCTGAGATGTAGCAAAAGCCGTGTTTTTGAAGTGCCCTATCCAGTTGTTGGGCGACACTTGGGTCGTCGATAGGTGATGTTCCAGAACGAATGTCGACAATTGGTAGCGAAGGATTCAAGATGACAAGAGCTCCGATTGGTAAATGCAAGAACTTGAGCGTGACATAAAGTGTACCCCACTATATTTCGACATAGACGATGGGGTCTAACCAGTTCAATGTCGACGACGCAACCGTTGTAACCGCCCTGTGCCGAGTGCGAGAATAGATCAAGCCTAAATCTTAGCCGACAGACAAAATAGGCCGAAACATGTTGTTAGAGAACTTTGAGTATGACCTGCCAAAAGAGCTCATTGCGCAGAAACCTCTCCACAGACGTTCAGACAGTCGCCTGCTGACCGTTACACGCGAGGGTCGACTGACTGACAAGCATGTTCGAGATCTTCCAGGCTTGCTCGAACCCGGGGATCTTCTGGTGTTTAACGATACCCGGGTATTCAAGGCCAGGCTCAACGCCGTGAAGGCAGGTAGCGGAGGTCGGGTGGAAATAGTTGTTGAACGCCTACTGGGGCCGAGCCGTTGCCTCGCAATGATTCGCTCCAGTAATCCGGTTCGGGCCGGGTCGGAGTTCCTGACCTCAAGTGGGTACCGGTTGCAGGTTCAGTCGCGTACTTCAGATTTTTATCAATTGATAGCGTTGGCGGGTGCGGTCTTTGAAAAAATTCTATCCGCCGACGGCTCTTTGCCCTTACCGCCCTATATACGGCGACAAACGAATTCGCAGGATTATGAACGTTATCAAACTGTGTTTGCTGCCGAATCCGGCGCTGTGGCGGCGCCAACCGCCGGGCTTCATTTCGATGAAGGGTTAATGGGTAGGCTAGAGACAGCAGGGGTGGCAATAGGCTTTCTTACGCTTCATGTGGGCAGCGGCACCTTCCAGCCAGTCCGTTCAAAGGTCATTGAGGATCATAGAATGCATAAGGAGTGGCTCAAGGTTGACGAGGCGCTGGTTCAACTTGTTAATCGGACAAGGCGTAATGGAAATCGGGTGGTCGGTGTGGGAACGACCGTTGTCCGAGCGTTGGAGACTGCCTCACAAAATGACCAGCTGGTACCGTTCGAAGGTGAGACTGACCTATATATCTATCCCGGCTACCGGTTTCGGTCAGTCGACGTTCTTCTGACTAACTTTCACTTGCCTCGGTCATCGCTGCTGATTATGGTCAGTGCGTTTTCGGGCGTCGATAGGATTCGAGTGGCCTATGAGCATGCGCTGAAGCAGAGATATCGATTTTTCAGTTACGGAGATTGTATGATTGTGAATAGGACGGAACATCTGGATGAAGTTTGAGGTTTTGACATGCGACGGTGGGGCCCGACGATCGGTACTGGCTCTTGATAGAGGACGAGTTGATACACCGCTATTTATGCCGGTAGGTACTCGTGGAGCGGTCAAAACCGTTACACCCGGTGAAGTAGCTGCCAGCGGTGCTCAGATCATATTAGGCAATACATTTCACCTCATGCTCAGGCCGGGTGTTCAAGTCATTACCCAGCACGGCACGCTCCATAATTTTATGGGTTGGGATGGTCCGATCCTGACTGATTCCGGCGGTTTCCAGGTCTGGAGCCTGGCCGAGCGTCGACGAATCAACGAAGAGGGCGTCACATTCCAATCACCATTTGACGGCTCAACCGTATTTCTCGGGCCCGAAGAGTCGATGCAGGTACAGCAGGGGCTGGGTTCGGACATCGCGATGACATTTGATGAGTGCACTGACTATCCCGCAACTTACGAAGATGCTAAGAAATCTATGGGTCTGTCAATGCGTTGGGCTGCGCGTTGTCGGGATGCACACGGCGGCGGTAAGCAATTGTTGTTTGGTATTGCCCAGGGGAGTGTATTTCCAGAACTCAGATCAAGTTCGCTGGAGTCGTTAGTATCGCTGGGGTTTGATGGTTACGCACTTGGTGGCCTTTCGGTGGGTGAACCTAAGACAAAAATGTACGAGATCCTGGATGATTGTACGCCGCTAATGCCCACCGACGCGCCCCGCTACCTGATGGGAGTTGGAAAGCCCGAAGACTTGTTGAGGGGTGTTGCGGCCGGCATCGACATGTTTGATTGCGTGCTACCCACCCGAAATGCTCGCAATGGCTGGCTGTATACCTGGGATGGCGTTTTAAAAGTGAAAAATGCCCGTCATCGGCAGGATACGCGTCCGATTGACGAAACCTGCAGCTGTGCATGCTGTTCCACCTATTCTCGCAGCTACCTCCGGCACTTGTTCGTCAACAACGAGGGATTGGGCCAACGGTTGTGCACGGTACATAACTTGTGGTTTTTCGGGCAGTTGATGCAGGAGATCCGTCTGGCTATCGAGGAGAAACGGTTTGACAGTTTTCACAAGGGATTTCTTTTGGGTTATCTCGAATAGAGACAGGATGTGGCATAATCACACGCTTTTCCAACGACCTAATGGATAAATTTGATGAGTTTTCTCATTTCTGATGCTTGGGCCCAGGTGGGCGGCGAGGGTGGGAGTGGTTTCCTAAGCCTACTGCCCCTGGTGATCATTTTCGTGCTGTTTTATTTTCTACTGATAAGACCGCAGCAGAAACGCGCCAAACAACACAAAGAAATGGTTGCGTCGGTCAAGAAAGGTGACGACGTTGCGACCAATGGCGGGCTTGTCGGCAGGGTAGTCGATCTTGACGACAATTTTGTGACTCTAGAGATTGCCAAGGGTGTAAACGTCAAAGTGCAGCGACCGTCAATCGGTCAGATGATTCCCAAGGGTTCTGCAGCCGGTTCCTAGTACAAAATGCGGAACCACTACCCATGGTGGAAGTGGCTGATCATCGCTGTGGTGGTCATCCCTGGCCTCTTTTATGCATTGCCGAACTTATTTGGTGATGATCTGGGCATACAAATACGAGGGACTCGCGGTGCGACATTAACGTCGTCCGACCTTGCGCAGATTAAGTCATTGGTTGACTCGAGTGGATCGCTGTATAGATCTATTCGCAAAGACGATAGGGGAATCAGCATTCGATTGACTACTCCCGATGATCAACTCAAGGTTCGGGATCTGCTCGAACAAGAACTCGGAAATCGTTACACGATAGCGCTGACGCTGCTACCGGCTGCCCCCGATATCTTTGCCAGCGTTGGGGCCAAGCC
>PCBE01000014.1 GCA_002731295.1 Acidiferrobacteraceae bacterium | reverse complement strand
CCTCGCCGGGATAACAGTCGGTCGACTCACCATCAAGCAATGTCGTTACGCCGTTCACCACGGTAGCGGTGATACCGTCTGCTTTCTGGACCAGCCGCCGTGATCCGCCGGGTAAGTCTGATTCAACGGTGGGCAATCGGGGCTTGATGGTTGCCTCATCAAAGACAACGATATCGGCGCGATAGCCAAGTCGCAACAGGCCGCGGTCAGCGAGCTCAAATGCGGAAGCGTTATCAAAGGTCACCATGCGCACAGCTTCCTCCAGCGTAAACATTTTTCGGTGTCGAACCCAGTAGCTCAACAGGTGGGTTTGCAACGAGGATCCCATTTCCTGACAGACGTGAGCGCCAGAATCTGAAAACGTGGCCAGTGTTCGGGGATGGCGGAGCATGCCCAGGACATCTTCTGGCGTCTCATTAACCAGGGGTTGTACAAATAACTGGTCCTCATTCTCTATCATCAGATCAAGCATGACCTCGACGGGATGCTGGTCCCGCATCCTGGACAACTCATCGATAGTCGGGTCATCCCAATCCACGCCCTTGAGTGCATACAGATTGGTATAGTCGGGTTTCTTGGGATCTGTGGTCGCTGCGCCACCGCCTTGGAAGGTGTTGTCCCTCGGCTTCATTCCGGCTTCATCAGCGACCAGGGCACGTCGGATCTCTGGGTCAGCGAAGCGCTGTTGCTGTTCCTGGATAGGGAGTTCACGCAGTTCACGCCAGACCGGCAGATTATCAAATGGCAGATACGACTTCACTGAAAACAGGGCGATGATCGGGCGTGTTGTTGTTTGACCGAAGATACGCCCACCAGCGTCGACGGTATCGTCCAGATATTGCATCTGGGATTGCCAGGGAAACGGATCCGCACCTTGTCGAGTCGAGAGGGTGCCAAACATGACTGGTCGGCCACTGTCTACGGCGACCTTCTGCAGCCGGTTCAAGAATGTTTTGTGGGCCTCGCCGCTGGCCACATCTGGCCCGATCTGGAATATGCCGCGATTGTGTCGGGCCATCACATCAACCAGGTAGTCGATTTCGCTCCAGTCGGCAATACGGCTGGCGATGGGGGATCCGTCGGGTGTCACATGGGTCGACGCCCGTGATGTACTCAGACCCAGCGCACCGGCACCCAGAGCTTCAGAGACTGAGTCGCCCATGTGTTTTAAATCGTCTTCGGTAGCAGTTTCGGTCAGGGCACGGTTGCCCATGGCATACATGCGTAGCGCAGAATGTCCAAGAAAAGCGCCGTAATTGATGGCTTTCGGCAGTTTTGCCACGTTATCCAAGTATTGGGGAAAGGTCTCCCAGGTCCAGTTGATCCCGGCCATCATTGCTTCGGTAGGGATGTCTTCAACCGCTTCTAGGCAACGTGCCAGCCACTCCCGTTGCTCGGGCCGACAAGGCGCCAGTGCAAAGCCACAATTGCCCATGACCACGCTGGTTACACCGTGCCAGCATGAGCAACTGCCTAAAGGATCCCAGGCAACCTGGGCATCCATATGGGTGTGGCCGTCGATGAATCCTGGGGCGACCACCTTGCCTTCGGCATCAATAACCTCGTTCGCATTGCTGTGGATGCGCCCCACTTCGACAATCCTACCGTTCTGAATGCCGATGTCTGCCCGGTATCGTGGTCCACCAGATCCGTCTACGATGGTTCCGTTCTTAATTGCCAGATCGAGTCCCATGAGTTTCCTCTATTAGTTTCGTGTGAGTCGAATCGTCCGATCGCAGGTTTCTTACTTGCTGAGCATAGGCGACGCTCAAGGTTGTTTCAACCCTGACCGGGCGATTGTCAGTCTCTTCATTGACAGCCGGGGTAGGGAAAATTGCTTGTGTATTACCGTAGTAGTCTGTATAACGCTCAGTCCCCCTGAGGTAATCGGGTGGACCAAGGAGAATGTTTCATTGTTAATTGAAAGTAGTCAGGAGTGTGTTGTGGAGAGAAGTCGTTTTGTGTCGGGTCGAAAGAAGAACAGTAAATTCATGGTCATTGGTCGCTTCACTAGTTTCCCCGTGACCTGGAGTGGAATCAGGGAGCGGTGGTCTGAAATGTCTTCCATGCGCCGTGCTGTCGCAATGTCAGCCATGGCTGTGGTTGCATTCGTAGTCGTCTTCTGAACGATAGGTTCTATTTATTGCCCTGAGCGATTCTGTCGCGGGCAGATCGACAGCTTGGAATTTCGTGCAGGTAGAACTCGGGTTCTACCAGGATACGGTTGTGTCCTTAAACCAATAGAGTACATCTTATAGTGAGCCNAATTTGACCGGGTCCAGCAGGGCAGTGGGTTCGCCATTTTCGAGATACAGTCGCGGCAACCAGCTGTTTAGGTGATTCATCACACTGTACACCATCCAGCCCGCTGCGGTCGCAACCNCATANAGGTTGTTTTCGCCGTCACGACTGATCACGGTAACCGTGTCACCGATTCCAACTGTGGTGCCAGTGAGGTCCAGCAGGGAATGGTTGAGCGCTATTGTGCCAACGCCCGGACAATAGCGGTCCTCAATTTTGACCTGGAGTTTGTTGACGAGTTCACGTGGGATCGCGTCAAAAAACCCCACATGCAGGGTGCCGATGCGCATGGGGTGTTCGGCAACAAAAGTACCAAAATAAGTGACTGAATCACCTGCCTGGATGTCTTTTACAAACTCGATTCGGCATTTAAGTTCAAGCACTTGTTTCAACGGGAGGTCGACGTTGCGGTCATTGGGAAACGGGTGTACACCGTACAGGCACATTGCAGGACGGACGATATCGAGCCAAGCTTCGGGCTGGTGAAATATCGCATTGGTGCTGGCCATGCTGCGCAGCGGTACCTTTATACCCCGTCGTTCCACTTCTGAGGCAACTTCGTTGAATCGGAGCAGCATGTTCTGGTCTTCGTCTGGGTGCTGCATGAAGCTGGAGAACAGTCCCTCGAGTTTGATATGGGGCAATTTGCAGACAGCCTCGATAAAGTCCGGTGCAGTCTCGTGGTGCACACCCACACGTCTCAGGCCCGTATCAACTTTGATGAATACACTGGCCCGGGCATTGTGCCGTCGTGCGGTGTCGTTCAGCCGTTGGGCCATGTTCAGTGTGAACACCGCTTGAGAGATACCGCGAGAGACCACCAGGTCATAGGCGGGATTACCAAACAAGGTATCCATACACAACACCTTTGATTCCGGAAACTGTTGGCGGATCACGTCAGCTTCGTACAACTTGGCCACCAGGAACCATCGTACGCCTTCGTCATAAAGACACCGAGTCACTGGAACCAGTCCGTGGCCATAGGCATTGTTTTTCACCACCGGCATGACTTCAACTCCCACCCGGGAACGGATGTTGGCAAGGTTGAAGCGCAGATTATCCAGGTCCATTTCGAGCCAGCAGGGATAGCCTGCCATTGCNCGCTGAATTTGTTTACGATCGGTTATCGGCTGCCACATAAAGCATCTTCATCAGAATTAGTCAGATAGAGACACTCTACCATTGAAACAACTTGTGGCTGGGCCGTCCCGGTATCACTTATTGACACACTTTCTATACTATTGGACCTGCTGTTCTGAATATCTCTTCGGTAAGCGTTGAGGAGTAGCCGATTGTCCTTACCGAAGAAACTAGACCTATGAAGCGTATGGAAAGATGATCCTGGACAAAAAAATAGCCCACGGCGATGTCATCGTGCTGGATGGCGCGACGGGTACCGAAATCGAACGTCTAGGCGGCAAGATGGACGGCGCNGCCTGGTGTGCTGTTGCCAACCTGAACCATCCAGAGAAGGTTCAGCAGGTGCATGAGGCCTATATGCGTGCCGGCGCGGATGTAATCACAACCAATACGTTTGCAACCTGCCGCCATGTTCTGGCTGGTGTCGGGCTGGATAACGATACCGTCGCGATAAATCAGCAGGCCGTTAAGTTGGCCCGAAAGGCCCGTGACGCTGTCGCGCCAAGTCGACCAGTAGCGATTGCAGGCAGTATGTCGAACACAGTGGCCTGGCAACCAGGTTTTATCAGTCCCGATCCCCGGTTTATCCCCAGCGAAAGACAGGAGACCGCAAACTACCGGGAGATGGCGAACACGCTGGCTGATTCGGGTGTCGATTTTCTGATCCTAGAAATGATGCTTGATATCGACCACGCGAGTCGTGCGCTGGAGGCGGCCGTTGCGACCGGCTTACCGGTTTGGGTGGGTGTCAGTTGCAGTCTTGAGGACGATGGCGCCGTGGTCGGGTGGGATCTGGCCACCCAAGGGCGCATCACTGCCGACCATACACCGCCACTGCCGTTGCCACTGGATGAGATCATTGATGCGCTTCAAAAGATCGGCGGAGACGTCTTTGGAATCATGCACAGCACGGTTGAGGCTACGACGCCCGGGCTGCAGGTGTTGTGTGAACGCTGGACCGGGCCGGTCATGGCTTATCCGGAGACCACCTGCAGCGCTCAACCACCAACAGATCAGACAGATCGGTTGCCACCTCCCAGTTTTCTTGATTCCGGCAACGTCTCACCCGAGATTTTTGCTGAGGCCTGTCGCGGCTGGATCGACCAGGGTGTACAGATCATTGGAGGGTGTTGCGGTACCACGATCGAACATATGCAGGCAATGATTGACCGCCTTCCCGCACAGGTCGGTGACCGTTTACCCGTCGGTTAGTGCATAGTCGTCGACGGCAGCGTGNTGTGAAATGATGCCGTTGGTGAGATCTCGTCTAACGCGTTGCCGGTCCCGCTGAGATGCGGGTCCGAATCCACCGCCGCCTGGGGTGTTGATGATCAGCCGATCGCCTGCAGGGATGTGTTGACAGCCCTTGCCTTGCAGTTCCCCGTTCTGTTTGAGCGCCACACGTCCAGCAGCACCGTCAGCGCCACCGGCCCGACCGCGCGCTGGAAAATGGATCCGGTCAAACGCAGCCAGCAGTTCCATGTCCTGCCCGATCGCATTTTCAATCTCGATGACCTGGCCGAGTCCGCCGCGGTAGCGGCCACTGCCGCCTGAGTCGGTCTGGTACTCCTTGCGCCAGAATAGCAGAGGGGCAACCGATTCATTGATTTCAACCGGTGTGCCGCGAACACCAGAGGGATAAGCGGTGGCAGAAAGGCCATCGCTGACGGGGCGGCCGCCTGTGCCGCCATTGGTCACTGCCGTCACGGTGAAAATATCTGAGTCGTTTGCACCGCGATCAGTCTTGCCCCGAAACGTCAGATTCCACAGACAGGATGCGCCCTCGGCGGGCACTTTGTCCGGTACTACCTGTGCCAGGCAGCCGAAAACCACGTCTGGCAGCATCTGACCGACAATATGGCGGGCATTAATAGCTGCAGGATAGGGCGCATTCAGTACTGATTTCCCCGGCGCCCTGATACGAAANGGTGCCAGAGAACCCGCGTTGTTGGGTACCCCGGGTGAAATCACACAGGCGAGACCGAANCAGGTATAGGCCGTGGTGTAAGCCATTGGCACGTTNATNCCATGNAGCGTCATATCTGAAGTACCGGCAAAATCAACGGTCACCGACTCGTTNTCTATGGTCAGCGCTGCAACCAGTTCCAGNGGCCCGTCAAAGCCGTCGATGTGCATACNGTTGTGGTACACCCCGTTGGGCAGGGCAGCGATTTCCGCTTGAACGGCAGTGAGTGATCGGTCACAGATAAAGTCAGCCAGCGTGTCCAGATCATCTAGCCTGAATTCATCCATCATTTCCACCAGGCGGCTGCAGCCGACGTCATTGCAGGCCGCGAGNGAATAGACATCGCCTTCCGATTCCACCGGTTGGCGGGTATTGGACCGTACCATGGCCATCAGGGTCTNGTTGATCTTGCCCGCGTCAGCCAGTTTAAGCATGGGGATGTAGATGCCTTCCATGTGGACGTCGGTGCCATCGGGGCCAGTCCCTATCCCACCGATGTCCGTCAGGTGGGAGGTGCATGAAAAAAGTGCAACCAGGTTGCCATTTCGAAAACACGGTGTGGTCAGAACAAAGTCGTTTAGATGGCCAGTGCCCATCCACGGATCATTCGTGATGTAAATATCACCTTCGACCATCGTTTCAAGTGGAAAATGATCAATAAAGTGATTTACCGACTCAGCCATAGAATTCACATGCCCGGGTGTGCCGGTGATGGCCTGTGCCAACATGCGGCCGCGGGCGTCGAATACCCCTGCCGATAGATCGCCGCATTCGCGAACGATCGGACTGAAAGCGGTGCGCATCAGCGCCTGGGCCTGTTCTTCGACGACTGAAATCAATCGATTCCACATCACCTGCATCCGAATGGTGTCGAGGGTCCCGCTTTTGTTCATGGTTTTAATGTCCTGTGTCTCGTTCAACCACCAGGTGGCCACCGGCACTTACATTGAGATTAAATCCATCGGGGACGAAAGTCGAAGTTTGTGATTCGACGACAATTGCCGGTCCTGTCAGAGTAGAGCCGGGTTGAAGGGCGCTCCTATTATAGATCGGCGCCTGTATGTGACTGTTTTGTTCAGCATCAAACACCTGGCGCTCTCCAATAGCATCGGCTTGGAGTCGGGTGTTTTTCAATTTTCCAATAACAGGACTCTGAGCAGGAGTTGCAATCGTTAGCGCCCAGGTCAGCACTTCGATCTCTGCGTTGGGCAGTGTCCGCCTGAAAAGCGCAGCATATTGTTTATTAAAGTTCGACTTCAACGCCGCGATGGTCTGTTCGTCGAAAGTATCACCACTGATTGGTACGGAGATTTCATGACCCTGGCCGCGGTAACGCATGAATGCAGATCGTGCTTCAGTCAGTGGGCTGTCGCCTGCACCAGCTTGGACTACTGCCAGGGCTTCCTCTCGCATTTCATCGAAGATCCGGTCGATTCGCGTGCGATCCAAATTATCAAGGGACATATGAAGACTGCGTACAACTTCATAAGAGATCGGTGCCTGGAGGAAACCGACGGCAGACCCGACACCGGCATTGTCCGGAATGATGAAGCAGTCTATACCCAGCTTGTCGACCAGTCTGGCGACATGCAGCGGCGCCGCACCGCCGAATGCGATCACAGAGTGTTCTGCCACATCGTGTCCTTTTTCTACGGTATGAACACGTACAGCGTTGGCCATGGTTTCGTCTACCATTTCATTGACCGCAAATGCCGACATCTGGGTAGTGAGTCCCTGTGATTTGCCGATAGTTGTGTTCAAGGCTTTGGCAGCCGCGTCATAATCCAGAGAAAGTTTGCCGCCCGCAAACTGCTCAGCGTCGATTTTTCCGAGCACGATATCAGCGTCGGTAATCGTAGGTTGTGTGCCGCCCTGTCCATAGGCTGCTGGTCCAGGATCTGCACCCGCGCTGTCTGGCCCAATCGTGACCCGTCCGGTACCGTCAATACGAGCAATAGAGCCACCACCTGCGCCGATCTCGACCATCTCAATAACGGGAATTCGAAGCGGTAAACCACTGCCTTTCCTGAAATGAGCCTGCCGGTCGACCTCAAATTCACGTGCTTTTCCTGGTTCGAAATCCTCGATCAGGCTGATCTTTGCGGTTGTGCCGCCCATATCAAAAGAGATCACTCGGTTCAGCCCCAGTTCCACAGCAAGATCACGGGCGAGAATTGCACCTCCTGCAGGACCCGATTCCACCAGCCTGATCGGCTGTTGTTTTGCGGTTTCCAGTGTGGTCAAACCACCGCTCGAAGTCATCAGCAGTACCGGGCAGGTCAGCCCGATCGCCTCGAGGCCGATTTCAAGCCGGGATAAGTATCCTTCCATTGCGGGCCGCACATAAGCATTGGCCGATGCGGTCGACAGCCGTTCGTATTCACGGATCTCCGGACAAATTCCCGACGACAGGGTGATCGGGACATCCGGCATTAGGTTGCTCAGTACACGTGCCACCGTCTGCTCGTGAGTGGGGTTGGCATAGGAATGCAGAAAACCAATCGCGATACTTTCAACACCCGCTGCCGTCAGGTCGGGTACCAATCCCGGTATGGCCGACTCGTCCAGTTCAAGAATCACCTCACCATTAATGTCAATCCGTTCAGAAAGACACAATCGCCGGTCCCTGGGGACCAGTGGCGTGACTTTTTCCAGAAAAACGTTGTACTGGTCATAGCGGGTTTCGTAACCGATCTCGAGAACGTCCCTAAACCCTTCAGTCGTGATCAACGCCGTAACGGCACCCTTGCGTTCGAGGATCGCATTTGTGGCGAGCGTCGTGCCGTGGAGTACAAGATCGACTGAAGCGGGGTCAATACCCGCTGACGCGAAGACCTCTTTCGCACCGGCGATAACCGCTTCTTCCGGGGTAGAGGTCGTCGTCAGCACCTTGGACGTGGTTTGGGTATTGGGCGTGTTAAGTACGACGTCTGTAAACGTCCCACCGACGTCTACCGCAAGCCGAACATCAATCTTCTTTTGAGTCAAATCTGATGGTCCTCAATAAAATAATCGAACGAGTGATTTATTGACCTGTTTCAAGCGGGTAGCTGTCATCCCCTGAGCTTTATGGCATTGGGCAGAAACATCACGATATCCGGAACCAGTGCAATAAGCATTGCCATTATGAACATAATGATGAAGAACGGTAACGCGGCACGTGCGACTCGACCGATCGTCTCGCCCGTCAATCCTTGAATCACAAACAGGTTAAAACCAACAGGTGGCGTGATCTGTGCCATCTCAACGACGATGACAACGAATACACCAAACCATTGTCCGAACTAATGGTGGATTGATCAAGTGAATATATACCATAATTAAATTATGGTATTTTAATGGAAAACCAAACGGATTTTATGTGGCGCGACTAACCGTTGAGGCCTTCCGGGATAGGGTGGTCAG
>PCBE01000013.1 GCA_002731295.1 Acidiferrobacteraceae bacterium | reverse complement strand
GATATTGAGTACATCGAATTCTGTTTCGAGCGATCGGGTTGAAACATGCTGTGCAGCGAGTGAATCTGAGATCAGTGATTCGGATTCGACGTTGATGTCGTGTCTGAATCGAAATGGATCTAATACCGAAGCACTGTCGTACCCCTCCCAGCAAAAGATTCTCAGATCTGTGCGTTGGCTGGGCACGGTCAGTTGTTCCGCCGATAACCTCTGCAAGTTCTAATGTGAGAGGATCTGACTCAGAAATAGGGAGGTTCTGTCGCTTTTAGGTGCGGTGAAGAAGTCGCTGGGCGGTGCAACCTCAACAATTTCTCCATAGTCCATAAAAACCATGGTGTCGGCCACAGTTTTAGCAAAGCCCATCTCGTGGGTTACCACCACCATAGTCATGCCTTCGTTTGCCAGCTCCACCATTACATCGAGCACTTCCTTGATCATTTCTGGATCGAGAGCGGAAGTTGGTTCATCAAACAGCATGATTTTCGGCCGCATACATAAACTTCGTGCGATCGCGACCCGCTGCTGTTGGCCACCCGATAACTGGCTGGGATATTTGTTGGCCTGTTCTGGAATTTGAACTCGTTCCAAATATTGCATCGCAATATCGTTTGCTTCTTTGCTGGATAGACGGCGAGCCTTCATGGGTGCCAGAGTCAGATTTTCAAGTACGGTTAAATGTGGGAAAAGGTTAAATTGCTGAAAGACCATCCCGACTTCACGGCGTATCGTCAACACATTTGTCATGTCGTCCGTGAGCTCAATCCCATCCACAGTAATGGTGCCGGCATCATGCGCTTCAATGTGGTTGATACAGCGGATCATGGTTGATTTGCCTGACCCAGATGGCCCGCACACAACAACTTTTTCTCCAACGTTGACATTCAAGCTGACATTCTTGAGCGCTTGAAAATCGCCAAAGAATTTGTCGACATTTTCTAGCTCAATGATTGATTGGGCAGGGGAATCACTCATAGTTAGTCCACTCTAGAAAGTATTTGATAAATTTGATTGGTTACTCTGACTACAGGAGTTTGCGGGCGAGATAATGGTAGAAATCCCACACATTGCCTTCATAGTTGGCTGGGGCAAGCGGAGCCGTGCCTAGATACAGAGATTGTAGTCCCCGTTGTAGCCGACGTAGTTGATTATTGTCTTCGGTCATTGTTTGTTCAAATATGTCCACAGCATTTTTGAAATCATTGTCCGACATGTTAGGGTCGGAGAAAGCCATACCGCGTTTCACTCGGACCGTACCTGCAGACCCTGGCTGTAAATATAAATAGGACATCTTATGTCCGGCAACCCCCGCTACGTGAAGAGGCGGAACCGCAAACATGACTGACCGTTGTTGTTCTTCATCTGTCAAATCAGGATGGTATTTCCCTCGTTGCGGCAGATCGGTTGGGAAGACCGAAAAATACCCAAAATAACCTTCGCTGGCCGGAAAGTGGGAGCATAATCGTGTTGGAGTAATAGGATGTAGCGTTTTTCGATGTACTGTTGAAAGATGATAGCCCTCCATGAAATTCTCGGTCAGNCATTTCCAATTGGTATCCCAGANNCTTGTTTCAGCATGGAGTTCAACCATGTCATCCATGTGNTAGTGNTNGGTTAATTTGCTCAANCCGTCCAATTGTNGTGAGAGTGGANNTGCAGTGCCATCTAAATTAACGTANATNAACCCNCCCCATACCTCGCTGGAAAATGTTGGCAACCGNCAATTGTGTTGATCNAAATCAGGTCTATTCGNNAATAGGGGTGCGCGGCGTAATTGACCGTCGAGATNGTAGGTCCAGGCNTGATAGGGNCANANAAAACTTTTNGTATTGCCGNTGCCTTCANCCAATACAGNGCCTCTATGCCGGCAGACATTGGANAACACTGCAATTTNATCTGGCTTTGTTCGAACCACAATCAATGGTTCATTTATCGTGGTGGTTGTGAAATAGTCGCCGGGCCTTGGAATTTGCTGGACTCGACCTAAACAGATCCATTGACTACGAAAGAGTCGTTCTTTTTCTTGTTCGAACTGTGTTTCCGACGTATAGAATTCTGGCGGCATGGTTCGCGCCTCATCATAGTTCATGGACAAGTATGTCCTTAGGCACTCAGTGACTGTTTCCATATGTGCCTCGTTCATCGATTCCTCCAAACTATAAAAACCAGAGATAGAGTAGATATACTAGATTCAATAGTAAAATCGGCATATAGATTCGACAAGTGTTGTCGACTCCGTGCTGTAGGTCAAATGCAACGGATTACCCACAACAATGGGCCAATCTATGTTTGCACAAACGGACAGTTAGCCCCTAGAAAATTGATTGTAGAACCCAACGATCGACCGGAGGATAACTTTGGATTCACCTAAACCGAGCCCTTTTAGTGGTTATTNCCGGACTGCACAGCTGTCTGACGATCAAGAGTTGACTCGTGTAGGGGTCGGTACCCCATGCGGGGAATACATGCGGCGATTCTGGTGGCCTGTTGCGATGGTTGAACAGATCACAGACCTGCCCTTGTTAATCAAGGTGCTTGGCGAAGAACTCGTCCTTTTTCGAGNCCTGTCNGGGTGCCTTGGGTTATTGCACAAACACTGTAGCCACCGTCGTGCCTCGCTAGAGTATGGAATTCCAGCTGAGCATGGTATTCGCTGCTGTTACCATGGCTGGCTGTTTGACATAGACGGAAAAATTCTCGAGGTGCCCGGTGAGCCTGAGAACAGCACAATTCCTGAGCGTGTCTGTCATGGAGCCTATCCGGTAATAGAACACAACGGGTTGGTGTTTGCCTATTTGGGGCCCCCGGAACTGAAACCGCCTTTCCTGCATTTTGACACCATGAGCATTGCTGACCACGACATGGTGCCTTACGTGATTGACTACCCGTGTAATTGGCTGCAAGTTGCTGAAAATCCCATGGATCCATTTCATAGCGTATTTCTGCACACACGAACAACGCGGGCACACTTTAATCCTGCTTGGGGAGCGTTGCCAATCGTTGAGTGGCACTCGATGAATGACGACATTGGCATTTTTCTGACCAATGCTAGGCGTTGGAAAGACTATATGTGGGTGCGCACAGCCGAAGTTTTCCTACCTGCCACGGCGCAACCCCCTGATATTTACCAGAATCCAGATCGGGAGAAGTTTTTTCCAAGAGTCGGTATTACCAAGTGGACGTTGCCGGTAGACGATACGCACTGCAAGATCATTGCCTGGCGCCATTATGGGAAGGATCTTGATCTGGACGGAAAGGGGAATCGAAATAATGTTGGTTTGAATAAAGTCGATTTTGTCGGGCAGACGGGTATTGAACGGAGTTATGAAGAAGGACAGAGAATGCCTAGTGATTACGAGGCCCAGATTTCGCAGGGGTCAATAACGCAGCATGATGGTGAGCATCGGGGTAATACAGATGGTGGAATTGCTCGTTATCGTCGGATGCTCAGGCAGGCAATAAGACAGCTCCAGGATGGAGTAGAACCATCGCGACCGCAAATTAATGCTGACGGACATATTCCTACCATGGCCGGTGATGTGATTGTTCACTGTCCAGATAAGAGGGCCGAGGACTCAGATTGGCAGAAAAAGTTCGCTAATCTGGTCGGTCAGATTGTGTCTGAGACCAAATTTCTTTCGGCGAATGAACGCAGCCACGAGATAGAACTCAGAGTTAAGTCTATTCTTACTGCTGGTGACCGCTAGCACCAATGTCGCCTTGCTTGTGCCCGAACAGCGGCGATTATGCGACCACTCGGCAACCAGGACACTTGTGAAGTGATCGTGGAATTACNCTANGCTCNGTATGCCGAGCACTGGCGCTCTGGGCAANCGGAGCCTGAAACCTTACCCCGTTGCTGCGAACATGAACAATGCGGTACGGATCAATGCTGAAGAGCATAAATACTGGAACTCAGATTCTGTAGACTATTGGGTCAGTCAGAAACCGGGACGCCGAGTTACTGGATAAGGTTAAGCGCCCTATGATTCAGGACCTTGAAACTTACCGATAGGAATCGGGGGTTTACACGAATAGCACCTGTTGGCTGGTGCACGCCGGTGCATAATAGATGTGTTGTGGTCCGAGGTGTCTAAAAGCTTAAGATTTAATGCCAGTGAACGGGGCGAGGATAAATTAATGCGTTTTGCAGTCTTTGGAGCCGGTGGACTTGGCGCCTATTACGGTGCGCGTCTGGTAGACGCGGGCTACGAGGTATCGTTCATCGCCCGGGGGCCGCATCTTGAAGCCATGCAGAAAAACGGGCTCAAGGTCATTAGCCCGGTCGGTGATGTGCACCTGGAGAAACCACAGGTTACTGATCAGCCTGCTGACATTGGTGAAGTTGATGTGGTGATTATCGCCGTCAAGAGCTGGCACGTCGCCGAAATCATTCCGGTTCTGGGGCCCCTGCTGGGTGACGCGACCGTGATGTTGCCGTTTTTGAATGGTGTTGATGCACCTGATCAATTAGCAAGCACTTTTGGTGAGGGGAGCGTGCTCGGTGGTTTGTCTCGAATATTCAGCGAAATCGAGTCGCCAGGCGTCATTCGGCACTTGAACCCAGCAGCCTACATTGAGTGTGGTGAACTCAATGGTGAAAGGTCAAGCCGGGTAGAGGTATTGGCCGATGTATTCCGGGGAGCTGGGATCGAGACCGAAGTCAGTGACAACATCCGCTGTGCGCTTTGGCAGAAACTACTACTGGTCGGATCCTGGGCCGGGCTGGGAGCGCTGTCGCAGAGCAGCCTGGGTGTGGTGTGCGACCAGCCGGAACTCAGATCATTGGTTGACCAGGCTATGGACGAGGGTATTGCAGTCGGCGGGGCGCTGGGATATCCCCTGCCAGATAACCTCAAACAGCAGATGTGGGACTTCTATCACGGTGTGCCACACGACACCACAGCATCGCTGATGCGCGATATTCTGGCCGGAAGACCCTCTGAGCTGGATGCCTGGAACGGTGCAATCGTACGATTTGGTAATCAAGTGGGCGTACCGACACCCGTACACCAGTTTACCTATGATGTGCTGTTGCCAATGGAGCGCCGTGCCCGCGGGCAGCTTTAGAGTTACTGGCAAATCTGAACTAACGGGTTACACGGATGATTCGCATAGGGCCAGGCCAAATTTTCTTAACGAATGCCTTGAGTTTTGCTGTTCCCAACTGTTTGATGCTTATTGTCCCGGGGGTTTCGTAAAACACTAACAGGAGAGACACGATGAGTATTCAGTCACTGTCGGCAAACCGAGTGACAGACCTTGTGAAACAGGCCCGGATAGATCTGGCAGCTACTCATCGACTCGCTGTGCTGCATGAGTTGGAAGAGGGCATAGACAATCATTTCACCGTAACGGTGCCTGGCTATGAGGACCGCTACCTGATACTGCCCTTTGGTTTGCACTGGTCAGAAGCCAGGGCCAGCGATCTGATCGTGTTCGACGAGTCAGGTCAGACCCTTGAGGGCACCGGATATGTAGAACTTTCGGCACATTGTATTCACACGCCTATCCACCGGATTACCGGTGCCCGCGTCGTGATGCATACGCACCAGACCTGGGCACTGGCGTTGAATATGTTAGAAGACAATAGACTGATCACAGCAAGCCAGACTGCCGCCTCTTTTCATGGACGTATTGCTTATGACGATGCTTATGCTGGAGGTGCTGATTCTCTGGTGGAGGGTGAGCGATTGGCTGCCCTGATTGGTGATCATGATGTGGTATTCATGAAGAACCATGGCGTGCTGGTGGTTGGGGAAACTGTGGCACAGGCCTATAAGCGACTTTATAGACTCGAACGGGTCTGCCGAAATCAGATACTGGCGATGACAACCCAGCGTGAACTTGCACCCATATCCGAGGACGTCATTAAGCAGGTCAAGTCACCTGTGCCACACGACCGCTTTTCACCGGCAGACCGTGATCGTCTTTATCTGGACGCGATGATGCGCGTGCTGGACCGGGAGCTACCGGGTTACGCCAGTTAATCTGTTGTTTACCGAACCCAGAAGTCCGGATTAGCCGACAGCCACTGTCTAAAATCAGCAAACATGGTGTCGATGTGATACGGCAGAGTGTAGCCCAGGTCATCGCGTAGTCTCCCTGGATCCAAGGGAGGACGGTCAGTCGTTGAATAAAGATCGATAGTCGGTGTGTCGTCTGCCTCTGCAAGCCGGTAACTGGAGTTGGGAAAATATCGGGCGAGTTGTTTACACCAATCAATCGTACCCCAGGTACGGCCCGCGGTAATGTTATAAAGATCGTACTTAGGATTCTGATGTGACATGAGTGCGAGTAGGGCATCGGCCACATCGCGGCTGTAGGTCCAGTCTCGAGATTCATGCCGCTCAAGAATCACGGGTTCACCGCACTGGGCAGCGACTGAGGCCTGCAGGGGGGCGCTGAGCGTATCGCGAAACCCGGTGTCCCGTTCCCAGGGTCCGAATATCGAACTCAAGCGCACGCTCAGTGCGTCAAGACCTGTCAGTGCTGCGATTCGACGTGTCGCAATTTCAGTCGCAAATTTGCTTAGTGCGTACAGCGAGACAGGTCGCTCACGGGTGTGTTCTTCGCGAAGTGTTGGGGGCCAGTCGGATTCATCTTCATCCGGTAGTCCGTAGGCTGAACCGGAACTGAGGTTGATCAGACGTCGAATGTCGGTTTTTGCGGCCAGCCGTGCTACGGTGGCGAGGCCAACCAGGTTTACCGACAAAACGCTTTCGGGTGTGTCACGTTCGCGCTCAGGCCCTGAAGTGACAGCTGCACCGTAGAAAACCTGTTCGATACGCTGTTCTGTCAATGTACTGGCGAGTGCCTCACTGTCGATCACGCTTTCCTGGATATGACACCAGGAACCGGGGAGTTCATCGAAGGTACGTTGTGCTGCGCCAGGCACCGCACCCGGATCATAAATGGCCACGTGCTCACCACGGCGCAAAATAGCCTCAGCCAGGTTCAAGCCAATAAAACCGGCGCCCCCTGCGATAAGTGTATTCATTGACGTCGGTATGAGGTGCCCGCTTCAGTGAGGTTCGGGCTGACCAAGGGTTTATTGGGCATGTTGGTCAGCCCTTGGCGCTTTGAGGCCAGAGATAGCCGTCGAACCAGGCCTGTTCCGGGGCCCGGTCGAAAATGGCCCTGTATTTCTGAAGTCCAGTACCACCGAGTTGTAAAGCAATCTGTCGGTAGCCCTGGCGACGGTAATCCCAGCCCTTCGCCCGAGTGACCTGTTCCAGCCAGTCACAAAGATGCAGTTCGCACAGTTCCAGAAACACAGTGTTACTGAGATCGATGAGNGTATTTTNGAAGCGATCCCCGATCCGATATGGCCCAAAGCCCCTTGCAACCTCAGTGTCAAACTGACGGCGTTTGAGCGCGCAGTTGAGGTAGCAGANAAACTCAGCGTGGTCACCGATCATGGAGCGAATTTCATCGCGTTGAGACAACGGCAGGGTGAANCCCTGAAAGATCTCCGTACCATATATGGAATGAAAAAGACCAGCACGGGCTGCAGTTTCCGTCCAGCCCCAGGCTTTGAGATCGCGATAGACTCCGATAGCGTGTGCCAGATAGGATTTCCCGGTNTGCGGAACATCGACCGCTTCGACTCGCTGAAAGTACCGGGTCAGCGCTTTCAAGCTGTGAGTCGACGATTGGTTATTCATGGGTCACTTCGTCGGGTGTGTAGCGNACTTTCTTCATGAGATTACGATTGAATTCCAGATACTCGGATTTGGACAGCTTGGGCCGCTGTCCGGCCAGAATTTCCCGTGCTTGNCGCCCTTCGTCACAGAGAAGGTCGATCGTGGTCATAGCCAGCAGTTTGGCCATGTTGATGTAGACCGCTTCTTTGTCTGCCATTAGGTAGTCGTTGCCGTGACCGTTGCCTGTAGCGCCGAATATATAGGGATGAGTCACGGGCATAATATGACCGAGATCGCCCATGTCGGTGGATCCTGTGCGGTGATCTTCGATATAGAACTGATCTTCGCCGTAGAGACATTTCACATTCTGTCCCCACAGTTCACTCATGGTGCGATTATTGGTTTGGGGNAGGTAGCCTGCTGTNGTTTCGATCTCAGCGGTAGCGCCAATCGCAATGGCTGCGCCGCGGACCGCGCGATCGACCTTATTGTTNGCATCGACTATGCCTTCTAGTGTTCTGCCGCGAACAAATGTCTCGACGATNACTTCTGCCGGTACGGCACTGACTGCATCTCCACCATGGGTAATAATGGGGTGGATGCGAATTGTATCTTCGTCATAAAACGTCTCGCGAAGTAACGCAATTGCCGTCATTGCTAGATTAGCCGCATTGAGGGCGTTAATGCCGGCCTGCGGGCGAGCACCGGCGTGACTCGCTTTACCCAGGAAGCGGATTTTCTTGATTACTGCGCCGTTGGATGAATTTGCGACGTGAGATGCGGTGTCATCATTTTTGGTGTGGCACATCAGAGCCATGTCCACATCATCGAAATGGCCTCTGCGGATAAATTCAGCCTTGCCGGTCAGAAACTCAATGTGGTTCTGTTCTCGAAGNTCCATACGGTAGCCGACCTCAATCAACTCTTCGGCGGGAACAGCGATAAATGCTATAGCGCCACCGAGTTGACTGCAGATGTTCGAGGTGACGAGGCCCATGGCTGCCCCCAGCATTCCGGCAATCTGAGCATTGTGTCCGCAGGCGTGGGCAGCCCCTGTTTCAGTATCGGCAAATGGGTGATCGGGAATCCTGAGACTATCCAGTTCGCCGATCAGTGCCAGTGTTGGTCCTGCAGTGTCGCCGGCAATCTTTGCCTTGACCCCGGTAATGGCGAGCCCGGTTTGGGTCTCCAGGTCAAGGTCATTCAGCGTACGGGCGACCANTTGTTCGGTTTTAACCTCCCGGAAGCCGGTCTCCGGATTTCGAAGGATAGATTCACCAATCGCGATGATGTCATCCCGTCGGGCATCTATTTCCGCACAGGCCTGGGTCTTGAGTTCTGCAGCTTTAGTCATGAGATGGAGTATCCATTGTTTGCAGGGATGCTTCATATAACCGGTAGTGTGTTTCTGACATGCCCATTTCGCGATATACCGACTGTGCNCCTGAATTGTCTTTTTCCACATAAAGGCGAATGCCGCAAACGTCATCCTCACTTTGTGCAAGTTCACAAACACGCTTATAAAGTGTCCGGAATACACCGCGACGGCGTTGTGCTTTGATGACATAGACACTTTGTATCCACCACCACAGACCGTCTCGCCAGTCACTCCACTCCTTTGTGATCATCAGTGCACCGACAACTGTTTTGTCGCATTCTGCGACCAGATAAAACCCATGTTCCGGTTGTTGAAAAAGTCGTGTAACACCCGCGAGTACTGTGGATCGATCCAGCGGATGATCCTCGGTTTCTTGCGCCATGGCGATGTTAAACTCGGTCAGTGTCGGTGCGTCGGCTGCCGTGGCTCGACGTACGGTAATTCTGGGTGACTTCATCGTTGTCAGATTTCTTTTAGAGTAGGATCAGTGGAGTCATCGATACTAGATATATCATAATTGACAGTCGAGACAGGTAATCGTTGAGGTAAAGGGAATGAATGAATCAGTCAAAAACGTGTCGTTTATCGGACTCGGAGTTATGGGTTATCCGATGGCAGGGCACCTCTCAAAGGCGGGTTACAGTGTTCGTGTTTACAACCGCAGTAAAGATAAAGCAAGCAAATGGGTTGAGGAACACGGTGGCGCCCAGGCGGATACGCCGGCCGAAGTTGCCAGTGGGGCGGACGTTGTTTTTGCCTGCGTTGGTAATGACGATGACATCCGTTCGGTGACTATCGGCTCGGACGGNGCTTATTCGGGCATGGCAGCCGGTGCTTGCTTCGTTGATCACACAACAGCTTCGGCTGAGGTGGCGCGGGAACTGTCAGCCCAGGCTGATGGCCTTGGATTCAGTTTCCTCGACGCGCCGGTATCCGGCGGCCAGGCTGGTGCAGAGAACGGTATTCTGACTGTCATGGTTGGCGGTGAATCCGGTCCATTCGATCGCGTGAAACCNGTGATTGACAGTTATGCGCGCGCCTGTCAGTTGATGGGCCCGGTCGGAAATGGACAGCTTACAAAGATGGTCAACCAGATTGCGATTGCCGGACTCGTACAAGGTTTGTCTGAAGCAGTNAATTTTGCAGACAAGGCTAATTTGGATGTTAAACAGGTGCTCGATGTGATCTCAAAAGGAGCAGCCCAGTCGTGGCAGATGGAAAACCGGGGCGTGACGATGTACGAAGATAAGTTCGAATTTGGGTTTGCAGTGGATTGGATGCGAAAAGATCTTGGCTTGTGTTTGGCTGAGTCCAATCGTAATGGTGCGCTCCTACCGGTTACCGCACTGGTCAATCAATTTTATGCTTCGGTCAAGGCGCGTGGTGGTGGCCGCTGGGATACCTCGAGTTTGATACGCTTGCTGCGTCAAACCTGAGACTACGTATTGCCCTTCAATGTTCTGCGGGTCCGAACCGAATCAGTTACTGGAGTAAGTCATGAAAGCAGTCAGAATCAACCTTTATAGCGATACACAGTCCCAGCCCACCCCTGCTATGCGCGAAGCTATGGCATCAGCAGAGGTCGGTGATGAGCAGCACCGACTGGATCCGAGTGTCAACAAGCTCTGCCATGAGGTCACAGAACTTCTAGGCAAGGAGGACGCCCTGTTCCTGCCCTCCGGCACGATGTGTAACCAGATTTCATTGGCGGTTCACTGTGGGGCGGGGGATGAAATCATTGCAGATCAGTCGGCGCATATCATCAATTATGAAGCCGGTGGTCCGGCTGTACTTTCACGATCCCTCGTTCGTGCGCTCGATGGCGACTGCGGTGTTTTTGATGCGGAAGATGTTCAAAAAGCGATTCGATCCAATTCCTATCATGCGCCAAGGTCCCGCCTGGTCGTTGTGGAGCAGACATCGAACCGAGGTGGTGGGGCCGTCTGGCCGTTGTCGACGCTTCAGGGTGTTGCAGCCGTCGCGCGTGAACATGGTTTGAACCTGCACATGGATGGTGCCCGGCTGATGAATGCTGTCGTCGCCTCCGGCGTTCCGGCGGCGGATTTTGCAGCGACCGTCGATTCGCTGTGGCTCGATCTAAGCAAAGGTCTGGGCTGTCCAGTCGGAGCTGTGCTTGCGGGTACCCATGAATTTATCGATGAGGCATGGCGCTGGAAGCATCGCGTGGGTGGGGCAATGCGGCAGGCTGGGATCATAGCCGCTGCTGGCAGCTGGGCGCTGGCGAATCATGTTGAACGCCTGGCGGACGATCATAGCAATGCCCGGCAATTTGCTAAACGCGTATCAGAGATTCCCGGTGTTCAGCTGGTGAGCGAGGACGTGCAGACCAATCTCATCTTCTTCAATGTGTCGGGATCACAGTTGTCTGCCCAGGACATCTCTGCCCGCTTGCGCGAACAGGGGATATGGATTGGTGCAATAGACAACGAAAGAATGAGGGCAGTCACACATCTCGATATCAGCCGGGACGATGTCAACGAAGCTGCTGACAGACTGGCCGATGTGATCAGTGGATAGCGGTTTTGCTGAGAACTCCAGTCGGGGACAGGACAACTCTGACAATATCGTGACGTGTACCGGTCGATTCAAGCCGGTAGGCCTACAGGAGTAGTTAGGTACGCCAGTTCTCGCGCAGTCTACCGTGGTTCAGGGCCAGCCACTGCAGTGCGATCAGTGTCTTGGCGTTGCAGATGTTGCCGTCTTCCAGCAGCGCAAGTGCGTCCGCCAAAGGCCAACTCTCGGCTTTGATGTTTTCGCCTTCTTCACTAAGGCCGTGATAGCCGCCGACTGCAGAGGCGTCAGTACGCCCACAGAACAGGTTGATCAATTCTGAACTGCCACCGGGGGTGCTGAAGAAACGCCCGATCAACTCCAGTTCTGTGATGACGCATCCTGCCTCCTCCTGGGCCTCCCGGATGGCCACGTCACCGGCGGTCTCACCGGTCTCCATGACACCGGCAACNCATTCGAGCAGCCAGGGATGAGGCCANGATCCAGCCCANGCTCCGATGCGAAACTGTTCGATCAGAACAANTTCCTGGCGATNCGGGTCATAGGGCAGCACAGCAGAAATTTCTTTNCGGTGCATGACTTCACGATCCAGTACTTNGCTCCANCCGCCCTGGTAGTGTTCGTGTGANAGTTTGTACCGGTCNACCTTGAGGTAACCACTGTAGACCGTGCNATGGTCNTGAACTCGAATCCCCAGCGGTGGTCTTTTCCGATTTTCTTCAGACATGGATGTTTTANAGAGGAGNGATNGCAGGCGTGCCTAGTCTGTCTTTCGAGGTCCCGATTACTTTTTCAATACAAAGAGCGATGGCAAGCAGTTTTTCTTCNGCNCCGTGGCGTGCCATGANCTGCAACCCNACAGGCAGNCCTGCATTATCCAGTCCGACAGGTAATGTCAGAGCACACAANCCCAGAGTATTGCCGGAGCAGGTNTTNCGCANCGACATCAGGTTAAGCGGTCCGTAANGATCGACCTGTTGAACATCNTCGAGCCTGGGTGGGGTGATGGNNACTGTCGGACTTACGATAACGTCGNTNGATTCAAACCTGGNNTTTGCNCTGAGTTGCAGTTGGTTGATATGCCGACGGCGCTTCAGGTATTCCGTTGCNGACATGGAAGCACCACCAAGGATTCGCTGAGACACAAGGGGNTCCAGCATNTCGAGCCACTCGGGCATTTTGGNGGANAGNAACTCGTNGATTTCGGCCGCCGTCACGTTGCCGGCCTTAAGTAATTCAATGGCAGCGCTGACTTCAGGTAAGCGGGCATCTGTCATACGAACNCCTTTCTGGCTNAGNTCGTTTAGAGCNGNCTCTACTGATTCAACAATTCCNGGNTCGCATTCCTCCCACAGTACCGANTCTCCCCGGCCAATTNCAAAATCGCNGGTTGTGCAGTGACTCGCCTGATCAATAAATTCTAGTGCNCGTCCTTGGTGTTCAGGNTCCATTGCNGCAAAGCCAAAAACCGCATCNGCAACGGTACGCGTCAGAATNCCNGCGGTATCAAGGGTCGGGCTCAGCGGNAAAATGCCCTCCAGTGACCATCGNCCAAAGCTGGTTTTGAGCCCGACGTTGCCGGTCATNCTGGCTGGTATNCGNACCGANCCNGCAGTGTCTGATCCCAGCGCAAGCAGGGCAGTGCCNTCCTGTAGGCTGACACCCGCACCGCTGCTTGANCCNCCTGGCACNCGGTGTTCTGTTGAATCCCACGGGTTTCNTGGCGTCCCCCAGTGGCTGTTAACTCCTAAGCCGCCATAAGCGAATTCGACCGTATGNGTTTTCCCNATAAAGACAGCTTGTTGCCTGTTAAGNCCGGTGANAACCGGTCCTTGTGTCATCANGCTGTCCGGAATGGAANCCGGTGACCCGGCNAANGTCTGTAGGCCGTCGACGTTGTAAAGGTCNTTGACCGANACGGGTATACCCTGGAGANGTCCNTGGTCTTCNCCAGCNGAAAATGANGNATCTGNCCNGGCAGCTGCGTTGCGGGCATCCTGNGGCTGCCAGTATTTATAAGCACCAAGCGNGGTGTTGTGTTGTTCTATGGCCTGTTCAGTAAGGTCTCCNGCCGTCATGTNNNCACTGCGNAAAGCGGTGTAGAGCTCAAACAAAGACAGGTGCAATGGGTTGCTGGCCACGTTTCCTTACTCCTNGNCNNTGNGGTTATGTGGACTGTTCAGCGGTGCTGAAACGGCTGACNCCACCAAATGGGTCAAACTCAAGTCGGGCTGGTTTNTGCCCGGTGTATTGTGCAAACTGTATCAGATCTTGTACAGATATCGTGGTGGTATGGTGATTGTCCAGTGGATGAAGATGGATCACTTCGTGGTCAAGCAGNGAGATATCAATAGCGAACTGAACTAGATTTCCAGTGTCATTGATCAATGCCAGTGGTGAGACAGCACCTGGCGATACACCGAGATGCCGGCCCAGCCTGTCTTCGGATGCGAAAGAAAATCGACTATTTGAGCCCGTGTACCCCATCGCTGCGGCGAGCGCCTTAAGATCGATTCGGCGGTCTTCATTACAGGTGATGAGCCACATTACACCTTTCTTGTTGCGCATAAACAGGTTTTTGGTATAACCGCCGTGAGGATCGGTTTCACGCAGGCTTTTGCTCTGGGCCACCGTAAACATGGCCTCATGGCTGACCGTCTTGTGCTCGATTTTCAGCGCTGAAAGAAGTTCAAGCAGCGTGGTGCGAGAACATGGTTTGGAGCCATCATCAAGNATCATCGATTTATGATTGATATTCATTGGCGTTGAGATCTCAACCATCAGGCAGGACGCTATAATGGCCNGGTGATGGTTAAATGTATGCGTAGCCTCGATTTTGCCACAGACACTGGAGTTTTCTTGCACGATGCCTCAACGAACCACCCGCAGTTCATCAAAGCACAAGCCTCGTAAGCCGNTTCCGCCCGCGCGAGATCTCGAACGAGTCTTGCTCTCGGAGTTCACGGAGCGCTCATACCTTAACTATTCGATGTATGTGATCCTGGACAGGGCCTTACCACGTTTGTCCGATGGGCTAAAACCCGTTCAACGCCGAATCATTTACGCGATGTCTGAATTGAGTCTGAATGCCAGCAATAAACACAAGAAGTCCGCAAGAACCGTGGGCGATGTACTCGGAAAATTTCATCCCCACGGCGATGCAGCATGCTATGAGGCGATGGTGCTGATGGCTCAGTCGTTCAGTTTTCGCTATCCCCTGATCGATGGACAGGGGAACTGGGGCTCACAGGATGATCCAAAGTCCTTTGCTGCAATGCGCTACACCGAAGCCAGGTTGTCGCGCTTTGCCGATGTGCTGCTGTCGGAACTTGGCCAGGGTACGGTCGACTGGGGGCCAAACTTTGACGGCACGCTGTCAGAGCCCAGAAACTTGCCATCGAGGTTGCCGACCATTCTGCTGAATGGTGCTTCCGGAATTGCAGTGGGCATGGCGACCGATATTCTCCCACATAATATTCGCGAGGTTGTGTCCGCGTGCGTACGCTTGCTCGAAAACAGCCGGGTCAGTATCGAAGGGTTGACAGAGCATATTCGAGGGCCGGACTTTCCGACCGAAGCAGAGATCATCACACCAGCCGAGGAAGTGTTTGAGATCTATAAAACTGGCACAGGGTCTATTCGCCAACGAGCCGTGTGGGTGGGGGAGGAGGGTAATATCATTGTGACCGCGCTTCCTTATCAGGTATCGGGAGAACGAATAGTTGAACAGGTCGCCGCACAGATGTCGGCTAAAAAACTACCCATGGTTGTCGACATTCGTGATGAATCAGATCATGAAAATCCGACCCGCCTGGTGATTGAACCACGGTCGAACAGGGTCGATCATTCAACGTTGATGG
Organism: Acidiferrobacteraceae bacterium; assembly: GCA_002731295.1. Lineage (GTDB taxonomy): Bacteria > Pseudomonadota > Gammaproteobacteria > Arenicellales > UBA868 > REDSEA-S09-B13. Next base: position 33,849 of record PCBE01000013.1, on the reverse strand, counting down.
CTCATTTGTTTGCGACGACTTCGCTGGAACAGAGTCACCGTGTCAACATGAATATTATCGGTCTTGATGGGAGGCCTAAGGTCTACAACCTTAAGGAGTTGTTGCGTGAGTGGCTGGATTTTCGTCTAGCCACTGTCAAACGCCGACTTCAGTTTCGTTTAGACAGGGTTATCAAACGATTACATATTCTTGAAGGGCTGCTCGTAGCGTTTCTGAATCTGGACACGGTTATAAAGATCATACGCAAAGAGGATAAACCAAAGCCTGTGTTGATGCGGCGTTTCAAACTGTCGGAAGATCAGGCAGATGCCATTCTCGATCTTCGCCTGCGCCAGCTCGCTCGATTGGAAGAAATCAAGATTAAAGGAGAAGAAGAAGAACTCGCACGTGAAAAAGCTGACCTTCAGAAGATTCTTAAGTCCCGGGACAAGCTGAAACGGGTTGTCCGGGATGAACTGCTTGCAGATGCAGAAGAATTTGGAGATGAGCGCCGGTCACCTTTGGTACAACGAGAAGCTGCGCGGGCGCTGAGTGAAACCGATTTGATTCCATCAGAACCAATCACGGTCGTCCTTTCTGAAAAAGGATGGATTCGTGCTGCCAAGGGTGCGGATGTTAATCCGCGAGAGTTGAATTACCGTGGTGATGACGGATACCTTCATTCTGCTGTAGGACGCAGCAATCAGATGCTTCTCTCGATAGACTCGACGGGCAGAACCTATACCATGCCGGCACACACGCTGCCATCCGCCAGGGGGATGGGCGAGCCGGTCAGCAAGCAGTTGAAGCCGCCACAGGGCGCGATTTTCAAAGGCCTCATGATGGGTTCTCCTGAGACTCAGTATTTGCTGGCAACCGATGCTGGCTATGGATTCGTGGCGCCGCTTGGAGAATTAATAAGCCGCAATAAATCAGGCAAAGCTGTGTTGCGCGTCCGTGATGTTGGCGTTCTGTCTCCTCAACTGGTACATGATTACGAAGATGACTGGCTAGCAGCCGTGACCAGTGCAGGCAGGTTGCTGGTATTTGCGTTGGCCGATCTGCCAGTGATGTCCAAGGGTAAAGGAGTCAAGATCATTAATGTTCCGACTGCCCGGTACAAATCGGGTGAAGAGAAACTGGTTGCTGTAGTCGTTTTCCGTGAGGGTGATAAGTTACGGTTATACAGTGGCAAACAGCATATGAAGCTGAAGCCAGCCGATATCGACCTTTACCTGGGATCTCGGGCACAGCGTGGCGGAAATCTGCCGCGAGGTTATCGTCAACCTACCGCACTGGAAATTGATCGAGGAGACCTCTAAGACAGTCAGTTCTGTTTGCCGGGTTCTGACACGAGAACAACCAGACCGCTGCCGACCACCAGCAAAGCACCTGCGATCACTGTGGCTGTCGGCAGGTCGTGAAAAATAACCCAGCCGTAAAAAGCAGCCCAGCCCAGTGTGCTGTATTCCAGCGCACCAACGATGTAGACCGGCGCATACTTGAAACCGTTGGTTAGGAAATATTGACCCCCCAGGCCTATCAGACCTAACAAGAGCATTAAGGCGAATTCGTTGGCTGATGGTTGAATCCACAGAAAGGGCGCCGCCAAGGCTGAAACAAGCAGAATCAGTGCTGAACCTGTCAGTAGCATTAATTCGGTCGATTCTGAGACCGACATTCGGCGAGTTTGTATAGCGAGTGCCGCAAACATCAAGCAGCCGAACAGTGCTGCGCCAGCGCCTAACCAGTCGACTTCACTGCCGCCGGGCTGCACAATAAATATGACACCAATAAATCCAGTAATGATGGCCAGTATTTGTCGTCCATTGGGGTGTTCTGCAAGCACGAGACCAGACAGCAACGTCAAAAAGATAGGGTAGGAGGCNACGATCGATACTGCGTCNACCAATGGCATTCTTGAGATAGCAAAGTAGTAGCTTAAGAACGCGATCANATTAAAGAACGCACGAAGTATGTGCGCTGCNGGTTTTGTGGTGNTTAAACCTTGCCAGCCATGTCGGGCACGNACAGCAAGAACCATCAAGGGTACGCTGAGGGCGCTGCGAATCAACAGCANNTGTAACAGCGTATAGTCGTCAGANAGCCATTTGATCAGTGCATCCTGGGTCGAAAAGAGCAGGCANGCCAGNAGCGTANACANNGCACCNCGCCAGTAGCGATTGTCGGGTCTTGCTTGANGNCCAGNCACTGTCNATGGTGCNNNGTNCTGGTGCCGGTCGCTGAGGTNAGCGNTCGACAGTNGGTCGGNTGTGCACCACTAAAAGGGCAGTTTCAGCTCAGGCTGAAGTGCCAGAAGCTGGGTGCGGAATTGTTCTTGGATTTCGATCAGTTGTTGTTGGTTGTCAGCTTCAAATCGCAGGATCACCGTGGGCGTGGTGTTAGAGGCTCTGGCGAGGCCGAAACCGTTCTCAAAGTCCACACGTATGCCGTCAATTGTGCAGATCTNTCCGGTTGGAAACTGCGCGTTCCTGACTAACCGCTCGACCAGTGCGTGGTGTTTCCCTTCTTCCATTTCAAGGCGTAATTCGGGCGTACTGACGAGTTCCGGGATACTTTTGAATACTGCTGTGGGGGTTTCGTNCTGTGCGGATAGTAATTCACANAGTCGGGCTGCGGCATAAATACCGTCATCGAATCCATACCAGCGCTCCTTGAAAAAGATATGCCCGCTCATTTCACCCGCAAGTACTGCACCAGATTCTTTGAGNTTTGCTTTGATAAACGAATGTCCNGTTTTCCACATGGTTGGTAGTCCACCGGCTTCTCGGATCGCATCAGGCAGGACCCTGGAGCATTTCACATCGTAGATGATCTCAGCACCGGGATTTCGGGACAGAACGTCCCGGGCAAGCAACAGCAGTTGGCGGTCGGCAAAAACAATGTCACCAGTGCCTGACACGACGCCCAGTCGGTCGCCATCCCCGTCCAGAGCCATACCGAAATCTGCGTTAGTTGCAATAACGGTCTCAATCAGGTCATTGAGGTTTTCGAGTTGGCTGGGATCCGGGTGGTGATTGGGAAACGNACCGTCTACTTCAGAGAAAAGCTCGATGACGTCGCACCCGATTTCCTGTAACAACCGGGGTGCGATACTGCCCCCGACACCGTTGCCGCAGTCAAGGACTACCTTGAGCGGGCGTTGGAGTGTGATATCACCAGTGATCCGCGCAGCGTAAGCGTCAATGACTGANTCATGGTGATGGGTACCGTTTCCACTGAGCAGGTCTTGATCTTCAATACGTTTACGCAGCATTTGAATTCGGTCGCCGGCCAAGGTTTCGCCGGTGATCATGATTTTCAGGCCGTTGTATTCGGGCGGGTTATGGCTTCCGGTGATGGAAACAGCGGAACCTGTCTCCAGATGGTGCGTTGCAAAGTAAGTTACGGGTGTAGGGACCATGCCGATATCAATCACGTCGCAACCGGTAGAGCGAATACCCGCTGACAGTGCCGCTGCCAGCGACGGGCCGGACAGGCGGCCATCACGGCCGATCACAACGCTTTGATCACCCGCCAGCGTGGCCTCAGTGCCAATGGCTTGGCCGATCTGGCTGGTGACAGTTTCTGTTAGAGATTTGTCGACAATNCCGCGTATGTCGTAGGCTTTGAAAATTTCTTGGGGCAGTTTCGTCATAGGCAGAGCCACTGTGGCATGAATCAGCGCCACGCAGTCTAAATCACGATGAGGTGAATGGGGCGTTTATATCACAATGATTTGATGGAAACCCAGAATCTAGAGTTATTTGTTTGTGCGGCTCGCACAATCGTTCTTCAGCACAGGAAATTCAGGGTGAGAACTACGACCGNTGNATCCTGTNANGGTTGCGATGGGATATGNAAAGTATTCTGNTGCTCTCAGAGTAAGTCTAGNCCTCAGTTCTGTTNAAAAATNTGTTGAGCGNATCGACANACTTCCCGTAGACTGATTCAANTCAGCNNANCGCGCCAGNAGNATGAGAAAAGGATCCAATGNTTGAAACTCGTCGNAATGGTCNGATGCTTGCACCCTGGACTTACACCAGCGAGGAGTTGTGTGAGCTCGAGATTGATCATATTTTTCGGCATCAGTGGATATTGGCTGGACATATATCTGAACTGGCCCGAACGGGGGATTATCTAACTTTCAATCTCGCCAAAGAGCGGGCTGTACTGGTCAGGGATGAAAGTGGTGAGATTCATGCTTTTCACAATGTCTGTCGTCACCGGGGATCTCGTGTGGCCCCGGATCGACAAGGTAACTGCGGTCATGTGCTTCGTTGCCCTTTTCATGGCTGGACATATCAGCTGAATGGGGCACTGAAGAGCGTGCCCAGGCCTCAGGGCTTTCCTGAACTGAAAAAAAATAGCAATGCGCTGGTGCCTATAGATCTGGAAATATGGAATGGCTTCATATTTATTTGTTTCGAAGGCGCACAAAGCCGGTCTGTAGCCAATCAATTTGGTGGTATCAGCGAAAAAATCACACCATACAAATTAGAAGAAATGGTTCCCTGGGGAGCCGAGTATGATGAAGTGGTGGATTACAACTGGAAATTCTTTCACGACGTAGACAACGAGGGTTACCACGTGCCGGTTGCACATCCAGCGCTGCATGAACTCTATGGGCGGGACTACTGTGACAGTTATCTGGGGAATATTCCGATGTCCACGGGTGTCGTAGATGACTATCCGGCGCGCAGCTGGAGTGTCGCGCGCTACAAGTCACTGCTTCCCAGACAGGCGCATCTGCCTGAAGAAAATCAGCGTTTGTGGCTTTATTTTGGTCTTTTCCCCAATACNGTGATCTACTTCTATCCGGAAAAAGCNGGCTTTTACATGTCACTNCCGCAGGGGGCGGCGACTACCCGGGTCATCAGCCGTGAGTACCGNCTGCCCGGCGAAAACCGCGAGCTNGCGGCNGTACGATATCTCAGTGGGCGCATCGATCAAATCACCGNGCGTGAAGANCACGANCTGGTGCGCNGGCTGCAGGANGCAGCCCACACCAGCGTATTCCCNCTGAATAACNTGTCNGACCTGGAAGACGGTGTCCTTCAGTTTCACCAGCAGTTAAAGGCCTTGGTNCCTNTAATGTCGCTTGAGGCCTCCCCGGCACCGGGNACCCTTGCCGACGTTAATACCACCCTGCTCAACAGNAGTAGCTAACGACTTTGCGATTGANTGCAATNCGGAGNTCCNGATGACTAATTCAGATTTTGNNCCTNCTGACCTATCGACCATTCGTNAAATGGANGAACATGTNGTGCATCCCTGGGNGTCNTTTGATCGACCANATACAAGCCGTACGATTATTGGTTCAGGTGCAGGCGTGTACGTTTACGANGATCAGGGNAATCGNTTGCTGGACGGACCAGGCGGTATGTGGTGTGTCAATGTGGGNCANGGCCGCCAGGAGATTGCCGATGCAATCGCTNATCAGGCCGCTCANTTGTCTTATANCAGNCCATGGAGTCATCCAACAGCACCGGCGGCACGATTGGCNGATCGGNTGTCAANCGTCGCACCTGGCGATCTTGATCATNTTTTCTATACCACTGGAGGNTCTACAGCAATCGACTCTGCACTTCGATTTTGCCTGTTNTACAACAACGTACTNGGNCGCCCTGAGAAAAAACAGTTTATTACNCGTCATGATGCCTATCATGGCAGCACTTATCTTTCTGCTGCTGTGTGCGGTAAGCCGCGTGACAAGAACTGGCTGGACACCCAGCTCGACCAGGTTCATTTCGTATCTTCTCCAAACAGCTACCGTANTGCCGGGGATCTGGATGAGGCAGCTTTTTGCCAGAAACTTATCGCTGAACTGGAAGCAAAAATTCTTGAAGTTGAGCCCGAACGTGTTGCCGCATTTATTGCAGAGCCGATACTGGCATCAGGCGGTGTGATCGTGCCCCCGGCGGGCTACCATGCTGCCTGTCTGGAGGTTTGTCGCCGATACGACGTGATCTACATTTCTGACGAGGTTGTGACGGGTTTTGGGCGTCTCGGTGATTGGTTTGCGTCGGAGTCGGTATTTGATATCACGCCCGATATCATCACTTGTGCCAAAGGGCTAACNTCAGGTTACGTGCCTTTGGGTGCCGTGCTGATCTCAGATCGCCTCATTTCAAACGTGGGGGGTGATGGTGAGCGAGGCGCGGTGTTTTCTAATGGATTTACCTACTCAGGTCATCCCGTATCCTGCGCCGCNGCACTGGCAAACATGGATATTATTGAAGGAGAGGGGCTGCTCGAACATGCCCGCGAAGTNGGGCCTTACCTGCAGCAACAGNTGTCAACGCTGATAGACCTGCCGATCGTAGGGAATGTTCGGGGTCTCGGTCTGATGGGATGTATTGAGTGCGTCGTCGATCATGAGTCACGCCAGCCACTTATACTGGATTATGAAGTCGGTAATCGAATTGATGTGCACTGCCAGAAGCTTGGTTTGTTGGTTCGGCCGCTAATCAATATGTGTGTGATGTCACCACCCATCATCATCNATCATGAACAGATCGATGAGCTGATCCGAGTCTTACGATTAGGTATTGAACGGACCATCGATGATCTCAAAAAGGAGGGTGTCGTNGGTGGTTTGTGATGCCGGNCNGGTCGCTCTAATTGAGCGGCNTGATCAGGTAAAAGGAATGTCGAAAAAAGCCNGTGGCCTGANATTGATTGCCCGGTTCAGCAGGGGCAGGGTAGAAATCTTCTGAATGCTGGATGAATCAGNNAAAGGAGTCTTAATGCTACCTAGGCTCACCGGTGTGATCAGTGGTATCCAGGGGAAATAGAATTGGCCACAACTCGAGATGCCCTTGCTAGTGTTTTATAATCGCCCCGCTTTGTTTTCGATCCCAGCCCATCTTTGCCAACATTACTGTCGCTGGACGACCCCCAGTTGGGATGGGTGGATCGATTCGGACCTATTCGAGATGTTGCCGGAGTTTGTACGCGAGAACCCCGAGGAGATTGTTGGCCTGCCGGAGTCTTCGGTAGTTCGTGACGCGCGAAATCTGCTCAACCGTGTCAGCGTTGGGGAGGCCGACGTCTGGTTGAAACGCTTTCGCGCGGCCCATGCTGTGGATGCGGCAGTGTATGCCTTTCGGGCGGGAAAGTGTGTCCAAAGTTGGAATAAATCATTTGCACTGATCGCGTGCGGTTTCGACGTCCCCAAACCTTTGTTGGGATTACGTCGACGCGGCGTAGGTCAGGGCGCAGTGGGGTTATTCGGATCACAGCATGTTCAATCCACGCCCCTTCGCAGCTTTCTGTCTGAGGGCCATCCAGACGAAGACATGATGCCACTCATGCGACAACTGGGAGTGTTCGTGGCCCGGCTTCACGATCACGGTTTCCGCCACCGGGACCTACGCCGTGGAAACGTGCTGGTCCAAAAATGCAGTGATGACTCATACAGATTCTTCCTGGTCGACGTAAACCGTTTGCAGCGCTATGAGTCACTCAACTGGATTCAGAGGATTCGGGAGTTGGAGCGGCTTTTCCTGGTTGGGCCAGAGGCTGAGTGGTTCTTTGAAGGCTATGGTGCTGATCAGAGCATCGGGCAGGCAGTCATCGACTATCGTCGTCGAGTGCGTTACGCAGAAGCTCTCGAGAATCGTAGGTTGGGCAGACTGCGCAAGAAGCTGTGGTACTATTTCTGGGAGTTGCGTGCCTATCCCCCTGGCGTGCGGGGTTCCCGTCCTTTGTCCGCGTGGCTTGACGGAGTTTATTCGTCGCGCGGAACCAATGTTCTCAGGTAATGTGCCATGATGGACGCTGATCGTGCGGCCTATCTAAAGAAACGTTATCGGCGGTCGCAATCGATTCTCAACCGCCGTGAGCAAAGGTTCGTCGACGCCATGTTGGCTCAGGTCGACGGCCCTCTGGAACAGATTATCGATCTGCCCTGCGGGCATGGTCGTTTTACTCCACAGTTGCGACGGGCTGCCAGTCAGCGTCTGGTGTGCGCGGATCTACGGCTCGAACACATCAATGCGCTCGTCGGGGCCGAGGATGTGGTCGGTACGCCGATAGAAACGTCACAGGTAGATCTGTACCAGCGGTTACCATTTGCCGACAAGGAGTTTAATCTGGTATTCAATTTTCGCTTCTTCCACCACATTCGCGACGACGCTCACCGCCAGCATGTCATCGCTGAACTGTCTCGAATATCGGGGCGTTATCTCATCGTATCTTATTACGCAAATTCGGCGGTACATGCGTTGCAGAAGAGGCTGTGGCGACGGACGGGCCACACAAGAGATCTGCCGATGATAAGTACTTCGGAGCTTCACCGGTGTTTCCGTCAGCATGGGTGCGAGATTGTTGAAGATCGTGCAGTGCTACCAGGGATCCACGCTCACCACATTACCTTGATGCGTCGTACCTAGGACGGGTCACAATTGCCGATCGCTTCACTGAGGGTTAGGAATCGATCGGATGTAGCACCCTCAATATAATGTTGGTGCTTCCAGTGGTTGTTCCGATGGACGTATTCGATCTCCTTGAGTTCCGGGAACACTCGTCTCTGGAGATAGGCGCAAGCGGTTTGCGACAACCCTACATGAAAGAAAACCTGCCGGCCTGATAGTGATTCAGTTAACTATTGCGGCTCTCCCCATAGCCATTGTTACTGTTGTCGTTCATCGCTGGCAACAGTAGCCAGGTGATTGATCAGATCTACAAGTTCGTTGTGACCACCCGCTAGAGAGACTTTGCTCCTATACTTGCCATCGATAATGATGGTGGGTACGCCGTCAGTTTCGTAACGTGGTGTCATATCCAGCGCGTGTGAAAGCATTGAGTCAACACCAAAAGATGTAAAAGTATCGAGCACAGAATTTCTGTCTACACCGTGTTCTGCAGCCCAGTTGGCAAACTGTTCAACGTTAACAATTCTTTTCCTTTCTTTATGGATGGTATCAAAATAGGGTTCGTGCAGCTTATCTACAAGATCCAGGGCAACCAGTGTGTAGTACACGCGGGCATCAAAGGCCCAGGTTCGGTTTAATATCGCTGGCATACGGACAAACTCAACGTATTCTGGTTTATTCTTGAGCCATTGTTTGAGGTAGGGTTCTAGACGATAGCAGTGCGGACAGCGGTACCAGAACAGTTCCAGTACCTCGATATTGTCGCCTGTATGCACCGGCTGGGCAGTGTTTAAGCGATGGTAGTTGACCCCCAATTCGATCTCCTGGGCCACGGTCTGTGCCCCGACTAACAACGACAGGGTCAGAATTAACCATTTTATTCGCATCTTTATCTCTCCGTTATAAGAAGAACGCTCTGCTTGGCCGTTAGGGTTTGACACGATTACGCAGTCGGTTCAGCAGTTGGGTTCTCAAGCCGCCAAAACTGCCGTTACTCATTGTCACAATCGTGTCATTGGGGAGGATCTGATTCATCACCGTCTCGGCAATGTCAGAAACCTCGTCGCATACTTGTAGTGTAGTCTGCTCTACGTGGGGTGCAAGTGAACCCGGATCCCAGTCGAGGTGTGCTGCTCGTAGAATGATAGCGATGTCAGCAGCTTTGATGGCATGGCACAGTGTTGCTAGGGGGTGGCCCTGTTTCATGGTGTTCGACCTGGGTTCGATGATAGCAATCAGCCGGCTTCGGCCTGCTCGGGCTCTCAACGCATCCAGAGTTACCCTGATGGCGGTAGGGTGATGTGCAAAGTCGTCATATAGCTGTACACCATCTGGAGTCTGTATCACCAGTTCAAGGCGCCGTGCGGGTAGCTTGAATGATGCGAGGGTCGCACAGGCCGACGCGCTGGAAACGCCCAGGGCGTTTGCGGCTGCGATTGCGGCCAGGGCATTGGTCTGATTGTGTGCGCCGATGAGGTGCCAGTTAACGGTACCATGCTCTTCGCCACGGTACATGATCCGGAATTGCTCATGCCTTCCATCATGGACGAGGTGCCACTCACAGTTGGATCGGGTATCACAACTGAAACGTTCAATCGGCGTCCAGTATCCTGCCGAGAGAGTATGTTCCAGGTCGGGATCGTCACCGTTCGTGATAATAAGACCGTCGGGCGGTACCATTCTAATCAGATGATGAAACTGCTTTTCGATGTCCTCGATTGAGTTGAAGATATCGGCGTGGTCGAATTCCAGATTGTTGAATACTGCAACATCGGGATGATAGTGGACAAATTTAGAACGCTTATCAAAAAAAGCGGTGTCGTATTCATCCGCTTCGACTACAAAAATATCTCCACTGCCGTGTCGGGCTGATACGCCAAAGTTTCCCGGTACACCACCTATAAGAAATCCTGGCGCAAGGCCGCATTGGTCTAGGATATGTGCCAGCATGGCACTGGTTGTCGTTTTACCATGCGTGCCGGCGACAGCCACTACCTTTTGTTTTTTCAGAATGTTTGCGTACAGCCATTCTGGTCCGGAAGTGTACGGCAGGCGTTGCTGCAACATCGCCTCGACTTCTTCATTTCCACGTGAAAGCGCATTACCCACTACAACCAGGTCGGGTCGTGGTGACAGATGAGATGCTCGGTAGCCAGGGGAGACTTCAATATTGTGTTCAGCCAGAAGCGTGCTCATGGGCGGGTAGGGATTGCTGTCAGAACCACTAACCTTATGCCCCTTGTTGCGGGCCAATAACGCTAATCCGCCCATGAAAGTGCCGCAGATACCCAGAACGTGGAGGTGCACGGTGTTTAAGGTGAAGGAGAGCCTATCAGCATTGATATGATAAAAAGCACCGTCGCCTGACAGAGGATTACCAGTAGGATTGCACCTCCGATTCTGATCTCCAATGCCTGGCGTAGAATTGATGCCATGACGGTTAGTGACCAAATTGCTATGGCAGCGACAATGATCAGTGGCAGGGTCACCACCAGTTGTCCCGTATCCGGGGACACTAGGGACTCCTGCCAGCCAAAAAGCGGCAGTGTGAGCAGTTGCAGTACAGTGGTTGCTCCGAAAATTCCAGTCAGAGTCTGTACCCAACGTTCTGATTTGCCCTTGAAATTGAGTGCCAGCCAAATCATGCCGCTGAAAAGAATGATCTGACAGCCTGACAGTAGAAGCCCTCTTATAAAACCTTCTTCTGGTGCTGCGTTGGCAGCTGCACTGAGAACAGCTACCAGGCCGGTGACAAGGAGCAGNGATTCAGATCTCGGAATGTTTTCTGCCTGNTGCCTGAAAAGACAAAGTTCGATAAACAGGCGCAGGTAATTGATCATATCTGGATAGAAAATACGGAGGTGTATGTTTCATGCCGACTGCAGTAGTGCTAATGATATCATTTCTTCATGACAGATCAGCTCTCTTTGAGCNTTCTAATTCGATACTGTTTCAATCAGGGGTACTAAATTCGNTCACTAGATCAGCTGTCAACAACACATTTAGAGNNCAAAGTATTTAACCCATGACAGAACTTATTCAGACACCCGACGCACTGGACCAGTTCTGTGAGGACATGTCTCGTTCGCCCTGGGTTGGTGTTGATACCGAGTTCGAGCGAATTCGAACGTACCATCCTAGGCTTTGCCTGATTCAGATTTCGACGCCGCATCAAACCGTCTGTATAGATCCACTCGCGGATCTTGACCTCACTCCTGTCGCCCGACTCCTGGGTCGTGATGGACCATTGAAAATTATTCATTCGGCGCGGCAAGACCTCGAAGTGATCAACCATGAAATTGGTGTGGTTCCATCGCCATTGTTTGACACACAGATTGCAGCTGCGTTTTGTGGTTTCGGTGAACAGGTGGGTTACGCCGCACTTGTCGAAGCAATCTGTGATATTAAATTGGCCAAGGGCTATACGCGGACAGCCTGGTGCAAACGCCCACTCAGTACAAACCAGATTGCTTATGCACTGGACGATGCAAAGTTTCTTGGCATATTGTATGAATATCTGAAGCGCAATCTGCAGGNTTCACAACGCCTGTCCTGGGCGCAAGAAGAATTCGACACCTTGGCGGGCACAGATTTGCTGGACGCATCTAGGTCAGCGGCGATCGAGAAAATCTCCAACGCAGCACGGGGTTTGACCCAGGTAGGCCAGAGTATCGCCACAGCGTTGGCGAAATGGCGTGAACAGGCAGCAATGCATTGCGACCAGCCCAGGCAGTGGTTGCTATCGAATGANCAGTTGCTGACCATAGCAGCAGCAGCCCCGTTTTCTGTCATCGAACTTGCGCAGATTGACAATGTGGCGTCGGAGTTCTGCAAACGCTGGGGTGAGACAGTCATTACTGTTGTTGAGTGTGGTCGTGACGAGGCTGTTCAATTTCCGGTTCGCGGCCGTCCGCNGAAATTACTACCCGGGCAGAAAGCGCTGGATAAGTTGCTGTGGAAGGAGCTACAAAAGATCAGCGATGCCGCCGGTCTGCCGCCGTCACTCATTGCCAGACGGGATGATATTCGGGCGCTGGCTGCCGGTAAAAGGGATCTTCTGCTGTTAAGAGGATGGCGCAGCGAGATTGCCGGTAAATCCTTATTGCACTGTATTACTTGATATATCAATTAGGGGTCTACAGGGGCTCTACCCTTGGGTACAATAAATTCGATAAGTACCGAGAACTGGTAATCCAAGGAGGCTGCAAATGATACGTCACTATACGATTCTTTTGCCGTTCAACAATACACAACCAACAGCAACAGTATTGGATGCTGCCCGGCNNATGGTCGGATCCCAGGGCTACGTTGAAGGTGCGTTTTGTCACCAAGTGCTGCCGATTATCGCTGGAGAAGGTATCACCCTACCGGGGGATTATCTGGCCGAATTTGAGGAAGAAGGTCGTCAGCAGGCTGAAGCCGCGCGGCTCAAGTATCTGGAGCTACTGGAAGCGAAAGACATTCCGCTTGGAGACCTCGATGCTTCGGGCTTACGCGCGGGCTGGACCGAAATGGTTGGGTNCGGTCCTGAGGGAATCGGAGAATACGCCAGACTGTTTGACTTGGTGATTCTGGGTCGGTCTGTCGAAGACTCAGCTGTCGATTGGAAGACGACTGCCGAAGCCGTAATGTTTGACAGCGGTCGGCCACTTTTGATTGTAGGCGACGAGATTCCTGCAACTATTGGCCGAAAGATACTGCTGGCNTGGAATGGCAGTACCGAAACTGCCAGGACACTGACGGGTGCCATGTCTATCCTGACAGACATTGATGAGGTACTCGTGGTTACAGTCGAGGGCGCCGTGGTGTCGGGCCCTGCCGGTGAAGACGTTTGTCGGCATCTAAATGCCAGTGGAATCTCATCGACGGCTCGGACCATTGACCGCGGCACAAGCAGTATTGGCCAGGCACTTCTTGAGGCGGCCGATCAATTTTCAGCCGACTTGATAATCAAGGGTGCTTTTACGCATTCGCGCCTGAGACAACTGATATTTGGTGGGGCAACAACTGAGTTGATCAACACCTCTTCCGTGCCCATTCTGCTGTCTCACTGACTGACATGGATATTGATATCGGTTCGGAGTCTGGGTGATTTGGCAGGCAGGTCCTGCGTGGACGTTCACTTGTCGGGTTGGGAACGCGTGAACTAGGCGTTAGAATTCGGGTCGTACCCACAGCCGGTCAGTTCCAGTCGGAATTCGGTTTTTGATACACCACCACGTTCTCGGAGCCTCTGTATGAAACCACCCGTTCGAGTTGCAGTAACCGGTGCAGCCGGTCAGATCAGTTATGCCCTATTGTTCAGGATCGCTTCGGGTGACATGCTCGGGCACGATCAGCCAGTCATACTGCAACTGCTGGAAATACCACCAGCCATGGAGGCTTTGCAGGGAACAGTCATGGAAATAGAAGACGGTGCGTTTCCGTTGGTGCACGACATTGTTGCCAGTGATGAACCNGAGGTCGCGTTCGGTGATGCGGATTTTGCAATGCTNGTCGGCGCCAGACCGCGCGGTCCCGGTATGGAAAGGAAGGATCTTCTGACAGAAAATGCGCGTATCTTTTCTGTTCAGGGGGCTGCAATCGATGCTGTTGCAAGACGGGATATTCGCGTACTGGTTGTCGGTAACCCCGCCAATACGAATGCGCTGATAGCGGCTTCCAATGCCCCCAACCTCGACCGGCGTCAGTTTACCGCGATGACACGGCTGGACCACAACCGGGCCATCAGTCAGCTCGCCGCGCAGACGGGTAAGCCGTCAACCACAATTACCCGTATGTCAATCTGGGGTAATCACTCCGCGACCCAATANCCGGATATTCGACACGCTTTGATCTTGGGGTCACCGGCGACTGAGTTGGTTGATCATGCCTGGGTAGTGGATAACTTTATCCCGACAGTTCAGCAGCGTGGCGCCGCGATCATCAAGGCGAGGGGTGCATCCAGTGCAGCATCAGCTGCCTCTGCTGCTGTTGATCATGTGCGGACTTGGGTTCATGGCACACCGGAGAATGACTGGGTAAGCATGGCCATACCATCTGACGGAAGCTATGGAATCAATGACGAGCTGATTTACTCCTATCCCGTAACGTGTTCAGACGGGCACTACGAAATAGTCCAGGCGTTGGAGATTGATGAGTTCAGTCAGGCAAGAATGTCGGAAACTGAACAGGAACTGCTTGAAGAGCGCGACGGTGTGCGTGATCTTCTTTAATGGGGCTATCATTGGCTAGTCTCTTGGGTTCAGTACGAGGAGCAACGACATGATCCAGTTGGCTATAGCAGGTGCTGCAGGAAGAATGGGGCGGACCCTGATNGAGGCAGCACATGAAAACCCCCAGACACAGGTTGTGCATGGGTTTGAACAGCCCGGTAGCAGCAACATCGATCTAGATTCCGGGGAACTGGCCGGAATCGGCAATAATGGCGTCAGCATAACAGACCATATCGGCAGCACAGACTTCGATACCCTGGTGGAATTCACATCGCCCGCTGCTACGGTTGAACACATCGAATATTGTCGAGTAAANCACCGACAGATCGTGATTGGAACTACGGGTTTCAGTGAGCAGGATCAAGAAAAGATCGAACAGGCAGCGCAGGATATCGCGATTGTTCTGGCACCAAACATGAGTGTTGGCGTTAATCTGTGTCTAAAATTGTTAGAAGTAGCGGCTGAAGTACTCGGTGACGCGGTCGATATAGAAGTAGTTGAGGCGCATCACCGTAATAAAGTTGATGCNCCGTCGGGTACAGCTTTACGGATGGGGGAGGTTATCGCCGCAGCGCTCGATCGAACATTGGCGGACAGCGGGGTGTTTTCCCGTCATGGACAGACCGGTGTGCGGGGTGACAAGGACATCGGATTTGCAACAATCCGCGCCGGAGACATCGTCGGGGAGCACAACGTGATGTTTGTCGGTAGCGGAGAGCGTATCGAAATTTCGCATAAAGCAGCCAGTCGCATGGTGTTTGCCCATGGTGCGTTGCGGGCCGCAGTCTGGCTGTCACAGCAGAAGCCAGGTCTTTATAACATGGAAAACGTGCTGGGCCTGGGTTAGAAAACAGGTTGTACCGTGTGAGTGCTTTCACTATAATACCGATCCCAATATGAGGTATTACCTTAGGTTGAGAAAAAGAGGAAGCGGGCGCTTCCTCTTTTTTTTGTGCCTTCAATCAGGAGGTAATGCTGGCTGATACAGCGCTACTGGTTCTCGAGGACGGAACGGTCTTCGAGGGCATTTCGATTGGAGCTGTGGGCGAAACGTCAGGAGAGGTTGTTTTCAACACCTCCATGACCGGTTATCAGGAAATTCTCTCTGATCCCTCGTATGCTCGACAGATTGTCACGCTGACTTATCCCCATGTCGGTAACACCGGCATAAATCAGGAGGATAATGAATCGGCTCACCTGTGGCTGTCCGGGCTGGTCATTCGGTCGTTGCCTCAGGCAATAAGCAACTATAGATCAGAAGGTTCGCTCTCTGAATACCTTATAAAACACGGTGTGGTCGGAATATGTGGCATCGATACCCGGAAACTGACTCGTTTGTTGCGAATGAAAGGCAGTCAGAATGCCTGCCTGCAGGCCGGTGAGGTCGATCAGGCAAAAGCCCTTACCCGGGCGAGGGAATTTCCNGGTCTTAAGGGGATGGACCTTGCCCGCGAGGTCAGCACGGCTTCAGCTTATCACTGGCATCAGGGGGTCTGGCAGGCCGTTAACGGTTATCGGGAGCCACCACAGAAACCATACCGTGTGACAGCTTATGATTTCGGGGTTAAACACAATATTCTGAGGCTTTTAGTCGAAAGGGGTTGTGAAGTTACTGTGGTCCCGGCTGATACCAGGGCAGAAGATGTACTCAGCTCTGAGCCGGACGGTGTGTTCCTGTCCAATGGCCCCGGGGACCCAGAGCCCTGTGTCTATGCTATCGAGGCTATAAGAGAGATACTGCGCTCCGGGACACCCGTGTTTGGCATTTGTCTCGGTCACCAGTTATTGGCCTTGGCGGCTGGTGCCCGTACGTTGAAGATGAAGTTTGGCCATCATGGCGCCAACCACCCGGTGATCGACCTGGACAGCGAGCGGGTCTTCATTACCAGCCAGAACCATGGTTTTGCGGTAGACCCGAGCACGCTTCCTCAAACAATCCGGGTGACTCATCGCTCACTGTTTGATCAGTCTATTCAGGGGATCGAACTGATCAACCACAAGGCTTTCTCATTTCAGGGGCATCCCGAAGCGAGCCCCGGCCCGCAGGACATCTGTGTTTTGTTCGACCGCTTTGTCGCTATGATGGCTTCCCAGTCGGAACTGGCCTGTGCCTAGAAGAAACGATCTGGAATCGATCCTGATTATCGGAGCGGGGCCGATTGTGATAGGTCAAGGCTGTGAGTTCGACTACTCAGGCGTCCAAGCGTGTAAAGCATTGCGGGAAGAGGGGTACCGCATTGTGCTGGTTAATTCAAACCCGGCCACGATCATGACGGATCCCGAATTTGCCGATGCGACCTACATCGAGCCAATTCATTGGCAGTCGATCGCGGCGGTAATTCAGAAGGAGCGCCCGGACGCGCTGTTGCCGACAATGGGCGGGCAGACCGGGTTGAACTGTTCGCTTGACCTGGCTCGAGAGGGTATTTTGGACCGGTACAGTGTAGAGATGATCGGGGCCAACCGTCAGGCAATCGACAAGGCTGAAGACCGGCAGGCTTTCCGCGATTCGATGGCAGCTATTGGCCTCGACACTGTTCCCGGACAGCTTGCGCACTCGATGGTCGAAGCACTTTCGGCTCTGGAGCAGACCGGGTTCCCGGCGATCATCAGACCTTGCTTTACCCTCGGTGGCAGCGGGGGTGGCATAGCCTACGATGAAAACGAATTCCGAGTCATCTGTGAGCGAGGCCTGGATGCTTCACCCACGAATGAGCTTTTGATCGAAAAGTCGATNGTTGGATGGAAGGAATACGAGATGGAAGTTGTTCGTGATCGTCGCGACAACTGTATCGTGGTCTGTTCGATTGAAAATNTTGATGCGATGGGTGTGCATACCGGCGATTCGATCACCGTTGCTCCAGCGCAGACGCTGACTGATAAAGAATATCAATTGATGAGAAATGCCAGTATCTCGGTGTTGCGGGAAATTGGCGTCGACACCGGGGGTTCGAACGTCCAGTTCGCCATAAATCCTGATGATGGGCGTATGGTGGTTGTGGAAATGAATCCCAGGGTCTCCAGGTCATCAGCTCTGGCTTCAAAGGCGACGGGATTTCCGATCGCTAAGATCGCAGCAAAACTTGCAGTTGGCTACACTCTGGACGAATTGGCCAATGACATTACCGGTGGTGCGACACCGGCATCGTTTGAACCCACCATCGACTATGTCGTCACTAAGATTCCACGATTTGATTTTGAGAAGTTTCCCCAGGCTGATACTTCTCTGACTGTTCAAATGAAATCCGTCGGCGAGGTGATGGCTATCGGTCGGACTTTTCAGGAATCTTTTCAGAAAGCACTGCGCGGCCTTGAAATCGGCCAACCAGGGCTCTATCCCGCGGTACTACCCGAGTCGAGTGACAGTGCCGAGACGGCATGTTTTGAACAGACGCTCTCTGTTCCGGATCCTGGTCGGATCTGGCGTATAGGNGACGCGTTCCGATCAGGCATGACCATCGATCAGATTTACGATCTNAGTCGGGTTGATCCTTGGTTTCTAGCCGAAATTAAGGACTTGATTGAAACTGAAAAACTTATCCAGCTCGTACCTGNCGGGAAGATTGACTCGAAACAGTTGCAGTTGTGGAAGTCCAAAGGGTTTTCCGACATTCGNTTGGCTGCATTGCTGAGNACGACAGAAACCAAGATAAGGCAGATGCGCCATGATTTGAANGTCCATCCGGTCTACAAGCGGGTGGATTCGTGTGGCGGNGAATTCGCTACACCAACAGCTTACATGTACTCNACTTATGAAGTTGAATGTGAGGCCGAACCTGTGGATACCGATAAGATCATGATCCTGGGTGGAGGGCCNAACCGAATCGGCCAAGGTATTGAATTTGATTACTGTTGTGTGCATGCAGCAATGGCGCTTAGAGAACGTGGTTANCAGACGATCATGGTCAACTGTAATCCGGAGACGGTATCCACCGACTACGANACATCGGATCGACTTTATTTTGAGCCGCTTGCTCTGGAAGATGTNTTNGAGATAGTACGCGTCGAAAACCCGACTGGTGTGATCGTGCAGTATGGTGGTCAGACACCCCTCAATCTGGCGAAGGATCTTAAGGCTGCGGGTGTGCCTATCATCGGCACTTCGCCCGAATCGATCCACCAGGCTGAAGACCGTGCATACTTTCAGACATTGTTAGATGATCTCAATCTTACCCAGCCTCCCAATCGCACAGCTTCGGATGAAAAAACNGGACTGGACAAAGCAGAAGACCTCGGTTATCCGATTATTGTGCGACCCTCTTATGTTTTGGGNGGNCGGGCGATGGAAATTGTCTACAGTCGTGATGAACTTCAGCGCTACTTCAGCCATGCGATCAGGGTNTCGAATGAATCTCCTGTTCTGTTAGATCGATTTCTCAGTGATGCTATCGAGGTAGATGTCGATGTCGTGTGCGATGGGAGAGAGGTCATGATTGGAGGCATGATGGAGCATATAGAGGAGGCCGGAGTCCATTCAGGAGACTCTGCGTGCGCACTGCCGCCATTCAGTCTTTCCAATGACACTCAAACCGAGCTCCGCAGGCAGTCCCGCGAATTGGCACTGGCACTGGGGGTTGTGGGTTTGATGAATGTCCAGTTTGCAGTGAAAAATGGCGATATCTATGTTCTGGAAGTCAATCCTCGGGCGTCACGTACGGTACCTTTTGTGTCCAAGGCGACATCCCGACCATTGGCCAAGATAGCGGCTCGGTGCATGGTCGGCGAGTCGCTTGCCGAGCAGGGCGTAGTGTCTACAGTCACACCACCGTACTTTTCACTCAAGGAAGCAGTNTTTCCATTCATAAAGTTTCCCGGGGTAGATCCTCTGCTGGGTCCGGAAATGAAAAGTACAGGGGAGGTGATGGGTGTCGGCGCAACTTTGGGTGAAGCTTTTGATAAAGCCCAACGGGCATCTGGNATGTTTATTCCGGTAACAGGTACTGTATTGATCAGTGTAAAAACTGCTGATCAGCCGGCTGTGGTCGATGTTGCTCGGTATCTGTCCATCAACGGATTCAGACTGGTGGCGACAGAAGGGACGGCGGAATCACTGGAGGCTGCAGGTATTACGGCCAGCGTGATCAGGAAGGTGAGCGAAGCCCACCCTAATGTTGCAGACAGTATTCGAGACGATGAATTTGACTTAATCATCAACACAACAGCCAGTCGATACAGTCGCCGGGATTCCCAAACCATTCGCCGACTTGCACTGATATACAAGGTTCCCTATTACACGACGCTGGCTTCGGCNCGCGCGGNATGCGAAGCTCACAGGAGCAGTAGTCAAATGTTGGTAAACAGGCTACAGTCTCTTCACGAGGCATGTGTATATGACACGGGTACTTTTAACGACTGACGGCGAGATACGACTGCAGAACGAATTGCAGCAACTCAAGCGCGTAGATCGTCCCAACATTATCTCGGCCATCGCCGAGGCCCGGGCCCATGGGGATTTATCGGAGAATGCCGAGTACCATGCGGCGAAGGAGCAACAAGGGTTTATCGAAGGCAGGATTGCGGAACTCGAGTCTAAACTTGCCAGTGCTGAAGTGGTTGATCCCAGCAAGCTGAATTTTCAGGGAAAGGTAGTGTTCGGGACATTGGTGGATTTGTGGGAAGAAGCCGGGGACCGGGAAGTGACCTACCAAATCGTGGGTGAGTTGGAGGCTGATATTGATCAGGGGCTGATTTCACACAATTCACCCATCGCAAAGGCAATCATCGGTAAATCTGCCGGCGATGAGATCGAGTTCACGGCACCTGATGGTGCCCGCCGGTACGAAATTCTCGCCGTTCGCACGACGCCCGCTGACACAGGGAGCTCAAATAACTAGTTTCTGTCGACCAGTAAGCGCTCAGCTGTCTTGTGGTTTCTCACGAGTATCATCTNCGGATGTCACTGTCTCATCAGTCTGCGACAGGACATCAGGTGTCTTAATAGTNATCTCCTGTGGTTCGTCTTTCGCGTGACCGGTAGGTTCGGTGAGCTCAGCCGAATCCGAAAATGGGATTATGTCCGGTCCTTCGTCATAGTAGTCGCTTACCTCTGCCCGCGGATCGAGTTCACTAACAACGCCCGGAGCCTGTGCTTCGGGCTGTGGAACGTAAGGTTCTTTCCCAGCGGTGGGCACCCACTGACGGATCTGAATGCGCCAGATGATAAATAGCCCCAGGGCAAGGCTTGCTGTCACAATGAAAACAAATAAACCTCGGGCGCCGCTTACTCTCATGGCCAATGAACTGATCAATGGCCCGCTGACTGCACCCATGGCATAGAAAAGCACAAATCCTCCACTTGCCGAAACAACATCCGAAGAGTCAAGGTAATCGTTTGCATAGGCCACGCAGAGCGGGTACACGGTTGACGACAGGCCAAAGAAGATACCGACAGCAATCATAATTAGCCAGAAATTTAAAATCGAGCCCAGCAGCAGCACCGCCGCCGGGATGAGAAGTAATATCGTAATCCAGAAAAGAACGGTACGACGGTCGAACCGGTCTGACAGCCGGCCTACGGGTAGCTGCAGCAGCAATCCACCCACCAGTGCCGCAGTCATCACACTGGCGATATGATTGACGCTCAATCCGATTTCCTGGGCATAGATCGGGCCCAGGCCCCACCAGGAACTGCCAATCATCCCTGCGACAAGGCAGCCAATCACGGCTGTTGGAGAGGCTCCAAACAGTTTACGGAGGTCGATATTGGGCTTCTCAACCGGGTCAGGATGCGTGGCACTGGTCAGAGCGACAGGAACCAGTGACAGGGCTAGCAGCATGCCGACCAGCAGAAAAAGTTCCGACCCGCCGGGGTCGCCCAGTTGCAGCGTTTGTTGGCCTAATGATGAGGCTGCAAAACCGATCGTGATGTAGACCGCCATGACGGCACCGCGGCCCTGGTTTGTTGACCGGTTATTCAGCCAGCTTTCAACCACCACGAAGAGCCCAGCGATGGCTATACCCATGCCAACCCGTAAGACTACCCAGACCCACGGATTTGGAATGAGTAACACCAGCAGTGTGCAGATCGACGCGATAGCAGCCAAGGCTGAAAAGGCCCGGATGTGGCCGACTCGGTTGATCAGTAATCCCGAACGGAAAGTACCGATTGCAAATCCAAGGAAGTAGGCTGACATCATCAGGCCAACCAGTTCGTTTGGGTAACCTTCAATTTTTGCTCGCAACGCCAGCAGCGTTGTAAAGATGCTGTTACCGAACATCAGGAAGGCAACGGACAACATCAGCGAAGATAGGCTTCGCAATAAAGTGAGGGCGTAGCGCACGCGTTCTGTCCGGTTGGGATCGGTGGGGTCGCGAAGTGTACGCTTCATGTAGCCGAACCGGAAGAGGGTTCATCGAAAATTTTGTTGCCTCGTCTGATTTAGAGTTATCTCCAGTAGCATTTCCCTCCCCCGAGGGGTGCTGAGTCGGTTAAGATCGCCAGTCCACAGTTGCCCACAAAACGGGTATCGTTCGTCGCAGGTTTACCGGGCCGGATATTAGTTATGTCTCTCGTACGAATGGATGCGGTCAGTCTTGATTTTGGCGCTCACAAGTTATTGCGGGAGACGGACTTCTCCATAGATGCGGGTGAGCGCGTGTGTCTGGTCGGGCGCAACGGTGCAGGTAAAACATCNATGCTGAAACTGGTGACNGGTNAGCTNGANCCNGATCGCGGTNAAGTNGTACGACAGGCCGAACTGTGTNTCAGCCAGNTGGANCANGGCTTNATCATCGATATGACNGCCACCGTATCTGAGTTTGTTGCTCAGGGTCTNTCAGAGATNGAACAGTTGTGTCGCGAATATCGNGAAAANTCTCAAATGACGCTTGATGCCCAAGGNCTTAAAGAACTCGAAGCACTNCATGACCACATAGAAACACATGGNGGATGGAACTCGGGNCANCNGGTNGCAGCAGTGTGCTCGGAAATGAAATTGCCGNCTGACAAGCCNATGCGGGAGCTTTCGGGTGGTTGGAGCCGTCGTGTNGCNTTGGCNCGTGCNNTGGTGAGNAGTCCTGANCTNCTGCTCCTGGATGAACCAACAAACCATCTCGATTTTGCAACCATAGANTGGNTGGANCGACGTGTGTTGTCATTTCCNGGGGCGGTACTGTTNATTACACACGACAGGGCGNTGCTTCAAAAACTCGCCAGNCGNATTATCGAAATAGACCGGGGAAAGCTGGTCAGCTANCCCGGTGANTACCGGCGCTTTGTACAGGCTAANCACCAGNNNATANCAACTGAGGATCGTACGAACCACGAATTTGATCGTAAACTCGCACAGGAGGAAGCCTGGATTCGAGAAGGGATCAAAGCCCGACGGACCCGTAACGAAGGCCGTGTCAGGTCGCTGTACACCATGCGCGAACAGCGTGNGCAGCGTGTCAGGCGCGAGCACGACCCCCGTATCCATATCGAGGAGGCGGAACTTTCAGGTCGCAAAGTTATAGAAGCACATAAGATTTCATTCCGCCACGACGATCGACGGTTGATCGNAGGTTTT
This sequence comes from Acidiferrobacteraceae bacterium, assembly GCA_002731295.1. Lineage (GTDB taxonomy): Bacteria > Pseudomonadota > Gammaproteobacteria > Arenicellales > UBA868 > REDSEA-S09-B13. The sequence continues at coordinate 10,770 of PCBE01000013.1, read as the reverse complement.
ACATTCAGGTTGATGCGTGGTGATCGGATTGGCCTGATCGGCAACAACGGCGTAGGCAAAAGCACCTTGTTGAACCTGTTGATGGGTGAACTGTCACCAGATAGCGGCACCATCAAGTGGGGCGCTAATCTGGAGATAGGATATTTTGGTCAGCACCGGCGAGAGGTCGGGCTCGATCTGGACAAGACCGTGGCACAGGTTGTCGGCGATGGCAAGGACTATGTGCTGATTAATGGTCGAGCCCGCCATGTCGTCGGGTATCTGCGAGGATTTCTGTTTACCGCGAAAAGAGCCCTTACACCGGTACGGGCCTTGTCAGGTGGTGAGCGTAATCGTGTGCTGCTGGCTCGATTATTTACCAGACCCTCTAATCTTCTGGTGCTTGATGAGCCTACAAACGATCTNGATGTAGAGACCCTGGAGGTGCTTGAAAAGAAGCTGANTGAATTCAGCGGCACGTTGATTGTNGTCAGTCACGATCGCGAGTTTTTGGANAAAGTGGTCGAAAGCGTACTGGTGTTCGAGAAGGATAAGCAGATCATAAAATATGCCGGTGGCTACAGTGATTGGGTCCGTCGCAATCGAGAACTGGCTTCCACGGATGACCCGAAGGGAGAGCCCCGGCTGGCAGCATCGGAGTCTGCCAGAACGCGGCCCGCGGCGCGTAAGTTGACCTACAAACTGCAACTGGAACTTGATGANCTGCCTGAACGGATCGAGCACCTGGAGCAGCAGGTAGAGGAACTTCAGAACCAAACCAATAACAACGACTTCTATTTACAGCCTTATGCACAGACACAACCCGTGCTCGATACACTGCAAGCGCTGGAGATCAAGATAGAAGAAGCGATCATGAGATGGTCTGAGCTTGAAGACATGCGGGATACCTTAGAGCACCGAACTTGATGTTCCGTATTCTCACTGCCAGCCAGCTGGCCCAGCGCACGTTGAGCAAGAACATTAATCTACTGCGCGATCTTTGGGATCGGCATGTCGTGCTGTTAATTCTGACGGCTTTGTTCTGGGCGGGGAATGCGGTTGCCGGACGCATTGCGCTCGATGATGTGTCGCCTTTTTTGCTGAGCTTCCTACGCTGGTTCATTCTGCTGATCTTATTGTGGACANTTTACTGGAAGGACATAAAGANGGCCTGGCCGCANTTGNNNGATCGCTGGCTNTANCTCANTTTGATGGGCGGNNTNGGACTCGCCGGNTTNAACCTGGTTTTCTATAAAGCNGCGCATTACACGACNGCCGTAAATATTGGCATTCTGCAGGGNTCGATCCCACTNATTGTNCTNTTGGCTGCCTACTTGGTTTACCACAGCCGTATTNCNATCNTGCAACTCGTTGGTGTGTTGGTGGGCCTGGCCGGTGTGATCATGGTGGCTACAGGCGGTGTACCCGGTATGGTTAAGGAGATCCTGTTCAATAAAGGTGATCTTATGATGGCCGCGGCGTGTGTACTCTATGCTGGTTATACTGTTGGTCTTAAGAGTCGACCAGCGGTTACCGGACTGGTGGTATTTTCAGTTCTGTGCCTACCGGCCACTCTTTTTTCATTGCCTTTCGTGATTTTTGAGATTTTATCGGGAGAGGCATTAATGCCGACCGTGACGGGGTGGTATGTTGTCGCTTATGTAGTGTTTCTCCCGTCATTTCTTGCCCAACTGTTTTACCTGCGCAGTGTTGATCTCGTGGGTCCGGGCAGGACTGGAATGTTCGTGAACCTGACACCGGTATTCGCGGTATGCCTGGCTGTGTTGTTGCTGAATGAATCATTTCAGCTCTATCACAGCGTCGCCTTGGTTCTTGTTCTCGGAGGCTTGTGGTTGTCTAGGGAGCGGCCAAGTCGCAGGACCGAATCGGCTGCGAACTAGAGAATGACAACACGACCTGGATTGACCCTTTGACTACGGATCGAAAACTCTATCACCTGGGTATTCTGCTGCTGGTTGGATCGGCGTTTTTCCTTAGCACGTCTGGCATCGCCCTTCGCTCAATTGAGCAAGCCAACGGCTGGCAGATACTTTTTTATAGATCCATCGCCCTAAGCATCACCGTTTTCCTGTTCTTGACTTACCAGAAAGGAAGAGCAGTTCTGGATGAGTTTCGCGGACTGGGTTGGAATGACGTTGTGATGGCAGTATTTTTTGGTACAGGAATGGTGGCTTATGTGTTTGCACTGCTCTACATCACCGTTGCCAATGCGTTGTTTATTCTCAGTTCTACGCCATTTGTCGCCGGAATCCTTGGCTGGATCGTGTTACGCGAGCGAGTGGCGGCACGGACCTGGGTTGCNATTGCAGTCTCCATTGTGGGGCTTGTAATNATGGTCGGCAGCGGGATGGCCAGTGGGCATGTCTTGGGAAACCTGATCGCTATGTATATACCGATCGCTTATGCTGCGATGATCATCGCTGTCAGACGTTCCAAACGTGAGAGCATGCTGGGTGCTGTGTGTCTTGGAGGCCTTGTCGCTGCTGGCTTGTCCGCTATATTTGTTACTGATTACGCACTGACACCGAGAGATCTTGGGATATCAGTTTATCTTGGAGTGTTCCAGGTGGGCGTGGGTTTTACCCTAATGGTCCTAGGGACACGATTTGTACCTGCGGCTCAGGTTGGTTTGCTGGCTCTGGTTGAACCAGTGCTGGCACCTTTGTGGGTTTGGATAGGATTCGGCGAGGTCCCCACAGCTGCAACGCTTCTAGGAGGCGCAATCATATTCTTGGCTATAGTCTGTTACAGCGNGCTGAATATACTAAAGCCGCAGNGTCCGAACTATTAAGCNGTCAGTGATGAGCCTTTTCGATAATTGATTTTATTCAATGGCCTGGTAGGCGGCGGATTGAATATTGTTACGCATCGGTGATACGTTNCCAAGATTTTGAGTCATCACAATGCCAGCAAAATCCTCGNTNCGATCAACCCAGTAGTATGTTCCAGCTGCACCGGCCCAACCACCCTCACCGACACNAGTCAAATGTATNGCATCACCCGGATTTACCATGACACGACCTAGAAGGTTCCATCCGTATCCAGGGCTTGGAAGGGGCCCTACAGCGATGGGTATCAAAGTTGTTGGTAAGCGGTTGTGCCAGGCGAACTCGAGCATCTTGCGCGAAATGAGAGTTCGCCCGGATTGAGTCTTCCCATGGCGGGTCATCAATGCGAACTCGAGATAATCCTTGGCGGTGGAAAAAAGTCCGTGACCACCGCGCGTAGTCATTGCATCCTTAAGTGCGGGATAGGCTGAGTCGCAGTCTCGCTGTTTAAGCGGAGGTGTNGAAAACGGGTCATCGAGAATCTGATCGAGAGACTTGCCATACATCGGCATGAGTCGGCTCATATTCTCATCGGCAACAAAAAATCCCGTTTCGTGCATACCTAGCGGTTCAAATAGATAGNGCTGCAGTATCTTGTCCAGTGATTCATCTAGGACAATCTCAATGATGCGGGCTAGCACATCGGTNGANCAACTGTAGTGCCATCTACTGCCAGGTTCAAAAGCAATGGGCAGTGTGGATAAGATATCGATGTATTCGGCGAGTGACCGGTTGCCGTCCTCCGCNAGATTGTGTTCTTGGTAAAGTTTTCCAACCGGACAACCAGGTAGGAATCCATAGGAAAGTCCNGANCGATGGGTAAACAGATGGTCCACTGTGATGGAACTATTAGCGGGAGTCTGGTTTCCGTTTGAATCCAGAATNTCCGTTTGCTTGAACCCAGGTATGAATTTTGCAATCGGATCATAAAGGTGTAGTCGGCCCTGTTCCATTAATATCAGAGCCATTGCAGATACGATTGGTTTTGTCATCGAATAGATGCGGTAGATTGGTGTGTCTGGCAAGGATGTCTTTTGGTCGAAGCAGGCATATCCGACTNTGTCAGAATCGAGTATTGAACCGCGGTGATAGATTAACCACTCGATACTACTGTAGTCGCCACTATCCACGTAATTCTGGGCTATTTTCTTTATCCGNGTGATACGTTCTTGTGTCGCTGTCATTAGTGAGTTAAGTGTAGTTGTGTGTGATAACTATGGTTTAGCNAGGCAGCCACCGTCGACGGCGAGTTCTGTACCAGTAATAAACGAGGCTTCGTCGGAAAGAAGGAAGAGACAAGCGTTAGCGATGTCCTGGGTCTGGCCAACACGTCCTAAGGGCACATGTCGCTCGATGGCATTGAATGCTATTGGGTCTCCCTCCCAGCGAGCCTGCATGGGCGAGAGAACCGGACCGGGCAGAATTGTGTTTGATCGTATGCCGTCTTTTGCGAACTGGATGGCTAGTGATTTAGANAGGCGAATTACCCCCGCCTTCGAGGCTCCATAGGCATCCTGAGGTTGTTCATCGCCGCGCAGTGCATCAATGGAAGCGATATGAACCAGGGCACCACCACCCGATTTTCGTATGGCTGGGATTGCGTAACGGCTGGTCAGGGCNAANGACTTCAGGTTGATCTCCATCACNCGATCCCAGGTGTCGATGTCAATATCGACAACAGATTTGTCCTGTCCAAACCACAGAACACCGGTTGCATTGACCAGATAGTTCAGGTGGCCGAACTTGGAGACAGTCTGGTGGGTGACGTCCTTCACGAATCTCTCATCCGTAACATCGCCTTGAAAATACTGCGCCCGACCGATGCGCTCGTTCAATGAATCCGGTTGTGGTTTGAGATCCACCATCGAGACATTGACTTGTCGATCTAGTAAGTCGATTGCAATATTCAGACCGGTGCCCCCGCCGGCACCGCAGACAATCGCACTTTTCCCTTTGAATGACATGTAAGTTTACTGTTTCACTGAATGAGTAACGGGTGTGGAGACCTGGAGTCTGCCACACCTTATCGGCTATTTATTATATGATGTCTTCGTTCGGGAGGTGTTTGTGCTGGGCACAGAACATACGTGTTGAAGGCGGATTACCGTAGCCGCTTGATAGCACTGTGCGTGAGGAGATCGCCACGTGAAAGAGTTTTTTGGGTCGATTGGGTTTCTTTTTGTTGTGGTGGGTGTCGTTGTTCTCATATTGCTCAAAGAGTTGTGGAAAGCGCGCATTGAGGGTCGCAAAGCTATGGTGTATAGCCTGTTGTTGACGTTGACTGTGGTCGTTATCGCGACAGCAGTGGTGCTTTACTCATTCGAGGTTTGAGATGGAAACACTCTCTAACGTGAAAGACGGTTATGACCGTTGGGCGAAAGTCTACGATGATGATCAGAACCCGCTTCAGGGATTGGAGGGTCCTCTGGTTCAGCAAGCCTGCGGTAACGTCCAAGGACTTCGGGTTTTGGATATGGGATGTGGCACAGGGCGCCATGCGCTATGGCTGGCACAAGCGGGAGCCAAGGTGACCGGGATCGATTTTTCGGAGGCTATGCTAGTAAAAGCGCATGAGAAAACCACGGATTATTCGATTGAGCTGATTGCGCACGATCTTCACCAGCACCTGCCGTTTGAGGCAGGTGAGTTTGATCTGGTGGTCAGCGGACTGGTGCTGGAACACATTGCTGATCTTGCTCATTATTTTTCCGAGGTTGCGCGCGTGCTGGACAATTCGGGTCGGGCTGTTGTTTCCGCAATGCACCCAGCCATGTTTCTCCGCGATTCGCAGGCGCAGTTCACGGACCCAAATTCAGGTGAGAAAATCCGTCCCGGTAGCCTGCCTCATCAACTCTCTGATCTGGTGATGGGAGCAGTTTCGGCATCGCTCGAGCTCGTACACTTTTCAGAGCACTCGGCAGATGCACAACTGACAGCGAATTTTCCGCGTTCAGAAAAATATGTTGGCTGGCCGATGCTGGTTTTGTTTGAGTTTCGGGCTGTGACTGCCGTGCAGACTCAAGAGTAGGATTCTGGAATTCAACCAGTTCTTGTCCCCAAATCCTCGTGCCGCAGTTCACACATAAACCGGTAGATGCCAAGCTGTAGGTCCGGGTAGGTAGATTGCTCCAACTTCCTGGCAATGAGTTTAGCTGTTGACTCATTCACTGCATGGGCGACCACACACCATTCGATACGGGAATCGCGGCCGCGTATTTGTTCCTCGCCCCTGGGGTTGTTGCCCGTAGGATTTGAGTTGAGTGAATATCGGACCCACACTTCGGAGCGCAGGCATCCCGAGGTGTTATTTAGATGATCGGCGATAGCCTTGAGGTCATCTTTATTTGATGGTCTACCTGAACGGGCCGTGATGACGTGACTGCCTCGCGGTTCGCCCACCTGGTGTACGCAGCTGCAGACCGTACGGGATACGTTGGTAAAAACACCCTGCATCACCTCACGCGTCAGTATGGATGGGTTGTCCAACTGGTACAGGTAGGCCTCTGAAAACAGCACTTCAGCCGATTCAGTTTCGTAATAGGTGAAATATTTTGGAGTAGCGTCGTTGGACTCATGACGACGGCCGAGCTTGAAACCCGGGATACTCACACGGTCATGAAGATGCTCGCCCTGGTACCACTTTTCGTACAAGGATTCTTTGCTCGTCTTACAGTCGTTCCAGAGCGCAAGGACACCTGTAGGATTTACTGTGCCTTTATCTCCCATGATTAAGGTGTTGCTTGATGGTGAATGGAATGAATTGTGAGGGTGTAGAGCCAGGTTCGGCAGACTTTGTCAGGACTTGAGGTCGACCGGTGCGAATCGCGATTAGAGTTCTGTGATCTTTTTCTGGTTGTTTGAGTCCAGCGGGGTATTGCACATTTCCAGATGTAGCCGACCGCCACTGCTATAGGGATGGTTTAAGATCGTTTCCACATTGAGTTCTATGCCCAGGCCCGGTTCTGTCGGCGCCAACATATAGCCGTGATCCCAGGTCAGTGAGCGGGTCAGCAGGTTATCGTGAAATTCGGTTTGAATCGTTTCAAGAATTAGGAAACTGGGGCTGCTGAATGCCACGTGTGCAGCGGCGGCATGGGCGATTGGACCACAATAAATGTGTGGTGCGACCTGGGCATTAAACAATTCGCTCAGGACAAAAATCTTCTTGGTCTCCCAGATGCCACCACTGCGTCCGATATCCGGCTGCAGAATGGAAATACCGGCTTTCAAACATTCGTGAAACTCCTGTTTAGTCGTCAGTCGCTCGCCGGCGGCGACCGGGATGGTGGTGGCACTTGCTACTTTGCCGATGGCTTGGATCTGGTCCGGAGGGCAAGGCTCTTCAAACCATAATGGATCGTAAGGTTCTAAACGCTTGGCCAATCGGATCGCCGATGATGTGGTCATCTGCCCATGTGTGCCGAACAGAATGTCAGCGCGATCACCAACCGCTTCTCGGATTCGCTTTACGCTGTATTCTGAACGCGCGAGTTCGTGCAGCGAGAGTTCTCTGCCGCCTTGAAAACTGTATGGCCCGGTGGGGTCTTGTTTGACCGCGGTAAAGCCCATCTCGATATAGTCGAGTGCGCGTTCTGCTGCTGCATCGCCGTCGTGATAAACATCATCGCCCTTGTTTTTGGGGTTTCCTTCATCTCCAGAGTTTTTGGGATACAGATAGGTATAGGTTCGAAGGCGATCGTGGAACTGTCCGCCGATGAGGTTGTAGACGGGTTGGTTCAGCGCCTTACCCAGAATATCCCAAACAGCGATTTCCATGCCGCTGAACACACCCATCATGGAAACATCGGGCCGCTGTGTGAAACCTGCCGAATAGACGCGGCGAAAGAGTGTTTCCACATTAAATGGGCTTTCCCCCGCGATATAGCGCTCGAATGTATCTTCCACCATTTGGCAGGCAATATCGCCGGATACCGGTATGCCGTAACATTCACCGATGCCCTGGATGCCGTTATCGGTGGTGAGTCTGACGATGACCCAGAATGTGCCGCCGATGCCGGTCGGTGGTACAGTGGCCCACGTTTCAATCTGCTGCAGTTTCATGGATAATTTTGGCCGATTTATCTACAGGTGGTGAATGTTTATGGTTGTTACTCAACAATACTTGTAAGACCGGAATAGAAGTTCTCCTCGGTTCTGTGAATCCGTAAAGATCGCATCACATTATATTTAATTCACTCAGCTTGGGTTTTGAATTCACCGTAGGCCAAAATAGTGGGGAACAGTTTGGATGACTTTATCGGGTGATTTAAACAGGGTGAAAATATGACGATACTCTCTCCCACGCAGTATGCGCAATATCAGCGTGAAGGTGTGGTTTTTCCCCTTAGGATTTTAGATGCAGAGAAAGCTGGAATACTGGCAGACCACTGTGGTGTGTTGCAATCTCGAATGGGTCACTGGGTGGCTAGTCCACAAATATCTAAATCCAATCTGGTCAGTTGCGCGATGGCGGATGTCATTCGAAATGAGGCACTCCTTGATGTAGTGGAGTCAGTTATCGGGCCCGATATCCTCTGCTGGACAGCAACGGTGTTTGCAAAATCTCCTAAATCCGGTGGTTACGTTGGCTGGCACCAGGATAGGACTTACTGGGGTCTTTCGCCTGAAGAACAGGTTGTCACTGCCTGGCTAGCGCTGACCGACGCGCACTATGACAACGGCTGTATGAGCGTGCTTAGAGGGAGTCACCTGCAAGGCAATCGTGATCATGAGATTGTTCCAGGCACTGAAAATATCCTCTTTTCAGGCCAGGAAGTAACTATCGAACCACATGAACAAGATCAACTCGTGCATGTCGAACTTGACCCCGGAGAGGCTTCGATTCATCACTCAAAAGTCCTCCACGGTTCAAACCCCAATACCTCAGACCGGCCGCGTATAGGTTTATCGATACAGTACATCAGTGCTAATGTGGTCCAGTGCAACAACGGTGGCATCGATTCAGCATCTGCGGTTCGGGGCAACACGGCGCACAGCAAACTCGAACTCGAACCTTCGCCGGAGAAGGACTTCGATGCCCAAGGCATCAAGAACTGGAAGCGGTTTATCGCTAATCCCAGTGGTTTGGGCGCTACCGCTGATGCGATCCAGGTTGAAGTATCTGGCATTGAATGAGCAGAAAACACTGTGCTTAAGCAAAGCGATTGCAAGTTCTAGCATTGCATGGATTCCTGATTGTCATAGATCGAGTCGGTGCCGGGTTCCTGTGGTAGATGGATCCGGAACGGTAACGCCGCCATGCGGCCTTCATGCACCGGCGCACCACGCAGTATTCGCGAATCGTATTCCTGCAGATCGTAGCTTGAAAAAATGGGGAAGGCGTCGACTGCTGTATAGCTGAACAGCAGCAGTGGCCGCAGGGTGTTTGTGCTGCTGTTGTCAGAGGCGTGTAGGGTGCGGACATGATGAATCGTTAGTGAGCCGGCCGGTGCTATTAGCGGTACAGCTTTGTCTACCAGGTTGCCGATGGCATCAGTATTGACACCACCGGCAAAAATACCATTGTGATGATGATCGAACACCGGGCCTTTATGACTGCCTGGGATCACCATTAGCGGGCCGCACTCGGGTGTACAGTCTTCGATGAGAACACCTACGGCAAGGATGTCGTCGTTGGTGTGGGGATAAAATGCCCAGTCCTGGTGCCACTTGATCTCGGCATTCGCCCCGGGGTGCTTGAAGTTCAGTTTCGAGTGATCGAACCGAACCGTACCCCCCAGCAGCTCGCACACGGGATCAACAATCGTGGGGCATTCTGCGATCTGCTTGAATAGTGGATCCCGGAGGTGGGGATCTTTGAGCCGTCTGACACGGGGACTATCTGCTGAGTGCGACTGATCGAGGTCATAAATGCGGTTACTGGCCTCGACCGCACGCGATGCGTCGATGAAATGATCCACCGTTTCACGCAGGCTCGTAAGCACACTGCTGGGAATGGCCTGTTCGAGTAGCAGGTAACCGTTGTCTTGGTAAAAACCAATCTGATCAGTGGTTAATGCCATGTTCGACCTGTATGGCGGTTTAAGTGACCGTCATTCTACAAACTTTAGACTCGTGGGTCATAGGGAGTTGCTGTTCTGATTTTGATGGTTGATCAGCCACTGTCGGAGTCAGATGTCGAATTCTAACCCCAGTTATCACAAGCAGCTCGCCATGGTTTGGGCAATGTTGCGCAAAAGGTTTAGATAGAAATCAGCACCCAGGGTGAGGCGGGTACCGAGCGGGTCAATCACGCGGGCCCTGGCTTTGGTCCCATCGACCACGGTTGCTACGAGTTCTGGGTTGAACTGGGGTTCAGAAAACACACACGTCATGTCCAGTTCTTCGACTGTTTGATGAATCTCTGCAATACGTGCTGGACTCGGGTCGGAGACATCCCCCATAGAGATCGAGCCGGCTGCCAAGACATCAAATCGCCTCTCAAAATATTGATAGGCATCATGGTAGACAATGAAATTCGTACCGCGAAATGTCGCCAGTGTTGCGTCTATTTCAGAGATGACAGCGTCGATATCCGTCTTGCCTTGGCTGACATTTTCGAAGTAGATATCGGTATTTTCGGGATCTATCTTCGACAACTCCGTCGCGATGACATCGAGCCAGGTTTTGCCGTTATCGGGATCGAGCCAGCCATGGGGGTCAATGTTCGCAGTGGCGTCGCTGTTTTGAGTTGTTGTGTGTCCCTTTTCGTCACGTTTGTGTTCGTGATGGTGTGCTTCGAAGGTTGTACCTTCACGGTAGGGTAGTACTGTGGAACCTTTAGCATCCATCAGTTCGATAATTTTGGCGTCTGCAGCCAGCGTTTTAAGAGCACCTTCGAGCCAAGGTGTCAGTTCGCTGTTGATCCAGAAGACGAGATCGGCTGCTTCCAGCGATGCCGCATTGGAAGGACGCAGCGAATAGTCATGTGGTGATGCCCCCC
>PCBE01000012.1 GCA_002731295.1 Acidiferrobacteraceae bacterium | reverse complement strand
TGCGCAACCTGCCCTGGTTTCGGGATCTCATTACCAAGGGGGAGATCGATCACTTGCAGGAAGCGATGGAACGCCCCTCGACCGACGGTGTCGTCACTTTCGATCAGTCCCTTTATGAGCTCCACCAGAATGGTCAGATCTCACTGGAGGATGCGTTACGAAATGCTACCTCCAAGAACAATCTTCGCCTCAGGATTCAACTCGAAGGCACCGCGGCGAAAGATCGCCAGGAGATCGGCTCGACACTGCACACAGTTGAGTTCTGACCTAGGATCAGCTGCTTTTTCGTACTGGACCATACGCCATTGCCTAGGCTGATGAGCGCAGGCCAGTCCGTATACCGTATTCAGTCCGTGGGTAGACCTTCGTAGAGTACTTGACCCGCGACCAGCGTCCACCGAACCTTGCCCGGTAGTGTCCAGCCGTCAAAGGGTGTGTTGGTGCCGTTGCTGTGCAGAAGTTCGGCATTCAGTGTCCATGTGGTGTCAGGATCAAAAATACAAATATCGGCAGGTGCACCTTCAGACAATTGTCCCAGGTCGGTTCCCAGGATCCGGGCTGGTTCTGACGTAATCGCAGCAATGGCCTTTTGGAGAGGCAGGACGTTGTCGTCCACCAATTGCAGTGCCAGCGAAAGTAGGGTTTCAACACCGGCGATTCCTGCTGCAGATTCGCTGAAAGGCGCGAGCTTGGCGTCTGTCCCATGGGGTTGGTGATCAGAACAAATAGCCTGTATCACGCCATCTGCAACGCCGTGCCGCAGCGCATCTCGATCAGCGAGGCTGCGTAGCGGTGGCAATACGTGACAGCGCGTATCAAAATCTCCAATATCGCGTTCGCTCAAGTGCAGATGATGGGCAGAAACCGCAGCACTGACCGGAAGGCCACGTTGCTGTGCTTCAGAGATTTTCTCGACCGAGCGTCCGGATGAGAGTTGNCAGATNTGACCNCGCACACCAGTGGTTTCAATCAGCGCCAGTTCACGGGCCAAGGCAACNGTTTCGGCTGCTTCCGGTATAACTGGCAAGCCCANCCGGGTACTNATNTCCCCTTCATGNACACAACCGTTNCCTTTTAACCAGGGGTCAAGAATGTTCAGGAATACCGTCAGGTCGAATGTGGAGGCATACTGCATNGCCCGGCGCATGACCAGCGTGTTTTCTACCGCGTAGTCGGCATTGCNGACACCCACACANCCGGCTTCGTCGAGTGCCGCCATGTCGGTCAGCTGTTCACCCTTCAGNCCNCGGGTCAGAGCTCCCTGGGGATGTAGCCGTGCGAGCTCGATTTGCCGNGCACGTTGCCGGACCATGTGAACCATCGCGGGCGTATCGATGACNGGATCNGTATCCGGCGGACAGCAGACGCTGGTCACACCGGCCGANACTGCCGCACCCAGTTCANTNNGCATAGTCGCCTTGTGCTCCTGACCNGGTTCGCGCAATCTGACNTGTAGATCNACCAAACCGGGACACACAATCAGTCCGCTGGCNTCGATCGTACGGTCAAAAGNNCCGTTTTGATCNNTGCGTGNTGCTATACGACCCTCTTCGATAAAGACATCTCCAACGGCATCGATGTTGTTGCCNGGATCGATNATTCTGCCGTTGCTGACCNNNATNCTCATGGNTCGGNTTCCAAATTCTGNGGTTGAGGACCCATGAGTTTTGCCATGATNGACATTCGCACAGCGATCCCGTTGGTGACCTGCGGCAGGATCAGGGATCGTTCCCCATCCGCGACAGAAGAAGCGATTTCCAATCCGCGATTCATCGGGCCAGGGTGCATCACCACGGCGTCTGGTGCGGCCCGGGCAACACGTTCCGACGTCAGTCCGTAGAGTCGGAAATACTCCTGTGAACTCGGAATCAGCTGCCCCTCCATTCGCTCGAGCTGCAGGCGCAGCATCATGATGACGTCAATATCGCTCAGGCCATCATCCATATTAGTAAAGGCGGTTACACCCAGACGCTCGATTTCAGTGGGCAGTAGGGTTTGTGGGCCGATGACCCGTACTTCCCGGGCCCCCAGAATGTTGAGCGCATGGATCTGAGAGCGTGCAACCCGGGAATGAAGAATGTCACCNACGATGGCAAACCGTAACTGGTCGAACGCTCCCTTGTGCTGGCGGATGGTAAACATATCGAGCATCGCCTGTGTCGGGTGCGCGTGACGCCCATCCCCGGCATTGATAATGTGAACGTGCGCGGGCACGTGGCGAGCAATGAGGTGGGCGGTGCCGCTTGACCCATCCCGGACGACGAACATATCGGTGTGCATGGCCTCGAGTGTTCGGACAGTATCAAGGACAGATTCGCCTTTGGACGTCGACATTCGGCTGGCGTTCAGGTTAATGACATCGGCCGACAGGCGCTTGGCGGCAATCTCAAACGTGGTTCGCGTGCGGGTACTGGGCTCAAAAAAGAGATTGACCACGGTACGGCCATGTAGCAGGGGTACTTTTCGAATATGGCGCTGACCGATGCTGATAAAAGATTCCGCGGTATCCAGAATTTCTATGATCGTCTCGGCGTTGAGGCCATCGATAGTCAGCAGGTGGCGCAGCTGGCCGTCGGCGTCGAACTGAACATCAGGGGTCGAATTGCGGCTCATCGTTCACTGAGGACAAGGGCCAGAGTTTCNGGTCCTGTCAGTTTAATGTGCTGGTGGGCCGCCAGGGGTAGTTTAAGACCNACAACATCAGGTTGGATTGGAAGTTCCCGGTCACCTCGTTCGACCAGCACAGCCAGCCTGACACTGTCTGGCCGCCCATAGGAGAATATCTCATTGAGTGCGGCACGGATTGTACGCCCGGTCTGCAGTACATCGTCCACCAGTATCAGATGGCGTCCTTCTACATTTTCAGGTATCTCCGATGCACTGACCTGAGGGTGCAGACCGATTCGAGAAAAGTCATCGCGGTAGAAATTGATATTGATGGAGCCCAGGGAGCTGGATAGATTGAGTTCGGTGTATAGCCGTTCGGCCACCCACACCCCACCGGTATGGATACCGATCATGATTGGATCCAGAGATGCAGCNGACGCCAGGTCTTTGGCCATNGCCAGGATCAGGGATTCAGGATCAGGTATCTGATTGCTCATGAAGGTAGGTTTGCAGGATCAGTTCAGCAGCAATCTGATCTCGGACTTTCTGACGTCGCCTGGTGATTCGCTTTCCGGCGGGCTGGCTTTCTCTGATCAGGGTATCGGCGGCATCTGAGGTCAGTGTTTCATCAATATAACGCACATTACGACCAAATCGNGTTTGCAGCTGTTTGCCAAATTGACGGGCAAGTCTGGACAGCGTTGTCTCTTCTCCCGTGCCGCTCAGCGCAAGCCCGATCACAAGGGTGTCGGGTTGCCATTCATTGATCAGNGCATCGATCTTATCCCATTGCGCCCCGGCCGAGGGGGTTGGTATGGTGGCCACGCCTTGCGCTGACCCCGTGTTGTCCTGTCCCGCTGCAACACCGATTCTGCGTGTGCCGTAGTCAAATCCCAACAGCGTTTGGGTCATGCGTGGCCCACCCCCGGTGCGAGTTGATTCATATCTATACCAATTTTCGAAGCGGCTGCGGTCCAGCGTTGTTGGGCCGGCACTGAAAAGATNATTNCACAGTCCGCTTCAACACTGAGCCAGGCGTTCTCNTNCATCTCCTGTTCAAGNTGTCCTTTACCCCAGCCAGCGTAACCCAGCGTCATCAATGAGTGNCCCGGTCCGTCTGACCGGGACAAGGACTCCAGAACATCCCGCGACGACGTCAGACCGAGATTGTCACCAATGGCCAGCGTTGAGCCCCAGTCACCCACCCCCTCATGCAACACCAGGCCCAATTCTTGTTGGACTGGTCCGCCATAGTAGACCGGAGACTTGGCGGTACTTTCACTGGTGAGGGTCGACAGATCGAGCTGATCAAACACATCCTTGAGCGTGAGATGGTCCAACGGTCGGTTGATCACCACCCCCAAGGCACCGTTCGCATCGTGCTGACAGATGAGCGTGACCGTTCGGTCGAAGTTCGGATCGCGTAATTCGGGCATTGCGATCAGAAAGTGGTTAACAAGGCCAGGGTAGGTGTTGCTAGTGTCCATGTGGATAAAGCATCAGCGGCTGATCAGCCGGGCATTCTCCATAAACTGCCAGGTGCGACTGATATGCAGGACGTCGGTTTCTTGCACTATTGCCTCGGGTAACGGTTCAAACGGTGCCGCAAGCGCCGTGATCTGGACAGCGGCATCGTCAAGCACCTTGATTCCTGAAGATCGTGTCACGCGGATAGACCGTACCAGACCGTCACGATCAATAGCAACGGCTAGGATCAGTTCACCGCTTAAGTTCTGTTGTCGCGCAATGTCGGGGTAGTTGCGGTTACCCACAGTTTCGACCCGTCGCCGCCAAGCGTCGACGTATGCTGCATAGTGACTCTCTTGAGTACTGGAGCTTACGAATTTGTGCCGGGAGAGATCAGAAGATCGTTTTTCCAGCTGATCAACCTCCCCAGCGTAGCGGGAAATCAACTCCAAGGCGCGTGAATAACTGAGGGCCTGCTGGTCAGGGGGCGATAAGGCCTTTGTAGGCGCCTCAACCACGGTGTCTGTTGTCTGGCGATCAGTCACCAGGAGGGCTTGCACCGATGGGGTCTGCTGTCCGGGATCGTTGCTGTCAGCACGGTCTGTGCCGGGCTGGCTCTGCAGCACAATCGCCTGTGACTGCTGACTATTTCGATCGTTTTCAGACTCTGTACCACTGCCCGTATGGCTCTGCGGGGCCAGAAGGTGTGCGTCCGGCGGTGCTGTATCGTTGGTGTGGGTGAGGGTCAACTGAAATATCAGTGGCTCAGGCGGTTGATACAGCTGGGTCGCTGCCGTGAAGCCCACACCCAGAATGATGAGTGTATGAATGAGCAGTGAAGCGAACAGGCTGAGGCGAGGNCGTTCACGCGACGGTATGGGCAGCCCCACAAACGGGAGACCCAGGANGGACGGACGNACTGTGGAAGACTGGGCAATCACCTCGTATCGAACCTTTAGGTTCAAATTTTATTCTAGNGCTTAAGCGATTCTAGCAGAGATCAACAACCGGCCCGTTCAGGCAAAGGTTAGCCGGTGAAGGATCTGAGGTCACGGGATATTTGGTTTCCTTTGTTTATTGGCCGGAGTAGAATCAGGCACAAAGCTTGCCGCCACATGCAGAACCCACAACGGTTTTTCTTTCGGTTGTATTGTCAACGACACCTGGTACGTGCTCGTCCGGGTGGAACCTGTCTGCTTGACTGGATTAACGGATCACATGTCACTGCAACTGCCTGAAGTCGAGGCTGTCAGGGCGATTGTCCTCGCTGCGGCCCGGGATGCAGGNCTGAATCAGTTCAGATTGCGCGACCGGTCTGTTAAGGAAGACGGCACCGTCGTNACACAGACCGACCATCGAGTACAGGCTTTCATTGCACGNGAATTACAAGCGAACTGGCCACAGTTNACNTTTATGGGCGAAGAAATGGAGCACCGGCAGCAGGCGAGAATTGTTGGTGGCGACGGCGCCTGTTTCTGGGCGTTGGATCCACTTGACGGTACCACCAATTTCAGCATGAGCCTACCGTTTTACGGTATATCGCTGGGGCTGGTGGTTGATGGTACGGTGCAGCTGGGGGTGGTCTATGATCCGGTTCGCGATGAACTGTTCTCGGCGGCAAGTGGGCAGGGCGCTTTTCTCAACGGGGAGAAACTGACAACCCCGGATACGGACATACCGATCAGGCGNTGTATCGCCAACGTCGATTACAAGCGCCTGGTTTCACAANTNGTGGATCAGTTGGTTCGTTATCCCCCTTTCGGGGCACAGAGGAACCTGGGTTCCTGCGTATTGGAGTGGTGCTGGCTGGCAGCTGGNCGAATTCAGCTTTACCTGCACGGNGGTCAACGGATGTGGGACTATGCCGCCGGCAGCCTGATTTTGGCAGANGCGGGCGGGGCGTTTACCACCATCCGCGGTNTNCCGCTGGACTGTCGGACGTTTACCAAGCGCTCCGTGGTCGCCGCGATCAATACTGAGTTGCAGCAGCAGTGGCTGGCCTGGATAGTGGAAAATGATGAGCGACTCCACGAATAACCAAAACTTGTTCTTAATATAGAAACACTGTGTTAGATCTTATTAAATTTTTGGCACATAGTCAGGGTTTGTGTGTCTTTGTGTTTCGGAGACCCAATTATTCGCCACGAAATGCCGGCACAACGTAAGTCCGTGGATTGCTGTTCGATGTTATGGCCGGCACCCCAACAACCCGATTGAAGAGGTGTAACAGACGTATGGCAGATTTGAAAAGTACATCGAGTGAGATTCGACGGACCCGAGCCAATGCGGTGCGCGCACTCAGCATGGATGCTGTGCAGCAGGCCAAAAGTGGACACCCGGGAATGCCGATGGGCATGGCCGATATTGCCGAGGTGCTGTGGACGGGTTACCTGCGATATAACCCCAGCAACCCGAAGTGGGCGGATCGGGATCGGTTTGTTTTATCCAATGGCCACGGGTCGATGCTCCACTATGCATTGCTGCATCTGTCAGGGTACGACCTGCCCATGGCTGAACTTAAGAATTTCCGTCAACTGCACTCGAAGACCCCGGGCCACCCTGAATACGGCTATGCGCCGGGCATAGAAACCACGACCGGTCCGCTGGGACAGGGAATCTCGAACGGTGTGGGTATGGCGTTAAGTGAAAAAGTGCTTGCTGCGCAGTTCAATCAACCCGACCACGATATCGTGAACCATTTTACTTATGTGTTTATGGGTGACGGCTGTTTGATGGAGGGAATCTCACACGAGGCTTGCTCGCTGGCCGGTACTCTGGGGCTGGGTAAGCTGATTGCGTTCTGGGATAACAACGGTATTTCGATCGACGGGGAAGTCGAACCCTGGTTTACAGACGACACCCCAGCGCGATTTGGCGCCTATGGCTGGCAGGTGATCGACGGTGTTGACGGACACAATCCCGAGTCCATTGCCAGTGCTATTGACCGTGCCCAGGCCGAGGCAGCCAGGCCGTCGCTGATCTGTTGTCGTACCGTGATCGGCTGGGGTTCGCCCAACAAGAGCGGCACCGAATCGGCCCACGGCGCGCCGCTGGGCGATGAAGAAATTGCACTGGTCCGGGAAAATATCGACTGGCCCTACCCACCTTTTGTGATACCTGATGAGATTTACGCAACGTGGA
>PCBE01000002.1 GCA_002731295.1 Acidiferrobacteraceae bacterium | reverse complement strand
ATATTTACTTTTTTAATATATTTTCCCCCATCGTATCCCCCATCAACTTTGGCAGTTTTTCTGCCTTCTATTGTAAAGTAGTACAGTAGTCACTTCATAATGGGGTAACTACTTTATGTATTGATGTGCAGGTATGTGCCTATATCACGTTTCCATCCATACTTCCATTGCCCAATAAATTTTCCCTAGATAGTACTTCAAATAGGTGAAAAACTTTTCCCTTAAAAAAGTGTTGCGCTTCTCAAAAATCCGTGTATTATCTTCAAAACAATGTTTCTTATGTGAAACAAAACCTTTGGAATGAATCAGAATTCATGAGGGAACAGGGTGAATTGAAGGTAAGCAAGGCAAGCCGCGAGGAAGTGGAGAAATTGCTCAACCAAGGAGTGTACCTTGAAATCGATTATCTCACTTTCTCGGCTAAGTATTAATACACTCTCCATCATAGATCAGAGAGGATTTGGACTTTAACTTTAACTAGGCTTAAAATATTCTATTTTTTTGGCTTAGTTGATGTATAATTAAAACGTGAACACATTGTTCATATATGAACATATATCACTTAAAGTGAAATAACAACCAACCAAAAGGAGAAAATATGAAACACTTTCTAAAAAGCGCATTCATTGCAAGCGCATTCATTGCGGCATCGCTTGTAGCGACGCCTGCCTTGGCAGATGTCGTCAAGATTAACGCCGTGACGCTGGCACCAAAGCCGGTTTACATCAACAAACCGTTCAAGATGTTCGTTGATGAAGTGAATACAAAATTCGCTGGCGAAGTTGAGATTAACTGGCGCGGTGGCCCCGAAATTATGCCACCATTCAAACAAGCCGAGGGCGTGCGTAATGGCGCAGTCGATATGACCTATACCAGCCCGAGCTATTATCAGGGCCTGGTGCCAACCTCTGGAACCATGAACCTGTCGTACAAGACTTACGCTGAGATCGCAGCGACAAACTACCATGAACGCATGACGGAACTTCACGCTGAAAAAGACCTAATCTTTCTCGGTGAAATTCCAGCGACACAGTTGAATTTTGTGATCTACATGGCCAAAGAAGTGTCAGGTCTTGAGGATCTGAAAGGGAAACGAATCCGTGTATTCCCAACTTTGCTACCGATCGTCAAAGCCCTAGGTGCAGAGCCGATCGTGATGGGGATGGGAGATATTTTCACGGCGATGGAGCGCGGAACGATTGACGGATACATGCAAGGCCCACTTGCACAAGCCCAGCAATTCGAAGGCTTGGTCAAGACAGTGATTTTCCCCGGTGTTTACCGCGCTGGCTTCCCGGTCCTGATTAACAAGAAGACATGGGGCAAGATGTCGACCGATTTACAGCAACGGCTGACAACGTTCCTTCGAAGGGACTTTGCATATCGTATGGACTTCATCTGGAGTCAAGATATCGCCGATAACATCGAACTGATGAAAGCCGCTGGGTTCAACATTTTGGAACTGCCAGCTGATGAAGCCGCACGTTATGAGCAAATGGCAATGGATGCCGCATGGGCTGTCACAGCTGCAAATGCCGGCGACGAAGTTGCTGCCGAGCTGCGAGGAATGCTGGACAAATAGCGCACGGGCAACGAAAGTTAGGTGGAGCCCAGCAAACACTGGCTCCACCTCTTTTTTTTACAGGAATAAAAAAACTTGGACAACATATTTGCTAAGTTGATTCATTTTTTCAGCCGCTTAAATTTGTATTGTGCAATCCTTGGCGCTGCTCTCCTCTTCTTCATCGCTACCATAATTTGCTTGGAGGTTACTGGGCGTGCACTTGGTGCTTCCTCGCGTCTTTGGGTCTTAGAAACCAGCGAGTACTCACTTCTTTACATCACATTCCTTGGGACTCCCTATTTGCTCGAGAAGAATATGCATGTGGTTATCGACATTGTTTACACTAGTTTCACGAATACCTGGCGGTTAATATTTCAAGCGTTGAATTCCGTAATAGGTTTTCTGGTCTGTGCTGTTCTGGCAATTGTCGGAGTAATAGTTGTTGTTGAACAATATGGGCTTGGCGTCCGGGAAATCACCGTGATGCGCCCCTATAGCTGGTGGCTGACCGCAGCATTGCCATTGGGTGCCGGATTGATGGCCATCCAGTTCCTAAAGCAGTTTATCCGCACTCTAAAAGGCAAGGCTTTATAGTCATGGAATGGTACTATATAATCGCCATTATTCTTGGCCCACTCTTTGTCCTGATGTTTGTAGGATTGCCGGTCGCGTTTTCATTTCTCGCGGTTAACATTGTTGGATCGTTTGTCCTATTGGGTGGCTTGCCGGGCATTAAGCAACTCGTTCTGAATACGGTTGATTCAGTGTCTAGTTTCGTGCTGATACCCATCGCCCTGTTCATGATTATGGGCGAGGCGATGTTCCGGTCCGGTATCGCAATTGATCTAATGGACACGCTCGATAAATGGTTTGGGCGGTTGCGTGGACGTTTGGCGTTAATGGCTGTCGGAGGGGGAGTTCTCTTTTCAACCCTAACCGGTAATTCGATGGGGTCCACCGCGTTGCTTGGATCGTCGCTAACGCCAGAGATGGAAAAGCGAGGCTACAAAAAACCGATGTCGCTTGGTCCGATCCTGGGTTCGTCCGGTCTGGCAATTATGATCCCACCTTCGGCTTTGGCAGTTGTGCTCGGCGTCATAGCCGAACTCTCAATCCGCCGGATCCTAATCGGCATCATTATTCCGGGTCTGTTGATGGCGCTGCTGTACATCATCTATATACTTGGACGCTGCCGGCTACAACCAGAGCTAGCGCCCTCATTCGACGTGCCAAAGGTTTCTCTTTCTGAAAAACTGTCTGTGACAGCAATTAATATCCTGCCACTCACATTTGTGATTTTTTCCGTCGTTGGCGTCATTTTCTTAGGGATAGCAACGCCAAGTGAAGCGGCGGCTACTGGCGCCTTTTCGGTCCTTATTTTGGCAGCCCTGAAACGGCGACTAACGTTCAAGGTTTTTGGCGACACAATGTTTTCCAGCGCCAATATTTCGGTGATGGTATTGCTGATCATATCTGGGGCCATAACGTTTTCGCAGCTCTTGGCGTTCACTGGCGCAACCTACGGCATGATTGATGCCGTGATGTCGATTGATATCTCCAATGAAGCCATTGTTTTCTTGATGATCATGCTCGTGATTTTGATGGGCATGGTTATGGGGCCCTTGCCCATAATGCTGATCACGTTGCCGATATTCATTCCCATCGTGATACAGTTTGGGTTCGATCCGATTTGGTTCGCGGCGATGTATTTGGTTGCTATTGAAACCGGTGCGACCTCGCCTCCATTTGGTGCGGCTCTATTCGTGATGAAAGGCGTGGCACCAAAAGGCACAACAATGGGTGATATTTACGGAGCCGCTGTGCCCTTCGTCATCTGTGACTTTATCGCAATCCTCTTGCTGTTCTTTATTCCCGAAATTGTGACATATCCAGTGGATCTGATGTTCAAATGACCGAACGACCTAGCTTCATTGTCTTTATGACAGACCAACAAAGGGCTGATCATTTAGGTTGCTATGGGAATCCCATCGTACGAACTCCAAATATCGATGCGATTGCCAATCGTGGAACGCGGTTTGATAATTTCTATGTCGCAAATCCAATTTGCCAACCAAACCGTGCAGCACTTGCAACGGGGCAGTTGACATCGGTCAATGGGTGCAGGCAAAACGGTATACCACTCGGCTTGGATTGCACGACCTACGCGGATGTCTTGCGATCTAGTGGTTATCGAACAGGTCTTGTGGGCAAAGCACACTTTCAGAACGTCTCACCGATTGAGGCAAAGTTACCTCAATCAAATGGGAAAGGCGAAGAACCAAACGGGCCCTACAACCTAGCCTTAAGATCGCAACGGCGGGGTTCGGAATATGAGTGTGAAATTCGAACAAGCTGGATCAAGAACCCTAATAAGGAATTACCACTTCCCTACTATGGATTTGATCACGTTCGCTTGTGCATTGGGCACGGTGACCAGGTTGAGGGACACTATTCTGGCTGGCTGAAAGACAAACTGGCTGGTGCGTCAGACCCACGCGGACGGGCTGGAGCGTTGGAAGACGGTTCACCGGAAACGCCACAAATCTGGCGCACAGCACTGTCCGAGGAACATTATCCAACGTCATATGTTGGTGAGCAGGCTTGCAAATTTCTGGAGGAACAGGACGACACTCCATTCATTCTTGTCGTGTCTTTTCCAGATCCTCACCACCCATTTACACCCCCAGGTCAGTATTTTGATCTTTATGATCCTGCAGACATCCCGCTGCCAAAAAGTTTTGGTCATCGAACCAGCGCCAGAAGCGATTTACCTAACCATATTCAGCGGATTTATGAAATTGGCGCGGAAAAACCCGATGAGTTCTGGCCATTTCATACTGATGATGAGGCCATGCGCCGCATGATCGCACTGAATTACGGTACGATCACCATGATTGACGAACAAGTTGGTGTTGTGATGCAAGCTCTGAAGAATATTGGCCAATCCGAAAACACCAATATCATCTACATGTCAGATCACGGCGACTATATGGGTGATCATGGCACCGTTCTTAAAGGGGGGGTTCACAGTCACGGGCTGATCCGTGTACCGCTGATCTGGTCCGATCCGATAAATCGTGTGACGGACGTCACGGGAATTCAAGGTAGTGCGATCGATTTTGCGCCCACGCTTCTGCAAAAAGCGGGTCTGAAAGTCCCGTATGGAATTCAAGGTCGTGATCTTTTGGCTGATGATGTCAAAAACTTACCTGTACTAATCGAGGATTCCGGCTTAGTGATGGCATCGGACGATGGGCGTACCGCTTTCTGGTCGCTCGTTCATGACAGTTGGCGGATGAGCGTTTTTGAAGGGTCTGATCTTGGAGAGCTTTTTAATCTTGGCGAGGATCCGGATGAGTTGGATAACCTTTGGGCTGATCCTGCTGCAACATCGCAGAAAATGGCGATGATGCATTTGCTGATTGACCGGCAAATAGCCCTTCGAAGTAAGTCTCTGCTTCCAACCCATCAGGCCTGAAGAGAATTCGATCTGTATTGTACTTAGAGGATACNGGGAGTTTTATTAATNCCGGAAAACATTCAATTAGGTGAAAAACTTTTNNCTTAAAAAAGTGTTGCGCTTCTCAAAAATCNGTGTANTATTTTTTAAAACAATGTTTCTTATGTGAAACAAAAGCATTGGAATNAATCAGAATNCATGANNGAACAGGGNGAATTGANGGTNANNAANGCAAGNCGCGAGGANGTGGAGAAATTGCTCAACCNNGGGTTGCGCCANCGTTGGTATCCGNTTGCACCGAGCTGGATGGTGCAGGAAAACCCATTNGGTGTCACTCGGCTGAGTGAANATCTGGCGATTTGGCGTGATGAGTCCGGAATACCGCACGTGATTGAGGATCGCTGCCCGCATCGAGGGGCGCGACTGTCCCTGGGATGGAATTTGGGAGATCGTCTTGCCTGCTGGTATCACGGCGTAGAGGTAAACCACGAAGGCGAGGTAATCCGTGTTCCTGCTGTGGAAAAATGTCCGATGGAGGGCAAGTGCATGGTACAGAGTTATCCAACTCACGAAGNGCAAGGGGCGATCTTTGCGTATTTTGGGGATGAGCAGCAGCCCGACGCCGTGAAGCTNCAACTACCNGAAGAACTCACGGACGATGCTTACGGCAGTTTCCTCAGCACCGCGCTCTGGCGCTGTAACTACCGCTACGCCATTGACAACGTGATGGACCCGATGCACGGTGCCTATCTCCATGCGAAATCGCACTCGATGTCGACAGGCGATAAATCAGCACAAATGCGATTATCCGAAACCGGACAGGGCTGGATGTTTGAGAAGGAAAATCAGCGTGGTGTNAATTTCGACTGGGTGGAGTTTGCGGATACCGGAACCTTCTGGATGCGCCTGGCAATCCCCTACCGTAAGAACGCAGGGCCGGGTGGAAATTTCACAATCATCGGTTTCGTCACTCCAGTGACAGAGCAGGTCTGTCAGGTTTATTTCTGGCGAGTACGCAAGGTCTCCGGATGGGAGCGCGACACTTGGAGATTTCTTTACAAAAATCGGCTTGAGGGCCTACACTGGGATGTGCTGGAACAAGATCGCGTGGTGCTCGAAGCCATGCAGGACAACGCCCGTACACGTGAATCGCTTTACCAGCACGATGCCGGAATGACCAAAATACGCCGTGATTTGCGAATACTGGCGCAAAAGCAGGTGAACACTCAAACCTCTCACGCTTAAAACATGTATGGACTGGAATCCCTGGCTTACCAAGACCCATGAAAACAAGGGTGGGGCTGATTATCTGGAAACCTACGATCCCCCCACACTCTTACCGTGGCAAACCCGATCCGCCCCACCAACAGAATATGAGCAGGCGTTGGCGGATGCTCTTCAGGAAATCTTTGGGGAGGAGGTATATGATCTGCCCGGAATCGTCCGCAGGCTCAACGAATCCTGCGTGAAGCCTCCTGAAGAAGGAGGTTGGACCGAGCCCAACTTTCAGTCCGTGATGAAACGGCTGGGGGAGTGGCCGTGANCGANGTCNGGCTCGAATTCAGGAACGTCACCAAACGGTTCCGCAATCCGAACAATGCTAACCTGGAATCCATCACCGCGGTTGAGGGGGTTTCCTTGAAAGTGAAGGATGGGGAAGTCGTTTCGCTGATCGGACCCAGTGGTTGTGGTAAGAGCACCCTGCAGAACTTGGCGTCCGGACTTGATCAACCTTGCCCGCTCGTTCAAGGCGCGACGTTCGCAGATTTTCTGNAANATCGAGTTCCCAGCCTCTATGCCAGCACTCTTTTCTGGACTGCGAGTGGGCGCGACACTAGCGGTGATCGGTGTGGTAGTCGGCGAGATGGTCGGCGGCAACATCGGCCTGGGATACCTGTTGGTGTTTGGTGAGGGAGCGGCTAATACAGCAATGGTGTTTGTCTCCATNTTTCTGCTCACACTGATCGGCATTCTTGCCTACGTCGCAGTCATCGTATTGGAACGCAGGGTCTTGCACTACTTGCCCTCGCGCTCGTTCGGTAATGTCTAAAATACAAACATTGAACAAAGAGATTACATGAGTAACGAATCAACAAACATCAAGAGTCCCTTGATTCCACAGGGTGAATCGCTGGAGTCGTGGATGAACACCAAGATAGCCCGACACAAAACCAGGACTTTAGACTGGAACGCACTCAAGTTCCAGTCGGATTACGATCCGAAGTATCGCCGGGCACAAATGCGTTACTTGGGTACCGGAGCTGCCGGAGTGTCGACGGATAACAACACCGTCCAGGCTGAACATTTTACCTTTTCGACGATGGTGTTACCCGCTGGTTGCGAGGGACCGTTGCACGTTCACCACGACACTGAGGAGGTGTTCTTCATTTTGCGGGGCAACAAGATTCGACTAATGTTCGAGACTGAGGGTGATACATGGGAAACTTATTTGAAGGAACGTGACCTGATCTCGATCCCTCCTGGGGTATACCGGGGACTGGTCAACGAGGGGATCGAGGAAGCATTGATGTGCGTGATGCTGGGAACTAGCAAGCCGGAGAAGCCCACTTACCCNCCNGATCATCCACTGGCGAAGGTCAAGCGCCCACAGCTTTAAGGNATCAAGAGCTATGTCGCTACTGAAAGACCGGATTATCGTCATTACCGGAGCCGGACGCGGTCTCGGACGGGCCTTTGCCGAGGACTGTTGCAGACAAGGGGCAGAAGTGGTGATTGCAGAAAAAAATATTGAATGGGGGCAGCAATGCGAACTCGAACTCCGGAATGCAGGGCATACAGCAACTTTTTTCCCAGTGGACATAGCGGATCCGGACTCCGTCAAAACGCTTTCTACTGATCTGTCGAAGACCTGCAAAAAGATCGATGGATTGGTCAACAATGCCGGGCTCGCCACTGGCATTGGCGGCAAGACTTTTGAGGAAATAGACCTAGAAACATGGGACCTGGTGATGCGTATCAACGTCCGAGGGACCTGGCTGATGGTTAAGGCACTTGCTTCCCAGCTGCGTCGTTCGGACTCAGGACGGGTGGTGAATCTCACTTCAGACACTGCCCTGTGGGGTGCCACTAAGCTGTTGCACTACGTTTCCAGCAAGGGAGCGGTGATTGCCATGACCCGCTCACTGGCCCGTGAGCTTGGGCCGGACAGCATCACCGTCAATGCAGTTGCTCCTGGGTTGGTGAGGAGTGAATCCACAGACTACGTTCCCAAGGAACGCCATGATCTCTACGAAAGCGGAAGGGCCATTCCTCGAGCTCAGTATCCGGAAGACGTGGTGGGCGCAGTNAGCTTTCTGCTGTCCGAGCAGGCGGGCTTCATCACGGGTCAAGTTCTGCCAGTCAACGGCGGATTTGTCTTTTAAGTAATGGATTATAGGCAGTACGGAGCCGACAATTAAGTGCATTGAATAATACTAAGTTTAAAAAATCCTCAACAAATTTAATTTACAATGTATTTTAATGGGAAATTAGTAGATTTTATTTGTTTTCTCAGAGGTCACCGAAAAAAGAATACGATGAAAAAATCTGTAGTTGAAAACCAACGGGCCTGGGGATGAATTTGCAGATTGACTATCAGATAGTTGCTACAGGGAAGCGGAAGTTCAGCTTTCGGGAAGCCGGAGAGGGTCCTACATTGGTACTACTGCACGGCATCGGCTCAAATGCAGGCTCATGGTGCAACCAACTTGTCACTTTATCCGACCATTTCCGAGTGATCGCTTGGGATACGCCCGGTTATGGGGAATCAACTCCATTGAATGAGCCTCAACCTCTGGCAAGAGATTACGCAGANGCACTTGCGATGTTTCTGGATGTGATGCAGATCCAGGAATGTTGTTTGGTGGGTCATTCNCTNGGAACCCTGATAGCGGCGGCGTTTGTCCGGAACTATGCTCGCACCTCCGCCTTGGTTCTGGCCTCCTGTGCAATGGGCTACCGAATGCAGCCTGACGATCCTGTTCCAGAAAAAATCGCAGAGCGCCTACGAAACTTGGAGGTATTAGGACCGGAAGGAGTGGCCCAGGCACGAGCGGCACACTTACTTTCAAAGACGGCAGGCCAGGAGCAAGTTGATCAGGTACGCGAAGCGATGGCACAGATTCGCCCGGACGGCTACCGACAGGCAACGATGATGCTCGCACAAGGCGACTTGGAGGCAGACGCTGTCCAAGTGCAAACCCCCTGTTTGGTACTGTGCGGAAGCGATGATCAAATCACACCGGAAGGTCATAGCC
>PCBE01000011.1 GCA_002731295.1 Acidiferrobacteraceae bacterium | reverse complement strand
CAAGGAAGCTGCAGTGAAGGTGCGGCAGAAGATGACCCGCATCGCCAGTAGTCAGATGAACGTACCCGCGGCAGATCTGAAATTTAAAGACGGCTGGATACAATCCCAGTCGAATCCGGATAATCGCCTGGAATTCAGACGCATCGGCGGACTCGCCCACTGGTCGCCCAGCAGCCTGCCGGATGACATGGAACCTGCCGTGCGGGAAACCGCCCACTGGAGCGGACCTGAACTCACTCCCACCACGGCCAACGACGAAATTAACACCTCCCTGGCCTACGGCTTTGCCTTTGATTTCTGTGGTGTAGAAATAGACCCCGATACCGGACGAGTGATCATCGACAAATACGTTACTGCCCACGACTGTGGGACTATCATTAATCCTGGCCTGGCCGAAGGCCAGATTCGAGGGTCCTTTGCCTCGGCGATCGGTGCGACATTGTATGAAGAATTCGTCTACAGCGGTGACGGATCGTTTCTGTCGGGTACCTTTGCTGATTATCTGATTGCAACACCGACCGAGGCTGTTGATCCTGTGCTGGTTCATACCGAACAGACGCCGTCACCCTACACCCGACTGGGTGCAAAAGGGATCGGGGAAGGCAACCAGTACACGACGCCGGTATGTATTGCGAACGCGGTTGCCGATGCGTTGGGCCGCGAATCCATTGAATTGCCACTGGTGCCAAGTAAGGTCTTCGAATGGATTCACGCTGAAGAAGAAACACCCCCGCCAAAACAGACTGCCCAACAGGTTAAATGGGATGATAGCGGCACTATCTCCAGTGGAGGAACGTTAGACATCAATGCCGATGCCAACTCGATCTGGTCGGTTCTGGTCGACCCAGACCGCCTGGCTCGTGTCTTTCCGGGTTGCCGCTCACTGCTACTAACGTCGGATAACGTCTATCAGGGTGTCGTTGATCTGGGTGTTGGCCCGGTCTCCGGTACGTTTGATGCCTTCGTTGAGCTTTCCGATCTCGACCCGCCGCACACAATGACCCTGACCGGCAAGGTTACGGGTCCGCTGGGTACTTCTAGGGGTGTGGGCATCATCAAGATGATCGATGCCGGCAATTCGACCAAGATTGAATACAGCTATCAAATCGGATTGAGCGGTACCGTTGCATCGGTCGGAGGTCGCCTGATTTCTGGTGCTGCTCGTGTCCTCATCAACCGCTTCTTTGCAGCGCTAGTGGTCGAAATGAATCCGGATGTCTCCCAAGATCAAAAGAAACGGTCCTGGTTCAGCAGACTAGGATCAGGAAAGTCGAGAAAATCATGAAACCGCCTCCTTTCGATTATCATCGGGCGCAAACTCAGGATGAGGCGGTCAATACACTCATGAACCACGGTAGTGATGTTCGTGTAATGGCTGGCGGTCAGTCACTGATGGCGATGTTGAACATGCGCCTGACCCAACCGAAGATTCTCCTGGATATATCGGGTATACCTGAGCTCAACTACCAGACCGAGTCATCGAATTACCTATCGTTCGGTGCCGGCGTTACCCAGGCACAAGCGCTCAATAACGCACGGGTAGTCAATGAAGTACCACTGCTAGGACAAGCACTCCCCTACGTTGGCCACATGCAGACGCGAAACCGGGGTACGATCTGCGGGTCGATCTGTCATGCTGATCCGAGTTCTGAGATCCCCCTGGTATTGGCTACTCTTGGTGGCGAAATCGTCGTGCGCAGTGAAACGGGACAACGCATAATCCCGATTCAGGATTTCCAGATCGGACTCATGACCTCAGCCAGACGTCCGGATGAATTAGTGGTGTCTGCCCGCTTTCCGGTCGCACGACCTGAACAGCGTTTCAGTTTTACCGAGATTGCTCGCCGGCACGGTGACTTTGCCATAGTCGCAATTGCCAGCTGCTGTGACGGCAAAACAACTCGCATCGGCGTGGGTGGTGTCGCCGACACACCGGCTGTGCGTGAATGGCCCCGTCTCGAACCCGACCAAATTGATGATGCCCTGAACGAACTGGCATGGGATTTGGGTGGCTATGATGACATTCACGCCAGTGCCCGTTATCGTCGCGAACTGATACGCAAACTGGGTCGCGACCAGATCGAGAGAATCCAAAATGACCAAGATTGACCGTGGCGTACGCTATCCGGTGAGTTTTCGCCTCAACGGTGAATCGGTTCATGGATATGCCGAGAACCGACTGCTCCTGTCGGATTTTTTACGCCACGAGGTCGGTGCTACGGGGACCCATGTGGGCTGTGAGCATGGAATCTGCGGTGCGTGCACGGTTCTGGTTAATGGCCTACCCGTCCGCAGTTGCCTGATGCTGGCCGTTCAGGTCGAGGACTGCGACGTTCAGACAATAGAAGGACTGGCGTTTGCGGATGGGTCTTTTAATGAACTTCAGTCAGCTTTCAACCAGCGATTTGCTGCCCAGTGCGGCTACTGCACACCAGGGATTCTGATGACTCTTCAGCATTTGAAGAATCAGAACCGTGATTTCAGTGAAGAGGAAATTCGGGATGCCCTCGGTGGTCATATCTGCCGCTGCACTGGTTACCGGGAAATCATCGATGCTGCCATGGACGTGATGGGCGCAGACAGCCGGCAAACCGACGACTAAACCTGAAACTCGGCTGTGCTATTCCCGCGGATACGCAGCAGTGTCCCGTGCGGTCAGTCGAAATAGTGAATCTCCAGTAACAGGCAGCCGTCGCAGGATTTAAAAGGGCCGTGATCAGTACCGGGGGGTCTGCAGGCGTAGGTATTGGCTGCAAACGTCTCACCACCCTGACCGTTCTCGTCGTTGCCGACGATCAAATCGCCCGACACCAGGTACACCTCCTCCCAGTACTGGTGATTGAAAGGTGCAGTGGTATAGATACCTGGTTTGAACCGCAGCAGGCGAGTCCGACTGCCCATTCGATTGATTTCATCCAGGCTGCCCGAAAGAATTTTCTGCTCAATCCCGTCGGGGTAACCCGGCGGCACTTCCCAGCCATCTTCGAGATCAAGTGCATAGAACTCCTTATGTGCTTTGTTGATACTCATCCTCGTACCCCCGGAATCAAGTTTGAATGTGGTGCGGTACTGTCACTTTGCAGTCAGGCTATTTTCAGACGTGTTACCCGACGGTGCACTGATTTTGCAGGTATAGACAACTCTCAGGCTGCCCGACTACGCACCCGATGGGATCCCAATAGCCGCCCCAGCGATAATACCAGTGTCCGACCCAGTTCATCAGCCGTATCGATCACCTCTGCATGCGGATAGTAGCGGCTGACATCGTAACCGATTCCAATCGCCAGAAGTTCCAACAAACGTGATCGATCGAGGTCACTGACAACTTCAGCGAGGTGCTGACCCAGGAACCCCGGGGCGTTGACCTCTGCGGTCGCTGCATCGTAGGGCACACCATCTGAGATCACCACGAGAAACCGGCGGGATTCACTACGACGCGTCAGCCTCGACGCCGCCCACTGGATTGCTTCTCCATCGATGTTTTCCCGCATCCAGTCGGGGTTAATCATGGCAGCAAGCGATTCCCTGCAACGCCGCATCGGTGTATCGGCGTCTTTGAATACAATGTGGCGAAGTGCATTCAGTCTTCCCGGCATAGCCGGCCGCCCTTCACGTACCCACTGTTCACGAACAGGACCGCCCTGCCACGCCTGGGTCGTAAATCCCAGTACTTCCGTCGGTATACCAAATCGTTCTAGCACGGTTGCAATCATTTCTACACAAATTGCAGACACTAGAATACGCCTACCACGCATAGAAGCTGAATTGTCGATGAGCAGACTGACAACGGTGTTCTTTTCCAGCAGTGACCGCTGCTGCCGGTGTACATAGTCATACAGNGGATTGGCAANAACCTGATCCAGTCGGTTAGGGTTTACTAAACCCTCGTTGGTGTCGTCATCCCAACCGCGATCGATCGTNCTGAGNAGAAGATCGTAAAGTCTNCGNGCCATGCGTCGAATCCCGGTTCGCTCCAGGTGCACAGCCTNNTCGAGCTGATCGCGTAACTCCCGTAACCGNANCGAAGAAAGCAGNTCACNGGGCTGAAGAACCTCATCGTNGCNGTNCTCATANATCCGGTAGCGNTCTNCTTTNCGACCAGTTGCAATGNTGACGATATTNCTGCCTGCGGATTCATCGTCATCTGAAGGNGNTGATNACTCAGANAGTTCGAGNGATTCTTCTTCGCTGGCNTCTTCANTNTCTNCTGGTNTNGGCTCAACANCAGTNNCCACTNTCGANNGAAANGCCANNTCATCGGCGCANCGCTNCANCGCACGNTCNAAATCATCCTCTCGATNTGCCANNTCTACCAANNCAGGNATGNGTTTAAGCGCAANATCGAGNCGGNGTATTGACCANAANCTCAATAATGATNGCACCTCNTCGNCTACNGTNACTGAGTACAACAANGAACGAAACAGCCAAGACAGCATNTGGGCNGCGACATAATCATCGGGCTCACGATCAGTATCCGCCACNACACAACNGCTGCAGTAGNCGTAGTAGGCCCGNAGGTTACGACGCGTTCCGGNCATNTAGCGTGANCGGNACCANTCCAGGCGAGCGTGCCTGAAACCGAGGATGAACTGTCCTCTGGGTGAAAGCACACTTTCAAGCGGAGCTGTGGACTCAAGATGAGGTCTCAGACCACGCGCGTCCCAGGCACCACGAAAAGTTCTGATGGCATCAGTATGCGCCACGCTGCTCAGAAAAAGATGAGTGACTAAATCTTCATTGTGCCGGACCTGATCGATAGGCGACCAGCCTGCCCACGGATGGTTTCCGCAACCACCGGCTAGTATTTTGCCGGTAACCTCAACGCAGTGGATGAACTGTTCTAGGTCAGCAGAATTCTGGGTATCGGTAGTCACGGGTCGGATGTCACAGTTGAGGCCAGGGACTCTGGCAGGTCTTCACCCAGACAGCGTTGAAACAATTCGGCAATAACCGGCCGATCTTCAGGATCAGACTTATTCAGGAAAGCGTACTGAAACGACAGAATCATATCGTCGAAGATCTCCAAATTCTGCAACCATGTAATCACTGTCCGCGGCGACATCACTGTGGCGATTTCTCCAGCGGCAAACGCAGTTCTGGTTAGACCGGCCAGCGTGACCATCGACGACACCAATTCACGCCCCTGCTCGGTCTGGCGGGACGGCACATTCGCAAGAACCATGTCGACTTCTTCTTCCATGGAAAGGTAGTTCAGTGTCGCTACAATCGACCANCGATCCATCTGGCCCTGGTTCAGCTGCTGGGTTCCGAAATAAAGTCCCGTGGCATCACCCAAACCCACCGTGTTGGCAGTACCAAACAGTCGAAAATTGGGGTGCGGCTGAATCACACGACTTTGATCCAACAGAGTCAAACGTCCATCCAGTTCGAGAACTTGCTGAATNACAAACATAACGTCAGGCCGACCAGCATCGTATTCATCGAAAACCAATGCCACCGGTCTTTCCAGTGCCCAAGCCAGTATTCCGGGCCTGAATCGGGTAACCTGAAGCCCTTGCTCAAGAACGATGGCATCTTTACCGATCAGGTCGACACGAGTCACGTTGCTGTCCAGGTTCAGGCGTACACAGGGCCAATTGAGCCGTGCTGCAACTTGTTCAATGTGTGTAGATTTGCCCGTTCCGTGATACCCCTGGATCAGGACTCGCCGGTTGTGCATGAAGCCGGACAATATTGCCAGTGTAGTCTCTCTATGAAAACAGTAAGCGGGATCAATATCTGGCACATATTCGGAACGCTCGGCAAACGCAGGCACACGAAGTGCGCTTTCAAACCCGAACACCTCTGAAGTTCCGATTTCTTGTGTAGGGCCGCCAACAGGCAGTGAAGAAGCCGTGCTTTCCGGAACTTCAGAAATTTTAGATCTATCCGTATCGGTCATTCGCATTAAGACTCACGGGGCGGATNACTGCAATTATACTTGCGGCGAGAGTCAGGGTTTCCGGAGTGACAAACATGGTATGGACTGTGGGTGTAGATGTGGGTGGTACTTTCACAGATTTTTTTGCTGTTGACGAGTCAAGCGGCTCGGTTCACGTGGGCAAGTTTCCATCNACACCGGGGAATCCGGCCGAAGCAGTACTGAATGGCCTCGAGGTGCTAGCCCAGGAACACGGCCTTNATCTCAATGAACTCCGCCAGTTCTCGCATGGNACNACNGTNGCAACNAANGCNCTGCTGCANCGGCGCGGCGGTGATGTCATGCTGCTGACAACCGCNGGTTTTGCCGATTTNCTCGATATCGGGCGCCAGACACGGCCACACATGTTCGACCTTTTCCAGGATTACCCTGCCGCCCTGGTCCCCAGGTCACGGCGAATCGAAGTGTCCGAAAGAATCACCGCTGGCGGAGAGGTCCTGATTCCGCTAAGCCAACATGAAATCGAACGTGCAGTTGACTGTGTCCGCGCCGCCAACCCGCAGTCCTGTGCCGTGTGTTTTCTGTTTGCGTTTCAGAACCCCGAACATGAACGGGCAGTTACCGACGAACTGCGTCGGTCGCTACCAGATATTGAGGTCTGTGCATCATCTGAAGTTCAGCCTGAATTCCGAGAATTCGAACGCTTCTCGACGACGGTTCTCAATGCGTATCTACAGCCCGTCATGGCCCAATACATGACCGAACTCGACAATGGCCTTAAGAGCATGGTCCCGAATGCCAGTTTCGGACTTAATCAGTCCAGTGGCGGCCTGATGTCTGTGGGCCGGGCTCAGCGGCTACCGGTTCGCACCGCTTTATCTGGCCCGGCTGCTGGCGTGGTTGGCGCTGCATACGTCGCAGGTGCGGCACAGCGACCAAACGCAATTACCCTGGACATGGGTGGGACCAGTGCCGATGTCGCGCTGATCCGCCAAGCGCGCATACCGACTGTGTTTTCCCGGGAAGTCGGTGGCTTTCCCATTCGTATGCCGATGGTCGATGTCGAAACCGTGGGGGCGGGTGGAGGATCGGTTGCCTGGGTCGACCGTGACGGTCTGCTCAAAGTTGGCCCAAAAAGCACAGGGGCAGACCCCGGCCCAGCTTGTTACGGACTCGGCGGCACACAGCCGACCGTGACTGATGCCAATCTAATTTTGGGTCGACTCAGTGAAGATGGCCTTCTGGCCGGGACGATGAAACTCGACAAAGCAGCAGCGANCTCGGCACTCGATATCCTGGCACAGTCACTTGACGTGAGCCTTCTGAGGGCCGCTCAAGGCGTGATCGANATCGTTGTTGCCAACATGGTGCGGGCGATCCGTACGATATCGGTAGAGCGTGGTCATGATCCCCGGGAATACTGTTTGATGCCGTTTGGGGGAGCAGGCCCACTTCACGCNAGAGATGTTGCNCGNAACCTGGGGATTCAGGAAATACTGGTCCCNCCAGCCCCAGGCATTATCTGCGCGCACGGCCTGGTGGTGTCTGATCTGCTGGAGGACTTTGTCGATAGCGGCCGGATCGAGGTCAGTGCGGAAAACGTCAGGCATATCGAGCAAATTCTCGACTCACTCAGCCTACAGGCTCGAAAATGGTTCGAACAGGAAAGCATTCTGGATCACACCCGCGCTATCCGGATTCGGCTNGATATGCGCTATGTAGGACAGAATTTCGAACTCGCGGTACCGCTGGAGACAACAGGAGATCAGATACCTGCGCTGGAAGTTGATNATCTTCAGCAAAGGTTTTTCAGTACCCATGAAGACAACTATGGCTATTTCAACCCNGACGATCCNATCGAGATNATCAATATCCGNCTGACTGCCAGCGGCCGACTTTCCCCGCTTACGAATTAC
The DNA here is from genome assembly GCA_002731295.1 of Acidiferrobacteraceae bacterium. GTDB lineage: Bacteria > Pseudomonadota > Gammaproteobacteria > Arenicellales > UBA868 > REDSEA-S09-B13. Next base: position 910 of record PCBE01000011.1, on the reverse strand, counting down.
CGCGAACTGGACACATCAGATACCGCACCGGTTACTGCTGGCAAACGTGAGATCGTCTTCCGCTCAGACAAGCACGTGACCTGCCCTGTGTTTAACCGCAGTGACCTCAAAGCCGGTCACACCCTGACCGGTCCAGCCGTGATAGACCAATTAGATGCGACCACCCTGCTGTATCCGGGCGATATCGGCACAGTCGATGAATCCGCGACACTCCTTATTACCCTGACGGAGGACCTCAATTGAACCGACTCGATGCCATCAGTCTGGAGATCATATCGAATGCCCTGCGTTCGATTACAGACGAGACGTATGCCGCGCTAATGAAGTCGGCGTATTCGACCAACATTAAGGAGCGCCACGATCACTCGACTGCAATCATGGACCGTTCCGGTCGACTGGTAGCGCAGGCCGTCGAATCTCTGCCAATTCATATTGCGTCCATGCATGGACTGATGCACGCACTACTCGATAAATTTGGCGACAATATTCATCCCGGCGATCTGTTTATAGCTAACGATCCACATGTAGCAGGCGGTACACATCTACCCGATGTCAATCTCGCTATGCCGGTTTTCATTGACGACGAAATATTCGGTTTCGTCTGTAACATCGCACACCATGCCGATATCGGCGGGATGGCCCCCGGCAGCATGGCTGGGGGCATGTCTGAAATCTATCAAGAAGGACTTCGAATACCCGTTGTTCGCCTGTTTCGCAACGGCGAACTGCAGCAGGATCTGTTTGATCTGATGCTGCTGAACGTGCGGGTCCCCAGAGAACGGCGCGGAGACTACTTCGCACAGATCTCAGCCTGTCGATTGGGTGAACGCCGCCTGCAGGAAGTTGTTGCCGAACACGGCATCGAAAAAATCAGCACTGCGTTTGGCGACATTATCGACCGGACCCGAGA
>PCBE01000120.1 GCA_002731295.1 Acidiferrobacteraceae bacterium | reverse complement strand
TTAAGCAATAAACAAGCGATATTGCAGCGTCTGTCCTTGATCTGCCTGCGCACCCTATTTGCATGCTTGAACATTTCCTCCAAAGCAGATGAATCCGAGCGACCTATTAATTCAGCCAAATCGTCTATAGCGGACGAATATTCCGTCAACCGCTGCAATATCGCTTGTTTATTGCTTAGAAAAATGTCTCGCCACATCACAGGATCGCCAGACGCGACCCGAGTAATATCGTAGAACCCCCCCGCTGATAGGTTGAAACAATCTNTTGAATTNGTCTGCCGAGACAGCAGGTCCACTAAAATAAATGCTAACGCGTGTGGAAGATGNCTGGTCAGCGCCAGCAGTTCATCGTGAACTGAAGGCTCCATGAAAACAACCTCNGCGCCGATCGTCTCCCACATATCCTTTACTGCTGATATAGCTTCAGTACCNGTGTTAGCCATCGGTGTGAGTATAGTTCTATGGCCATGAAACAAAGTTTCTGATGCCGCATCAANGCCGCTTTNTTCTTTACCTGCTATCGGATGACCCGGTACAAAATTGACAATCTTGTCACCGAGACCCCTCACTGCCGCATCAACTATAGACCCTTTCACGCTACCGGCATCGGTAACAATCGTAGCCTCTCCTAGACACGGCTTGAGTTCGTGAAAAATCGATGCGATCGAGTTCACGGGCGACGCGAGAANAACCACTTCCGCTCGCTCTACTGCAGCATCTAAATCCAGTGACCAACTGTCTATNACCCCAAGCGCCTGGGCCCGTTGAAGGGTACTCTCTCTACGCCCAAATCCTGTAACATGNCCCACGGCATTTTCACAACGGAGTGCCTTAGCGACAGATCCCCCGATCAAACCAACCCCGATAATGGTGAGATGATGTATCAACTTGNTGCTCAATCAGGACAGTAACTAAACTGTTCGCGAGTATCTATGNCGCTAGCGCGACAGTCATTGCGTCNATCATCTTTTCATTCTCGTGAGGCAATCCGACTGTTACTCTCAGGTGATTCGGTAGGCCATAGTTTGCNACAGGCCGCACGATCACACCTTGTTTTAGCATCGNTTCATGAACCNATTTCGCTGGGCGCGCTAGATCTACACAAACAAAATTNCCTGTTGAAGGNATNTACTCAAGGCCAAGTTCTGAAAAACCAGCATAGATTCTATTTNTACCCNGGGTATTGAGACGCNGACTCTCAGCAAGAAACTCTGCATCATCCAGCGCAAGTCGTGCCGCTGCAAGCCCAAAACTATTGACGTTGAACGGTTGTCGCACTCGATTCAGCAAATCCGCTATAGCAGGCGATGACACGCTGTAGCCGACTCGCATTCCGGCNAGTCCGTAAATCTTTGAAAAAGTCCTTGTCGAAACCAGAAATGGGTATTTGTTCAGCAGATCTATTGCGTTAGGGAAATCTGGGTCTTCGCAGTATTCATAATAGGCCTCATCAATGACGACTATGGTCGTTGNCGGCACNAGNTCAAGAAATGAAAGCAGNGTTTCCGATTCTACCCAAGTACCNGTTGGATTATTGGGATTTGCGATGAAGACCACTCGGGTATTTTGATCCACTAGAGAGAGCATTGCATCCAGATCGTGTCCCCACGACCTCGCGGGGGCCGTTTTTAGATCAGCACCAACTGCGCAGGCAGCTAGGCTGTAAACNGCAAAAGAATGTTCGGACACTACGACTCCCTGNCCTGGGCANACGAAGGCGCGCACCAGGAGTTCTAGAACATCGTTGGAACCATTGCCAAGTGTCAGTTGGTCTGTAGATACCCCTAGCAACTCTGAAAGNCTTATTTTTAGCGTGTATCCAGAACCATCGGGGTACCGACTGGTGTCTGACTGTTGCTGCGCGAGTGCTTTTGCAATTACATCACTGGAGGTNCTGGGGTTTTCGTTGGATGCAAGTTTGACTATGTCAGACAGGCCAAGGTCACGTTCAAGTTCTTCGACGGGCTTTCCAGGCTGGTAGGGCTGAAGTTCCCGTACTCCGTCGACTGCCAGGTCCCTGGCATTGAACGCCATATTGCTCAGATACTCCTTGGATAGGAGCCCAAGACCTTAAACATGGCCGCATTGGATTTCATCTGTGACAATGCGTTTTCAACGTTAGAATTTTGTACGTGNCCCTCTATATCAATGAAAAACATATATTCCCACAACCCGGTTCTGGAAGGTCGAGATTCTACACGTGTCATATTAATATTGTGNTCGGAAAGTGNNGCGAGCAACGTGTGNAAAGCACCTGGGCGTTCCTGTGCACTCATTACCAAACTAGTTTTATCGCGACCTGACGGTTGGACTGCATGGCGACCAAGCGCTANAAACCGGGTGGTGTTCCCGGGTTGGTCTTCTATGTCTGCTTGAAGTATCTGCAAACCAAAAGCATCTGCGGCCTCACCAGCAGCTATCGCTACGCAGGTCGGGGTCTCGAGCACCAGACGCACAGCATCTGAGTTACTCGCACAAGCCACCCTCTCGATCGACGGAAGGTTAACATCCAGCCATTGCCGGCATTGCGCTAAGGCTTGTTGATGAGCCAGCACCTTGGTCGGAGAAGTATTCCCAGCAGACCCGATAAGGCAGTGCTTAATCCTTAGATCAACCTCGCCGCAGATCTTGAGCGGCGTCGTCAACAACCTATCCAGAGTGAGGTGGATCCCACCTTCTGCAGAATTCTCAACAGGGACCACACCAAAGTCGCAGTGATCGGCTTCGACCAAACGAAATACCTCTTCAATGCTCGATGTCAGCTTTATGTCAATTTCAAAGCCAAACTGTTTTCGTGTCGCAAGTTCCGAGTAAGTGCCGATCGGACCAAGTGTGGCAATCGAAGGCTTTGCCTCAGTAGCCCGACAAACAGAGATAATCTCCCGAAACAACCGTTCAACCGCTTCTGGGTCTAACGGTCCATTATTCGCACGCTGAAGGCGTTGAAGAATCTGTGCTTCCCGCTCTGGTCGATAAACAACATTAGCATCCTGGCCAGACTTTTCCTCCCCTACCTTGATGGCGGCACTAGCGCGTTCATTTAACAACGCCAACAAATTGTCATCGAGTTGATCGATCTCGCTCCGCAACTTTTCAATGTCTTTGCTGTCCGTCATTGATCTATGAGTATTATGTTTGGTGTCGCCCTATCCAGATCGTTCGTTTGTACCGAAACTACCGTAGAAAACTAATACAGTTCCCTCTAAATAGCTAGGTTTCAACGTCTGGTTCACTTCTTGTAGAGTCGACGACCAGACCTAAGCTAATCAGATTCTCGCTGTCGGCGAGTGTAATCAATCGAACCCCCTGGGTATTACGCCCCAGTTCTGATATACCGTCAACATTGGTGCGAACCAGTCGCCCTCCATCCGTTAATAACATCAGCTCATCTTCTGAAGAAGTCAAAACAGCACCTATCAGCGATCCGTTTCTGCTGCCGTTCTGAATTGCAATTACACCTTGCCCACCCCTACGTTTACGTGGAAATGCATTGACCACAGTACGTTTTCCATAACCACGAGCGGTTGCTGTCAACACGGTTTTATCCAGTTCATTTTGGTCAACAACCAGCATTGAGATCAGGCGTTGATCAGGTTTTAGCGCTATCCCTTTTACCCCTCGAGCCGTTCGACCCATAACCCTGACATCAGTCTCTGCGAAGCGTATTGACTTTCCGGAACAACTGAACAAAAGCAAGTCAGAGTTTCCCTGTGTCATACCAGCACTCACTAGCTCATCTCCCTCCGACAACGTGATCGCACGCAACCCCGACGGTCTGGGTCTTGAAAAAGATTCGAGACTGCATTTTTTTACAATGCCATCGGCCGTCGACATAAATACGAATTTTTCTTGTCTACCCCGACCCATTGGCAAGAAGGCAGTTATACGCTCTTGTGACCCCAAAGGCAGAAGATTAACAAGGGGTCGGCCTCGTGCTTGCCGCCCAGCTTGAGGCAATTGATAGACACGCAACCAGTAGACTTTTCCATAGTTGGAAAAACAAAGAATGGTATCGTGTGAATTTGCAACAAACATCGACTTTACAAAGTCGTCCTGCTTGGTTCGTGTTGCAACTCTGCCTTTGCCTCCCCGACGCTGCGCTTGATAGTCAGACAATGGCTGCGCCTTTGAGTACCCTTCCCCGGATAATGTCACTACCATCTCTTCGCGAACGATGAGATCTTCTTCATTCAAATCAAGATGCGTCGCTAAGATTTCAGTGCGCCGATTGTCGCCATAATTATCCATAATCTCTTTTAGTTCGCTCTCTACCACAGCCACCAAGCGGTCGGGTTGCTCGAGAATATCTAGCAGATCGCGAATAACTAATAGATTATTTTGATATTCAGATTTTATTTTTTCTTTTTCCAATCCAGTTAAACGGTGCAGTCTGAGGTCTAAAATCGATTGTGCTTGTGCCTGTGTCAGCTGATAACCGTCTTCCCCCAATCCTTTTTCAGGATCCATATCTTCAGGGCGAGAGATCCTGGAATCACCGAGACTGGTCAGTTCGCTAACAAGCGCAGCATCCCACAATGTTGAAATAAGTTGATTCCTTGCAACGGTTGGATCAGGCGCCGCCTTTATCATTTCTATGACCTGATCGATGTTAGCCAGGGCTACCGCCAGTCCTTCAAGAGCATGGGTTCTGGCTCTTGTTTTCCTCAGGTTGAATATGGTGCGGCGGGTAACAACCTCGCGGCGGTGTTGCAAGAAGCTGGCTAGCAACTCCTTTAAACTAAATAGCTTTGGCAGGTTGTTACTAAGACCAACCAGGTTTATGCCGAAAACCGTCTGTAATTGAGTGTGCTGATACAGATTGTTGAGCACAATAGCCGGCACCTCACCACGCTTGAGTTCGATGACCATTCGCATCCCGGACTTGTCGGACTCATCTCTAAGACCGCTGATGCCACTGACCTTGCCTTCTTTCACCAGTTCAGCAATCTTTTCAAGAAGCCTTGCCTTGTTTACCTGGTAGGGCAATTCTGTCACTACAAGACTTGAGCGCTGACTGTCATTTTTCTCCTCAATATCTACTCTGGCGCGTATATGGACCCTGCCCCGCCCAGACTCATAGGCCTGTCTAATACCACTATGTCCGTTGATAATGGCAGCTGTGGGGAAATCCGGTCCGGGGAATATCTCCATTAATTGGTCAATCGATGCGTCAGGTTCACGAATAAGCAGTAAGCACGCTTCTATAGTTTCTGAGAGATTATGCGGTGGTATGTTGGTCGCCATACCCACCGCAATCCCAGACGAACCGTTTACTAGAAGATTGGGGAAACGTGCCGGGAGTACCGCCGGTTGCGTCTCGGTTTCATCGTAGTTTGGATAAAAGTCGACGGTTTCTTTGTCGAGATCATCAAGCAACTCGTGCGCAAGGCGGGATAGGCGTATCTCTGTGTAGCGCATGGCGGCGGGAGAGTCCCCATCTACTGAACCAAAATTCCCCTGACCATCTACAAGGGGATAGCGTAGCGAGAATGGCTGGGCCATACGAACAATCGTATCGTAAACCGCAGTATCGCCATGCGGGTGATACCTGCCAATGACATCACCTACGATGCGCGCTGATTTTTTATAAGCCTTATTCCAGTCGTTACTCAGTTCCGACATAGCGTACAAAACTCGCCGGTGTACTGGCTTTAGGCCATCACGAACATCCGGTAGGGCGCGGCCTACGATGACACTCATAGCATAGTCTAAATACGACTGACGCATCTCCTGTTCGAGATTCGAAGCTATGGTTTCTTTGGCAATATCATTCATCTGCACTACTCAGCTTGAAGCTCCTATGACAGTACTACGAGTGCCCACTAGGGGGCTAAAAACGGTTGAATCTACAGGACAATTCGAGCCCCAGTCGGGACCAAAATCAGGGGTTCATTTTACCACAAATCAAGCCTCAATCGTGGCTTAGGCAGGGGACTTAACTCAATAAGAACCAACTCAGTCTATGGCTATTTAGCAGTCAGTAAAAAGACAAACAAAGCATGGAACATTCTCAAAAGAGCGCGCCAATTGCTCTCTCGCACAGCGTGCTGAGTTCTCCGATCCATGGCATCAGTATTACCACGGCAAGGCCATTAATCGTAAGTAAAATTCGAGCATCGGGTTTCGGACTGAACTGCAACCCACGGTGAGTTGCTGTGGGGTCATCAAAATACATCACCTTAACGATCCGAAGATAGTAAAACGCGCCGACTACAGATAAAACAACGGCCGCGACCGCGACCCAGGTCATGCCTGCATTCACTACCGCCTGTAATACTGATAGCTTGGCATAGAATCCGATGGTGGGTGGTATCCCCGCAAGAGAAAACATCAGCAAAAGCATAATGAACGCGGCCCACGGATGAGATTGATTCAGTCCCGAATAGTCTTCAATTAAATCAGCTTCCACACCCTCGCTCGACAAAGTCAGTATTACCCCAAAAGCCCCCAAGGTAACCACCGCGTAAATCAATATATAGGCCATAGCAGACGCATAACCGGACGCCTCCCCAGTCAAAATACCCAGCAGAAAGAATCCCACATGAGCTATTGCCGAATAAGCCAGCATGCGTTTGATATTCCTTTGTGCGATAGCAATGATGTTGCCTAGAGCTAAAGAGGCTATAGAGACCACGACCAGCATCCCCTGCCATTCGGTAGCGAGCGATTCAAGACCATCTGCCAGAAGCCTGAGTATGATCGCGAAGCCCGCAAGCTTTGGCGCTGTGGCGAGATATACCGTGCTTGACGTTGGGGATCCCTCGTAAACATCGGGCACCCACATATGGAAAGGTACCGCACCCATCTTGAACAAAAGCCCAACCAGAACCAGTATCAGCGCCATAGTTCTTGGCAGCATGGTTCCGTCATAACGTGCTATCGATACTGACAGTTCGTCTATATACAGCGTCCCGGTGAGTCCGTACAGCAACGACATGCCATACAGCAATATCCCGGAGGCCAGTGCGCCCAATACAAAGTATTTCATGGCGGCTTCTGACGCAGTCGTCGAGTCGATGCGCAAGGCCACCATCGTATACAAACACAGCGCAAGCAATTCCAGACCCACATAGAGGGACAACAGATGATTTGAAGCCGTCATCACCATCATTCCGACAACTCCAAACAACGCTAGCGCAAAAAATTCACCTTTCCACAGCCCTCTAATATCCGCATAACTTCGACTGTAGACCAGGACAAATCCTGTCGAAATACAAATGCCCGCCTTCAAAATAGCCGACAGACTGTCCATCAACACCAGGCCATTGAGCCCATGGACTGGTGTTGGCTCAGAATAAATCAGGCTCAAGGCAGCTCCTACCACCAGAGCCACCAACGACAAGCCATATCCAAACTTCTGCTTTTTTGTTGCGGGCAAATAGAGATCCAAAACAAGTATAAAGCAGGCCATGAGCGATATTACGATCTCAGGCAGTACTACTAGGATATCTTGCTTAGTCATGGTCGCTAGAGCTTTGAGACCGCAGCATGTTCGAGCAAATTTTCGACAGTCGAATGCATGACTTCAAGAAGTGGCATTGGATAAACGCCCAGTCCGAGTACACAAACCGCCAATACGCCTAGCACAACCTTCTCTCGCCCATTGACATCAACCAGTGCTTTAACTTTTTCGTTGGTGATCTCACCATAGACGACCCTCTTGATCATCCAGAGCGTATAGGCCGCACCAAGAACAAGCGTAAGGCCTGCTACGGCTGCATACCAGCCGTTGACCCTGAAGCTGCCCAAGATGACTAGAAATTCACCCACAAACCCCGAAGTACCTGGCAACCCGGCGTTTGACATCGCAAAGAAAACCAGGAACATGGAAAACACCGGCATGGTATTGGCCACACCACCATAGCTATCGATTTCCCTGGAATGCATTCGGTCATAGAGAACCCCGACACACAGAAATAAGGCTCCCGAAATAAAACCGTGTGAGATCATCTGCACAATGGCGCCTTCCATCCCCTGTGAATCGAATATAAAGAAGCCTAGTGTCACAAAGCCCATGTGTGATATCGACGAATACGCGATTAATTTCTTCATGTCTCGCTGCACCAGAGCCACTAGCGCAATGTAGACCACGGCGATCAATGACAATCCTATAACCCATATCGCGAGTTCAGAAGAAGCGTCCGGTGTAATCGGAATACTGAATCGGAGAAATCCGTAAGCGCCCATTTTTAGGGTAATGGCGGCCAAGATTACGGACCCGCCCGTGGGGGCTTCCACGTGAGCATCAGGTAGCCATGTATGCACCGGAAACATGGGTACCTTTACGGCAAAAGCTGCGAAGAATGCGAGAAAAATTAACACCTGTGTCGCATAGGTCAGTGGTGTTGCATGAAACGATGCTATGTTAAAGGTGTGATCTGATGTGAAATACAAATAGATAATCGCCACGAGCATCAGTAGAGATCCAACCAGCGTATACAGAAAAAACTTTATAGCCGCATAAACCCGGTTTGAACCACCCCAAACCCCGATAATCAGGAACATCGGTATCAGCATGGCCTCCCAAAAAAGGTAGAAAAGAATGGCGTCCATCGAGCTAAAAACGCCGATCATCAGCCCTTCCATGATCAGGAAGGACGCCATGTATTGAGCAACTCTTTTAGTAATAACCTCCCATCCGGCTATGACTACAATGATCGTTAGCAGGGTCGTCAGAATAATCAGCGGCATAGAGATACCATCAACACCAAGAAAGTACTGGATGTGTAGGGCCTCAATCCACTTATAACGTTCAACAAACTGCATACTCGCTGTATTGATGTCGAAATCAGCATATATCGACAACGACAACAGGAATGTACCCACAGAAAACCCAAGCGCTATCTTTCTGGCTAACTGAGCATTACGATCACCGCCAGTCGACAAAATCAATATTCCACCCAATACCGGCAACCAGATCAAAATGCTGAGAATATTGGGGGTCATACTGTCCATTACGCTTTACATCGCCTCATAACCATAGGCCCCAGGATAAAAATACGACCACGCCAATGATCATGACGAATGCGTAGTGATAAACATAACCGGTCTGCAGTCGCTTCAAAATACGTGAAAACCGCCCAATCATGTTTGCTGTACCGTTTACCGCTAACCCGTCTATCAGCGCAACATCTGCCCGTTGCCAGAGCCACTCTCCGAGGCGGGTGCCGCCGGATGCGAATAGCCACTGATAAAACTCATCAAAACCGTATTTCCTATGCAGTGTTCTGTAGACGAGCCACAGTCTCTGAGAAACGTTGCCTGGTAGTGAGGGAGCTTTAACGTAGAAAATCCATGCCAGGACAATACCTCCCAAAGCCAACCAGAGTGGCGCTGCAAAAAAGCCATGAGCCATCAATCCCACCGCAGTCACATGATCACCTTCTCCTGCTGAGGAGCGCTGAGCTACAGCGTCCCCCAAAAAGTGTCCTCCCAGTACACTTTCAACCAGGAAACCACCGGACAACAACGAAGGAATAGCCAACAGGACCAGCGGCACTGTAACCACCCACGGACTTTCTTTCAGGTGTGAGCGTGCCTGTTTGTCCATACGCGGTTCCCCGTGAAACACCATGAATATCAGTCGGAATGAATAGAACGCTGTCACGACAACACCGCCGAGGACGGCAGCATAGGCCAACCCAGCACCGGGTATGTTGGAGTGATGCACCGCCTCGATGATCGCGTCCTTTGAGAAAAATCCGGAAAACGGCGGTATCCCTGCCAGCGCAAGACTACCGATAACTGACGTGATGTAGGTAATGGGCATGTAGCGGCGAAGCCCACCCATTCGCCGCATATCCTGCTCATGGTGCAATGCTATGATGACAGACCCTGCAGCGAGGAAAAGAAGCGCCTTAAAAAATGCATGGGTTGCTAGGTGAAAGATCGCGACCGAGTAGGCTGATGCGCCAAGTGCAACTGTCATGTAGCCCAGCTGTGACAACGTTGAATAGGCAACTACTCGCTTAATATCGTTCTGCACGAGCCCAACCAGGGCCATCAAAAACGCGGTCAATCCACCGATAATCAAGATCACCGATGACGCTGTCGTCGAAAGCTCGAACAATGGAGACATTCTTGCAACCAGAAAAATCCCAGCAGTCACCATCGTCGCCGCGTGAATCAGGGCCGAAATCGGTGTTGGCCCTTCCATAGAATCTGGCAACCAAACATGTAACGGCACCTGTGCAGATTTGCCCATCGCCCCAACAAAAAGCAAGATGCAGATCACTGTTATCCAACTCCATTCATAACCGAGTGCCCCGGTTACCACTGCAGTTTGCTTCTCGGACGCAGCAGAAAATACAGCGCTATAGTCCAGTGTGCCGAACAAGTACATTACTGCCGCTATGCCGAGAAGAAATCCCAAATCACCCACCCGGTTAACCAGGAACGCTTTAAGATTCGCCGCAACCGCAGATTCTCGTTTAAACCAGAACCCAATGAGCAAGTAAGACACCAGACCCACGGCTTCCCAGCCAAAAAAGAGTTGTAGAAAATTGTTGGCCATAACCAGCATCAGCATGGCAAAAGTAAACAATGCGATATAGCAGAAAAACCTGGTGTATCCGGGGTCATCCCGCATGTAGCCTATGGTATAGATATGCACCATCAGCGAGACGAAGGTAACAACGGCCATCATGACGGCTGACAGATGATCAATCAGGAACCCAACTTCAAAAGACACGCCCCCGCTTGTTCCCCAAGTGTATATAGAGCCGTTAAATGACTGTCCGTCCAACACATCGAACAGAACAACAACCGAGAGTACAAACGAAAGAGCAACCCCTGTTATTGTGATACGGTGTGTCGCACTGTTACCAATTCTATTCCCGCAAAACCCGGCAATAATGGCAGCTACGAGACAGGCTAACGGGACTAACAAATAGATTATCTTCATGAATTAGTCGTCATCCACGCAGTTGATCCAAATCCTGAACATTTATTGACCGCCGGTTACGAAATAAAACAATTAGTATCGCCAGTCCAATCGCTGCTTCTGCTGCAGCCACCGTCAGAATGAAGAACACAAATACCTGCCCGGCCAAGTCATCCAGATAATAGGAAAACGCAACAAAATTCATGTTTACAGCCAGCAGGAGCAACTCTATGGCCATAAGAATGATTACAAGATTCTTACGATTCAGGAAAATACCAACAACACTGAGGGCAAAAAGAATTGCCCCAAGAACGAGGTAATGGGATAGCGAAATCATTTGTTGATCTCGGGGCGTTTTTCTGTCGGCATACTGACTATACGAAGGCGCTCCGACTTGCTGACTTTGACTTGCTCTGAAGGAGACTGGTAGCGGGTATCTGGACGCCGCCGCATCGTCAACACTATGGCGGCGATTATTGCTACGAGCAGAATGAGGCCTGCAACTTCGAATGCAAAAACATAGTCGGTATATAGAACCAACCCCAACTCTTTGGTGTTACTGTAATCGGGACCATGTCCAACTGGCCGTGGTAACGATTGTGAGTCGAACCGATCTGACATCATCACCACTACGAACTCAACAACCATAATGCCAGCAACCAGGGCGCCAACTGGCATATTTCGTGCAAACCCTTCCCGCATTCTTTCGATATCGACATCAAGCATCATGACCACGAACAGAAACAGCACCATAACGGCACCGACGTAAACTAACACTAATGCAATGGACAAAAACTCAGCTTCCAGGGTCATCCAGATACAGGCCGCGCTGAAAAATGACAAAACAAGAAACAACGCGGCCTTTACCGGGTTTCTAATCGTCACTACCATTGCCGCAGACACGACCAACACGGTTGCGAACAGGTAAAACAGTATAGAAAGCAGGGGCATGGAGTGGACCAGTTCTTTCGTTTTCTATCTATATGCTGAATCTTGCTGACGCGCGGACGCAATCTGTGCTTCGTAACGGTCGCCAAGACTGAGAAGGTCAATTTTCGTGACCACACCAGACTCACCCGATTCAAAATGGTATTCATCGATGTCCGTTAGGACAATCGAGTCAACGGGACAAGCCTCCTCACAGAATCCACAGTAAATACATTTAAAAAGGTCGATGTCGTAACGCGTTGTCCGGCGTGTTCCGTCCTCTCTTTCTTGCGAATCAATTGTGATGGCGAGTGCCGGACAAACCGCCTCGCAAAGTTTGCAACCGATACAACGCTCTTCTCCGTTGGGGTAGCGACGAAGTGCGTGCAATCCTCGAAAGCGGGGTGACTTAGGTGTTTTCTCCTCGGGATATTGAATCGTAAATTTTTTCTTGAAAAAATATCGACCAGTGACACCCAGGCCTCTGACTAGTTCAGTTAGCCCCCAAGTATCTATAAATCGCTTAGCTAAAAACATTTGCTCTGCCTATGAAAAAATAACACCAAACGGCGTAAAAAACTTGAATACTCCTATAACCGCTATCCAGATAAGTGTCACTGGGATAAATACTTTCCAACCAAGGCGCATGATTTGGTCATATCGATACCTGGGAAAGGTCGCTCTAAACCATAAAAATAAAAATGCGACTAGAGAAAGTTTCGCTAAAAACCAAAACACGCCTGGCAGCCAGATAAACGGTGGAAAATCAAACGGTGGGTTCCACCCGCCTAGAAATAGAATTACCGTTAATGCCGAGATCATCAGCATATTTGCGTATTCCGCAAGGAAAAAAGCCGCAAAACCCATTCCTGAGTAGTCCACATGAAACCCCGCCACAATCTCGGATTCGCCTTCTGAAACGTCAAATGGCGCTCTGTTGGTCTCGGCAACACCTGAGATCAGATACACCAGAAAAAGCGGAAACAGTGGTAGGAAGAACCATTGATGTAGGCCACCAGACTGTGCCTGAATAATCGTGTTTAGATTTAAACTGCCAGCCACCATGAGCACACCAACCAATGCGAAACCCATTGCAATTTCGTAAGCAACAATCTGCGCTGCCGAGCGCATTGCGCCCAAGAATGCATACTTAGAATTCGAGGCCCAGCCAGCAATGATGACACCATAAACACTCATTGACGTGAGCGCTAACACATAAAGCAACCCAGCATCGATATCAGCCAGTACCAGCGTTCCCGAAAAAGGGATTACCGCCCACGCGGCAAAGGCTGGGGTCACAGCAAGCACCGGGGCGATAAGAAAGAGGTATTTGTCGGACTTGCTAGGTATGATCATTTCTTTAAACATCAACTTCAGAACATCCGCTATAGGTTGCAACAAACCTCTGGGACCTACCCGATTCGGTCCGACTCGGACGTGCATATAAGCAATGACTTTTCTTTCTGCGAGCGTGTAGTACGCGACCGCAATAATGAGAGGCCCAACGATAAAACCGATCTTAATGCCGAGTTGCAAGATCAACGGCAAAGAATCCCAAATTGTCCCAATCCAGCTCATGTGTTACTCCATCACTTGAACCACAACCACAGGGAAAGAACCGAGAACCGACGTTTCAGAAAGTCCTGTTGGCACGTATACAGCGCCACGAGGCACGCGATCATCAGGTTGGACGCGAAGCATGACTTTGCCGGCCTTTGAGTGCACTGCTAATCGACTTCCTGGCTTAAATCCCATCTCCTCCAATTCTTCTGCACAAGCGAGTAATGCCACTGTATCCGCATCCTTGGTCGATTGCAGCGCTGTGGCACGACGTACTGTGGGGTCAACGCTATAAACAGGTACATCGATAATTCGATCGAGTTGTTTGCCGTTTTTTAGTTCATCCGATTGAGCGACAACATGATTAATTGCTTGTAGATCTGGTTTATAGCGAACGCTTATTGGTTCTGATAGGTCATAGACTTCTTCAAGTTCAGTAATAATATCCTTGGAGGTGACGTGGTCAAAACCGTCCAGTTTTAGGAAATTTCCAAGCACCCGTAGAATCTTCCATCCAGGCCTGGACTGCCCCATCGGCTTTACAGCGGCACTGGCGAACTGGGTCACACCTTCACAATTAATATACCCGGCATCAATTTCCGTAAAAGCCGCAAGCGGAAACACGACATCCGCCTGCATGGGCACCGCGGAACGAAACGTCGAAAAGCTCACAACGAACTCTGCTTCGTTCAGCGCAGTATCCAACGCCACTGGATCGGCATAATCGTTACTCACCTCAACACCATACAAAACATAAGCTTTGAGACGCTCATCGATCATTTTTTTGGAATTTAACCCCGGCGAAGCATTCGAACGTCCGCCGGGTAGACGGTGTGGCACACACCCAGCTACCCATCCCGCAACGCCATTAGCATCGGGTAACAAGGCAATCCTAATACCGCAGTTCTCTCCCATCCAAGATGCAATCTGTCGAAGCATACTGGCATCCGGATGATTCATTGCAATTTGCCCCAAAAGAATGAGGACATCTGAATCGTCACCAGTTAAGCAATCCGCGATAGCATCAACATCTGTTCCAAATTCATGTCGTGTTGCGAACTCAACAAGGCGCTCAGGCAGTAGATCTGCCTTCCCTGTTGCCGTTGCAACTTTTCGCGCGATGCTCGCGAAAACGATTGCCATCATTGACGGCTTTACGATCACCTCTTGAGACGTCGTAAAATTATGATTGAACGACATTGGATTGAGAACGGCGATCTCACCGCCCTGCTGCGCTAAGCGACGCAGTCTCAGCGATATCAACGGCAGTTCTTTCCGGATATTCGAACCCACAATCAGCACGCCGTCGAGTTCTTGAAATTTTGATATGGGCGTTTCGATGCCTGGGCAAACTGGCGCTGCCAGATCATCTCGGAAATCTTGTTGCCGCAATCGATGATCAACGTTGGATGATCCCAGTGCACGCAATATTTTCTGTAAAAGAAAAAACTCTTCTAGCGAAGATGTTGGAGACACCATTGCGCCGATTTGCTCCCCAGACCAGGTCTCTTTGATTTGTCCTAATTCCGACGAAACCAGGTCTAATGCCTCAGTCCACTCGATTTCCTGATAATTCTCACCCCGTCGAACAAGTGGCATGGTTAACCGATCATTACAATTAACGCTCTCATAACT
>PCBE01000119.1 GCA_002731295.1 Acidiferrobacteraceae bacterium | reverse complement strand
CCGCTGAAATTAAGGCATCAATATCCTTAACCTGCACACACGGGCGTGCTGCATCATGCACAAGGACCCAGTCATCCGCACTCGCGCACTCCTGTAGCGCTTGAAGTCCCAACCACACGGTCTCTGCCCGACTCTGACCCCCGGTATAACAGGCTACTTCCATACCGGGGGGCAACGGTAACTTCTGCCAGTGTCTATCGGTTTTAGAAATCCCGACAAATATTGCATCGATCTGCTGAACGGCAGCCAACCTGTTCAGACTGTGGGCTAAAACAGGTATACCCGCTATCTCTAGATACTGTTTTGGGACAGCACCACCGACACGTCTGCCTTGACCTGCCGCAGGCACAACAGCCCAAAGTTTCTCCCCGTTCTTAAACACCGCTCTGTCTTCTGGTTAACAGGATATTCAAGCACGGGGGCTTCATTAAGATAGAATCCATAACCTCATCGTGGCCAAGCAAACACTGTTCGATGCGTGCGTTACCAGACGAATTCAAACCAAACTCCGCTTTGACCCAGACCACCCATTGGTCTGATCTGTATGGCAGCGCCGAAGGATTCAGGATAACGCGTTTAGCGGACCGCCTGAAAAAGCCGGTGGTTGTCATCGCCAACAACTCTCGACGGATGAAACTCCTGCAGGAGGAAATAGCTTTCTTCATTCGGGACCATTCTACAGCACCCCTACTGTCTCTCTCAGACTGGGAGTGCCTACCGTACGATGTCGTTTCACCACAACCAGAAGTAATATCGGACCGACTGAGAACTCTCGCTCAGATCCCGCATCTCGAACAGGGCATCCTACTCTCAACCGTAGCGGCGTTAATGCAAAGGATCCCACCTTCTGAGTACATTTCCGGCCACAGTTTTTTTCTCGAGGCTGGCCAGATCGTCGATCCAGAGAATCTTCGAAATCGACTTCAGGAGGCTGGATACCTAGCCGTATCACAAGTTCTCTGTCAGGGAGAGTATGCAATACGAGGGGGAGTCATTGATATTTATCCGATGGGTTCTAGCGATCCATTCAGACTTGACCTCTTTGGAAACCAATTGGAAACCATCCGATTATTTGACCCGGAATCACAAAGATCTTCTGATACTAGAAATTCCATAGAACTCCTCCCAGGTCGGGAGTACCCTACCGACCACGATGCAATTAATCGGTTTCGGGCAAATTTCCGACGTCAATTTGAAGGCGATCCACAAAAACATCTGGTGTATCGAGAAATCAGTAAAGGCAACCTGCCCACGGGACTAGATTTTTTTTGGCCATTGTTTTATAGCCAGACCGACACCCTATTTGAACACCTGCCTTCTAACGCTACATGGGTCTTGGACAAAGACTTTCGAGACAGCGTTGACAAACAATGGGCGGCAATCGTTGACCGTCATAAACTAGCATGCCTTGTGCCCGAAAGACTGCCTCTGCCACCGGAACAACTGTACGCTGCACCAGCAGAAATAATTCAGCGAGTTGATAGCGAGGTCAAGATCTTTCTAGGCACAGAAACACATGAGCAATCGGAGAAGCGTAGACCGGGTACTTTTTGGGTCGAACCTAGAAACAGCGAACCGTATCAAGCAGTAACTAAACATCTGCAACATACGCGCTATAAGACTCTGCTTGCGTTTGAGTCTTTGGGCAGACAGGACATTATTAACGAGGTTCTTCGAGGCCGTGACATGTGTCCGACTGAAGTCAATGGATGGGCTGAATTTGTGAGAAAAGGTGGCCCCCATCTTGCGACAGTAAACTGCCGAATTGAGCGTGGTGCGGTTTTTCAGGATTTGGGATTGGAGGTCATAACCGAAACCCAGATCTTTGGCGAGCGAACTACCCGCGCACCAAGGCGTACTGCGATTTCACGTGATCCGGAAAGCATCATCAAGTCCCTCGCGGAACTGAAGATTGACGATCCTGTAGTTCATGAAGACCACGGTGTAGGGCGCTACAGAGGTTTGAAAGTCATGCGTATATTGGAACACGAAAGCGAACTGATGGTTGTCGACTATCAAGGTGGCGACAAGCTTTACGTGCCGATCTTGAACCTACATCTGGTTAACCGTTACCTGGGCGGTGATCCCGAAACCGCACCCCTGCATAAACTAGGGTCCGAACAATGGGCCAGGGCTAAAGATAGAGCCGCTAAACGCACCCGGGATACAGCCGCCGAACTACTAGAAATTCAGGCAATTCGGGCGTCTCGCGCCGGCGCCAGTCTAGCTATACCCTCAGAAGAGTACTCGACGTTTGTATCGACATTTGTCCACGAGGAAACACCGGATCAGATCACCGCGATGGAGGATGTTTTGAGTGATCTGGTATCCGATCAGCCAATGGATCGGCTGGTCTGCGGCGATGTTGGATTCGGCAAAACGGAAATTGCGCTTAGAGCTGCTTTTGTGGCGATTCACAATGGAAAGCAAGTGGCACTATTAGTACCGACAACCTTACTGGCACAACAACATTTTGATACTTTCCTCGATCGCTTTTCCGATCAACCCGTGAGCATTCGATGTGTTTCCCGTCTGCAGACCAACAAGGAAGTAGAAAAGACTCTAGCTAGTCTTCGTAATGCCACCCTAGACATCGTGATTGGAACACATCGGCTGTTACAGCCCGATGTTTCTTTTATGGATCTAGGGCTGTTGATCATTGATGAGGAACACCGATTTGGTGTCCGCCAAAAAGAACACATCAAGAAGCTACGAAAAGTCGTGGATATTTTGACGCTCACCGCAACTCCGATTCCCAGGACACTGAACTTCACTATGACTGGCGTTCGTGATATTTCATTAATTGCTACACCACCCGAACAGCGTGTCGCCATTAAAACGTTTATCCGAATTAAACACGATGGTCTAATTCGAGAAGCTTGCCTTAGGGAGATAAATCGTGGTGGACAGGTATTTTTCTTACACAACCAAGTCAAGTCTATCGAACGCGTAAGAGATGAGCTTCAGATTCTCGTACCAGAAGCAACGATTGGAATTGCCCATGGTCAGATGCCGGAATCGGAACTTGAAGTTGTGATGAGGAACTTTCAACAACAACGTTTCAACCTAATGGTGTGTAGCACTATTATAGAAAGCGGTATCGATATCCCCAATGCCAATACTATACTGATCGATCGCGCCGATCGCCTGGGGCTTGCACAACTGCACCAGATCAGAGGCCGTGTCGGCCGGTCAAATCGGCAGGCGTTTGCCTACCTACTTATACCTGACGAAATCGCGATAACTAAAAATGCAACAAAGCGTCTTGACGCAATTGCTTCTCTGGAAGGACTCGGTGCTGGATTTGCACTCGCGTCTCATGACCTCGAGATCCGTGGTGCCGGAGAACTCCTTGGGGAGGAGCAAAGCGGAACCATCGATGATATCGGATTTAGCCTTTATGCAGATTATCTTAATCGTGCCATCAGGGATCTAGCGAAACTACCAAACGACAACAAATACACTCTCTACGAGCAGATACGAACCGAGATCGACCTCGATCTGCCAATTCTTTTCCCTGATAGCTATCTACCCGATGTCCATGCCCGATTGTTACTGTACAAGCGAATCGCAAACGCTCAAACAGTCGAAGACTTGTATGACCTACAGTTGGAGACTCTCGACCGATTTGGTCTACTGCCCGAGGCCGCGAAGTCGGTCTTCGCTATCAGCGATATCAAGTTGACAGCGACCGGCCTTGGAATAGAGAAAATTAAGTTAGGAGACAAAGGGGGATTTGTGAAATTTTCTGAACATACCGCACTGGATCCAGTACAACTCGTTGATCTNATTGAATCCAGCAATAATGAAATAAACATGCGAGGCACCTATACACTGGGTATCACTACATCGTTACCGCTGCCGCAAGACAAAATTACATATGCAAAAANCCTAATGAACCTACTGCGTGACAATGTATGAGTCAAACTAACCGTCCTTCTACNGCAGATAACCGAAGGTCAACATTTCGACTTGATTGGCATCCGCCAGGTGAGTTGCGAGCTAAGCATCAGAATAGCAAACTGAGTACCTGTGTTAATTACAGGTCCNCACCGTTGTTTTTAGGTGTGTATTCGGGTACCAGTTCTTTCATGATTTGTTCGATACCAGCGGCATCATAGTTNTTGCATTTGGAAACGAGTAAGTTGGTCGNAGCCATGACTGCGCCTCTATCAAGAATTCTGCTTTCAACTAGATTGATTTGATGGTGAACTGTTTTTCCAAACTTCTCTTCGTCGTGAAAAAGTTCCTCCACTAGTTTTTCGCCCGGTCGAAGTCCCGTATAAACAATTTCGATATCCCGACCAGGTACCAAGCCAGCCATGCGAATGTACTGCCTTGCAAGAAAGTCAATGTTTACAGGTGGCCCCATATCGAGCACAAAAATTTCACTTCCCTGTCCTATAACACATGCCTGCATAATCAACTGGCACGCCTCTGGAATTGTCATAAAAAACCGCGTCACATCAGGGTGAGTGACTGTAACCGGCCCTCCTTNTTCGATCTGCTTCTCAAATAACGGTACTACACTTCCCGCAGATCCAAGTACGTTTCCAAACCTAACGGTAACGAAAGCGACCTCGGACTGTGCGTTTCGAGCTTGCACCAGAATCTCTGCCATACGCTTTGTCGCACCCATGATACTCGTCGGATTGACCGCTTTGTCAGTCGATATCAGGACAAATTTTTCGCATTTATCTTCGTCACTTACCCGCGCCATTACCTCTGTCCCAATCGCATTGTTTCGGACAGCTTCCCGGATCTGTCCTTGTAACGACGGTACGTGCTTGTAGGCAGCAGCGTGAAATACGATATTCGGCTTGTACTGATTGAACAAAGCTCTTACCCCGGGTTCGTCACAGACATCTCCTAACCGCGCATGTAATGGCATGTCTGGATGCCTGTTCTCAATNTCATGGGCGATCGTATACAGGTTAAATTCATTCTGTTCCAGCAATATCAGCGACGCNGGGTTCAATCGAGCAACCTGCCGACACAACTCACTGCCAATGGATCCGCCTGCACCTGTTATGAGTACATTCTTGCCGCTCATGCCACTTGAAATTAGGTTGATATCGAGTGACACCGGATCACGACCCAATAGATCGTCCAGAGCGACCGGCCTCAGATCCCGACTGCGGGCAGTGCCATCGAGTATATCCTGTACTTTCGGTAATGTTAGGTATGGAATTTGCGCGTCTAGGCAGAAGTCCACGATGCGGTTCTTTTCCTCGGTCGTCGCGCTAGGCATGGCAATCAAGATTTGTTCTACCCGTAAACNTTGGGCTAATTGGGGCAACGCTGAGCACTCCCCGAGCACGCGGACTCCTTGAATTCGATTGCCCNTTAAATTAGTGTCGTCATCTAAGAAGCCAACAGGTTCGTAGAGTAAAGATGTCGAATTCTTAAGGTCTATAACTAGCATATTACCTGCAACCCCGGCACCCATAATTANCACCCGCTTACCGGACACACCTTTTACACTGGGCATGTGATAGATCCGATACAACAAACGACTAGAACTCAATAGACCCACAAGCAACATACCATGTAATAGAAAAACAGTCCGCGGTATGAATTCAAGTCGGTTTACAAGGAAAATCACAAATACACTCACAGCAATTCCAACTGACACTGACATAACTATTGGGAGAACGTCATGGGTCGAAGTAAATCGCCATGCGCCACGAGGAACACTAAACCCTAGTGACATAGCTACATGAATGAGCACGACAAACGGCAGCATTATGAATGCGTATTCAAGATTTGCCGCTGGGATGCTGCCAAGATTAAAGCGTAGCCAATATGCCAAAAACCAGGCGATGATAACCATCGCAGCATCAAACAGAATTACCTTCCAACGACTTGAATAGTACCTCAGCCTTTCCCGCACAATTNCTGTTTTAATGCTCTTCACTTCAAGTTGAGATGTTTCTTCTCTTTATGTTTTATTATTAGTCCACACCCTGTCAAAGTCAGGCCACCCAACAAGATCCAGAGCCATTGGGGAGCGCGCTCGTGGATCAGCAAAGTAGCATAAATCGAAAGACACACAGTAACCATCACAGCCAAGGAGGTCACTTGTGCATGATTATAGCCAAGACGAACCAGTCGCTGGTAAAAATGACTCGAATGCGCTTCCCACCAGCGTTCACGCCTTAAAATACGGACCATAAGTGTTACAGTCGCATCACAGAACATCACGCCGTAGAGAAGCATAAACGCTTCGACCGGCAGGCGATAGACTGTCCAGCCGATGATCCCCATTACCGCGAAATAAATACCCAGTGTAAGGCTTCCAATATCACCAAGAAAAACAGACGCAGGGCGCCAGTTGTGAAACGAAAAGCCCACCAAAGCCCCAGCAAGTGTCATATTCAATAAAACAAGATTAGGTGCATCCTCCTGGTAGAACCAACACGCTAAAACAACTGTCGCTATTGTCGACTGGGTCGAAACCAATCCATCAATACCGTCCATGAAATTAAACAGATTAGTCATCCACACGACCCAGACGACGATCGAAACAAACAGTAACCAGTCGGGTAACTCGAGATGATAACCAGCAATATTAATACCCTGGAGGCGTGCAAGTAGATAAACCATGGCACAAGCAATTACTATTTGCATAATAATTCTCGTCCGAATCCTTAAATTGTGCCGATCGTCAANCCATCCCAGNACCGCAATGCANCCAACTAACAATGCAATCAACACATGCATCACNGCGATCGATTGGTANATNGC
The DNA here is from genome assembly GCA_002731295.1 of Acidiferrobacteraceae bacterium. Classification (GTDB taxonomy): domain Bacteria; phylum Pseudomonadota; class Gammaproteobacteria; order Arenicellales; family UBA868; genus REDSEA-S09-B13. The sequence continues at coordinate 413 of PCBE01000119.1, read as the reverse complement.
NTGNTAAATCCCNATCAATGATNCTGTCGAAANGATAATCACTANNCCGCCACCCTTNGGCACTACTTGACTGTGCAAACTTCGAGANTTGGGNNTNTCTGGAACCAANATACTCGANTTTTNCCTTAGAAGAAAAGACAGCAAACNGTAAGAAACGAGGCTACCTAACAATAGCAGTAACAACGCGNAGACAAGAGTCATAAATTTAGATTGGNTTTAATGAGGAGNCCCAATACGAATANCAAAGAGTCAATTGTACAGAGGTCGGGTACGNTNACTAAAACGATCTATACAGCCTTTNAAAATTTTCTGGNTAGTTGTATCGGATTCCTGTTCANTGATGCCGACGAGNACATCAAGACACAGNTCTGAAATATCATCCACATGAACTTGCTGAGGACTATCGACCAAAG
>PCBE01000118.1 GCA_002731295.1 Acidiferrobacteraceae bacterium | reverse complement strand
TCTATCTCTTGTCTTGCGAGAGCCTGGCAGCGTGAGGCCAACGGACAGCCCCCACATTGCGGATTGCGTCGTGTGCACACCGTTGAACCCAGATCCATGATCGCCTGCGTGTAGCTCGGGACATCTTGCCGGGGTGTACAGCGTTCCGATAAAGCCCACAGTTCGCGCGCCACAGCAGTGTCACCCGGATAGCCCGCCACAGCAAAACAACGGGCCAGCACTCTTTTCACATTGCCGTCGAGTATCGCGTGGCGCTGGCCAAACGCAAAGGCAAGTATCGCACCTGCAGTTGAACGACCGATACCCGGCAAGTCCAGCACCTCGTCAAACTGCTCGGGGAAACAGCCAGCCCGCTCATCAACGACCCGGCGGGCTGCGCGATGAAGGTTTCGCGCCCTGGCGTAATAGCCAAGGCCCGTCCAGCAGTCCAGGAGCTCATCCTGGGTCGCCGCAGCCAGTGCCGTCACAGTGGGAAAACGCTGCATGAATTGCCGGTAGTACGGGATTACTGTCGTCACCTGGGTTTGCTGAAGCATGATCTCCGATACCCAGATCGGATAGGGGTCGCTCGTACCCTGCCAGGGCAAGTCGTGCCGACCATGGTGGCGATGCCACTCAAGCAGTGTCTGTGCAAACATCGGCTCTGCGTTCACGGCGCGTCCTGTTCGGTCAGTGGTTGACCACGGCAGCCACGATGGTCACCGCCTAGCAACCTATAGGCATGGACTATAATCAATTTATGAGGAATTTCCGCTTTTGCGTGTGGGTTTTGGTGCTGGTTTTGGGCGGCGCAAGATCGCTGATGGCAGACGCTGTTCTCTCCGGCCATGCGATGACCATGTTCGACAACGAAATTCCAAAGTACACCACCACTTTCCCATATTTCGACTACGTTAATCCCACAGCACCCAAGGGCGGCACACTGCGACTGGCGGTTGACGGTACCTTTGATAGCTTTAACTCGTTCATTCCCAAAGGCAATGCCGCGAGCACCGGCTCGGTGGAAACGCTCCTGGTCAACAGTGCTGACGAACCATTTACGGCTTATGGGCTTGTCGCAAAAACCATGGAATGGCCTGCCGATCGCTCCTGGGTCATCTTCAACCTGCGTCCTGAAGCGCGCTGGCACGACGGCACTCCGGTCACTGCTGACGATGTGGTCTGGTCGTTTGAAACCCTGGTGGAAAAGGGTATGCCCTTTTACCGTTACTACTACAGTGCCATCGACAGTGCTGAAGCACTCAACACACATCGTGTCCGCTTTAACTTTAAAGAATCTGGCAACCAGGAACTGCCGCTGATTACCGGGCAACTGCCGGTTCTGCCCAAGCATTACTGGGCGTCACGGGACTTCTCCGCCACCACGCTGGACCCCCCATTGGGCAGTGGCCCCTATCGGATTCAGAAGTTTGAAGCCGGCCGTTACATCGTTCAGGAACGGGTGACGGATTACTGGGGTGCAAATCTCCCTGTACGGCGGGGAATGAACAATTTCGACATCATCCGTACCGAGTATTTTCGGGATGCGACACCGATCCGGCTTGCGCTCAAAGCCGGTGACATCGACTTCCGGCTCGAGAACCAGTCGAAGGCCTGGGCCGACGACTACAATGTGGCGGTCGTCGACAAGGGTTTACTCAACAAGGAAATGGTCCCGCATCGCCAACCCACGGGCATGCAGGCCTTTGTGATGAACACCCGGCGGACCCTGTTCCAAGACCCTCGGGTGCGGCAGGCACTGGGCTATGCGTTCGATTTTGAATGGTCCAATCGCACGCTTTTCAATGGCCAGTACACCCGCACGACAAGTTATTTCTCAAATTCAGAGCTCGCCTCCTCTGGACTACCCGAGGGGGCGGAACTGGCGCTGCTGGAACACTATCGTGGCCGTATCCCTGACACCGTGTTCAACCAGGCTTTTAAAATCCCGGTGACCGACGGCAGTGGGCGGCCACGGGAGAATTTACGCAAAGCCACGGCCTTGCTTAAGAGCGCTGGCTGGACAGTCCGCGATCTCAAGCTCATCAATGAAGCCACCGGTGTACCCTTCAGATTCGAAGTTCTACTGTCCTCTAAGGCGTTTGAGCGCATCGTGCTGCCCTATACGCAGAATCTCAAACTACTCGGGATCGAGGCCAAGATTCGGCTGGTGGACCGGACCCAATATATGGAGCGCTATCGGCAGAAAGACTTCGACATGCTGGTGGCGGTCTGGGGCCAGAGTGAAACCCCCGGCAACGAACAGCGGGAATACTGGGGCAGCGACGCGGCGGATTCTGTCGGCAGTCGCAATCTGGCCGGGATCAAGGATCCTGTTGTGGACGAGCTGATTGAACTGCTGGTTAAATCAGACTCCCGCGAACAACTGAACGTGCGTACGCGTGCCCTCGACCGGGTGCTGTTGTGGGGACACTACGTGGTGCCCCACTGGCACATCCGGGCCGACCGGGTCCTCTACTGGGACAAGTTCAGTCGCCCTGCAACCCCGGTACGCAGTGGCGTCATGAGAAGCCGATGGTGGTACGACACACAAAAAGCTGCCGCCCTGGAGCAGGCCCGACAATAACCGCCGCTCGGCAGATCTGCTGAGCCCTGCGACAGCACAGACTGGAGACTGAAGATGGGCGCTTACATCGTTCGCCGTCTGCTGCTGATGATCCCCACACTGCTGGCGATCATGGTGATCAATTTCGTGATCATCCAGATCGCCCCGGGCGGACCGGTGGAACAAGTTATCTCCCAGCTGACCGGCGTCGGCAGCGACATTACTGAACGTGTCACGCGGACCGGCACCAGCGAGACCCTGACGTCTACTCGCAGTGATGGGAACAGGAGTAAATACCGCGGCGCTCAGGGCCTGGACCCGGACTTCATCAAAGCCCTGGAAAAACAGTTCGGCTTTGACCAGCCGCTGCACCACCGCTTCATCACCATGATGAAAAATTACCTGGTGTTTGACTTTGGCGAGAGTTTCTTTCGGGACCGCAAAGTCGTGGACCTGGTGCTGGACAAGATGCCGGTCTCTATATCGCTGGGCATCTGGACGACCCTGCTGGCCTATCTGATCTCCATCCCGCTCGGCATTGCCAAGGCCGTGCGCGATGGGAGCCGGTTTGACGTGTGGAGCAGTATCGTGGTGATCGTCGGCATGGCTATTCCGGCGTTTCTGTTTGCTGTGTTCCTGCTGGTATTCTTTGCCGGGGGCAGCTACCTCGACTGGTTCCCGCTGGCGGGTCTGACTTCGGAAAACTGGGACACACTGTCGTGGTGGGGACAGATCACCGACTACCTGTGGCACATCACCTTGCCGGTGATTGCAATGACCATCGGCGGGTTTGCTACGCTGGCCATGCTGACCAAGAACTCATTTCTTGATCAGATCAACCAGCAGTATGTGCTCACTGCACGGGCCAAGGGTCTCTCACAATCGCGTGTGCTGTATGGCCATGTTTTCCGCAATGCGATGCTCATCGTGATCGCCGGCTTTCCCGGTGCTTTCGTCGGCATCCTGTTTACGGGCTCACTGCTTATCGAGATCATCTTCTCCCTCGACGGGCTGGGTCTGCTTGGGTTCGAAGCAGCCTTCAAGCGTGACTACCCCGTGATGTTCGGGGCTTTATTTTTCTTCTCGTTGCTGGGGCTGGTCATGAACCTGATCGGTGATCTGACGTATACGGTGGTCGATCCCCGGATTGATTTCGAGGGCCGTGAGGTATGACAAGTGTGCTCAGTCAATTGAGCCCCATTACCCAACGGCGCATTGAGAACTTCCGGGCCAATCGTCGGGGCTGGTGGTCGATGTGGATATTTCTGGTGCTGTTTGTCGTGTCGCTTTTTGCCGAGTTTGTTGCCAACGACAAGCCGCTGTTGGTCCGTTACAACGACAGCTTTTATGTTCCGGTGTTGACGGCTTATCCCGAAACCGAATTCGGCGGTGATTTTCTCACCGAGGCAGACTACAGCAGCCCCTACGTGGCTGAGCTGATCAACCAAAACGGCTGGATGATCTGGCCATTGATCCGCTATCACCACCGGACCGTGTCCTGGGACCTTACCGGCCCGGCACCCTCACGACCGGACAGCACCCACTGGCTGGGCACCGACGATCAGGCACGCGATGTCATTGCCCGGGTGATTTACGGTTTTCGGATATCGGTGCTGTTCGGTTTTACGCTCACCATCATCAGTGCAATCATCGGCGTCGCCGCCGGTGCGGTACAGGGCTATTTCGGTGGCTGGCTCGATCTTGGCCTGCAGCGCTTCATCGAAGTGTGGTCAGGCCTACCTATTTTGTATCTACTCATCATTCTTGCCAGCGTCGTCGAGCCCAACTTCTGGTGGTTGCTGGGTCTAATGCTGCTCTTTTCCTGGATGGGCTTTGTCGGGGTGGTCCGGGCGGAGTTTCTGCGTGCCCGCAACTTCGAGTATGTACGCGCGGCCCGCGCGCTCGGCGTGAGCGATGCCGTGATCATCGTGCGACATGTGCTACCCAACGCGATGGTGGCGACGATTACATTTATGCCCTTTACGCTGGCAGGCTCAGTCACGGTACTCACATCACTCGATTTTCTGGGTATCGGCCTGCCGCCAGGTTCAGCCTCACTGGGAGAACTGCTGAGCCAGGGCAAAGCCAACCTGCAGGCTCCGTGGTTGGGTCTGACCGGCTTTTTCGTGATCGGCCTGATGCTGAGTCTGCTGATATTCGTCGGCGAGGCTGTCCGCGATGCATTTGACCCCCGAAAAAACGTGGCCTGATCATGGCACACCTTGATTCTGGTTCAACTCCGCTGCTCACGATCGACGATCTGTCGGTGACCTTCAACACGCCTGCTGGCCCTGTCGAAGCTGTCCAGCAAGCAGATCTGGTGGTCAACCGCGGTGAGACCGTGGCCCTGGTCGGTGAGAGCGGCTCCGGAAAATCAGTGACGGCGCTGTCTGTGCTGGGTCTTCTGCCTTATCCCAAGGCCACTCACCCCAGCGGCAGCATACGTTTTAATGATCAGGAACTTCTGGGTGCCGGTGACAAGGCGCTGATGCGGATTCGGGGCGACCGCATCAGCATGATTTTTCAGGAACCCATGACATCGCTGAATCCATTGCATAGTGTCGAAAAACAGATCACCGAGATCCTCAAACAAAAAGCGAATCTAAGTGCCCCGCAGGCACGAGAGAAAGTGATTGAGCTGCTGCAACGGGTTCATATTCAGGAGCCCGAATCACGGTTGGGTGCGTATCCGCACCAGCTTTCCGGTGGGCAGCGCCAGAGAGTCATGATTGCCATGGCGCTTGCCAACGAACCCGATCTGCTCATTGCCGACGAGCCGACGACGGCAGTAGACGTTACCACCCAGGCCCAGATTCTAGAATTGATTGCCGAATTGACAGAGCACTCCGGGATGAGCGTACTGCTCATTACCCATGATCTGGACGTGGTGAGAAAAACAGCGGAGCGGGTCTATGTCATGCAAGCAGGACGTATTATCGAAGACGGCGATACCGCTTCGGTGTTCCGTGCACCCGCGCAGACCTATACGCAGCAACTCATCGCGGCGGAACCGCAGCCACGATCCCACTCCATCCCGGAGAACGCACCGGTGGTGCTGCAAGGCAAACAGATCCAGGTCTGGTTTCCGATCAAAAAGGGTGTACTGCGAAAAACCGTTGATCACATCAAAGCCACCGATGATGTGAATCTGTCCATCCGGGCGGGTGAAACTGTCGGTGTGGTGGGCGAAAGTGGCTCCGGCAAGACGTCGCTCGCCCTGGCACTGCTGCGGCTGATTTCATCACGGGGTGAGATCGAACTGCTCGGCCGCCCGCTTCAGGGATTGCGCCAAAGGTCCCTGAAACCACTGCGTCGCCAGATACAGGTCGTGTTTCAGGATCCTTTCGGCAGTCTTAGTCCGCGTCTTTCAGTGGGCCAGATCGTCGCCGAAGGTCTGGTTGCGCATGATATCGGCAACGAAACAGAACAACAGGAAAAGGTCATCCAGGTGCTTGAAGAAGTGGGCCTTGATCCCGGTACCCGACACCGTTATCCCCATGAATTCTCCGGCGGTCAGCGCCAGAGAATTGCACTGGCCCGAGCGATGATCATGCAACCCGAGGTGCTTGTGCTGGACGAGCCAACCTCGGCACTGGACCGCTCGGTACAGGCACAGATGATCGATCTACTGCAGAGCCTGCAGCAGGCGCACGCTCTGGCTTATCTGTTTATCAGCCATGATCTGAAAGTGATCCGGGCCTTGAGTGACCAGATCATCGTGATGCGGCAGGGCAAAGTCGTGGAACAGGGAGCTGCANNCACGATCNTNGACAANCCNNNACACCCCTACACNCGGGCCTTNATGTCAGCGGCGTTCGATCTGACGGTCTCTGATACCAGTGTAGTGGCCCAATAGCGTAGGGGTCTAAAGCATCAACCGAAAAATACCTCTGAACTCAGTTGAGTTCCCGGTCGACTGTTTTTGTCCAGGTCCTGGAATAGGTTTTTTCTTCGTGCTCGAACACTTCCATTTCTGCTGTGAAGTGGAACTGTGTCGGTGTTGACGTCAAACCGGAACGAGTCTCGGTACGCACATCAAAGTCTGCATCGGGGCGCCGAAACCGCATCGTCCAATGCAGATCTAGTCGTGCTGAAGTCGGGTCGTCATCACGGATGGAGCAGTACTGCCTAGATACGGAGCCGTGCTCCCAGCCCAAATCTGTCAAGTGCAACATACCAGTGTCGGCAATAGCAGTCAGCCTAGTCTCAGCCAACACATCATCACGCTCGACCCGTCTGACATAACTTGANGGCTCCAGCACTTNAGCACTTTGGGGCCGTGCACTTTCCGCAGGCCCAAAATGTCTCAGTGTCTCATCAGTTTTTCGAAGCGTTCGAAAAGGTAGTTCAAGATAGCTGCTGAGAAAACTCAATGTCAGAGTCACTGGTTNGGGCGACGGCCAGAACTGTGGCCACATCGTATTCGAAAGTGCGATGCGAATGCGGTGTCCAACCGGAAAAATCTGGGCAACGTCATTTAGTTGCAAACGGATATCGTATGTGTCTCCGGGTACCAAAGGTTTCGGATGTTCGTGACTGTNACGATGAGTCAGGTTCAGTACACCATAGGTCACCCGTGTAGAAGCGCCGTCAGGTGCAACGTCATTTAATCGGGCAACAATAAACGCATTCGGCTGATCCGCACTTAAACGTAATCGAAGTACTGGTGCTCCCAGAATCTCCACAGCGTCGGTGAGCGGTGCTGTTTCAAATACTACAGAACAGCCATCCTCTTCTCGCTGATCTCCGGGAAGATCCGACNCCAGTCCAAATGCGCACCATTCACCCTGGTGCGTACCCATGGCTTGTGGCGTGTGAATGGCAACGTCTATTTCCTCACTCCCTGCCTCCGGTCTCAATCCATTTTCTGTNAAATACAGCTTTTGCCAATTGATGTGGTCGCTGGGCCAGGCAGGTTCTGCAACCCAGNGACCCTGCCGAACTTCATAGTAGGATGCCGGTGCCGCGCTGTCCTGCATCCAGANCCGGTATTGAGGTTCATCCATAATTCCGGTGTCTATATCTTTGAGCCAGTGATCCCACCAGCGCAGCGTTTCCTGCAAAAAGCCGATTCGTGGTCCTGGCAACCCAAAATGAGGATACTTGTGTGCCCAAGGNCCTATCAGGCCTTTACGCGGACAACTCANCCTTTCGAGCATTCGTGGTACCGCATTGGAGTAGCCATCAGCCCAACCACCGACAGCATAGACTGCGCATTCAATGTCTGCATAGTTCTCACACACCGACCCATGCTGCCAGAATGCATCCCGCCTCTGGTGTGAGAGCCATTTCATTGACCACGGATCGTTGGCCTCAAGCCGTGTCATCCATAGATCCCGCCAAGTGTCTCCAACGATGGCCGGATCGGGCGGGCGCGAATTAAACGCAAACATCGTAGCGCCCCACGACATGGCATCATTGAGCATCACGCCACCCATGTAATGGATATCATCCGCATAGCGATCATCTGTGGAAGCGATNGTAACGATGGCTTTCAATGAAGGCGGCCGACGTGCCGCAATCTGAAGCCCATTGAATCCACCCCACGAAATCCCAATAATTCCGGTCGCGCCGGTACACCACGGTTGCTTGGTAATCCAATNGAGNACCTCAAGGGCATCGTCCTGTTCGGACTTTAGGTATTCATCTTCCAGAATGCCCTCGGAATCTCCCGCACCCCGCATGTCGACTCGTACACACGCATAGCCATGTCCTGCATAGTAGGGATGGGTCAGTGCATCGCGTTCTGAAGTACCATCTCGTTTTCGATAAGGCAGAAATTCCAAGATTGCTGGCACAGGATCGATGTCGGCATCCTCGGGCAACCAGATCCGTGCTGCGAGNTTAATACCTTCAGCCAGCGGTATAAACGTGTTTTCAATTTCCCGGACTGTCCTTGGAAAGGCTGTAATGATTTTGATGTCGTTCTCTTTCATCTGNATTNGNTGCTTGATCAAATAGACTACGTTCGCCACGAATCATACTCGAGCTCATCTTCATCCGTGTGCCCAGTTAGCAATAATCTCCTGCAACTGTTCCAGCCCATCCGTCAGTGCTGCAGGCCCTGGCTGCAGAATCTCTGCCGACTTGATTTCGTAGATGTCGCCGTTCTGCACTGCAGGTATAGCATCCCAGCCTTGGCGTGCTGCCACTTTTTCCGGTCGAAACTTTTTGCCACACCACGATCCGATGATGATGTCCGGTGCTCTTCGGACCACCTCGTCGGGATCACCAATGATTCGGCTCTTGCCATCCGGACAAACAGCCAATTCTGGAAAGATATCGTCCCCGCCAGCAATAGTGATCAGCTCTGAGACCCAACGGATACCGGAGATCTGCGGGGCGTCCCATTCTTCAAAATACACTTTGGGTCGTCGGGACCGACTGGCCGCTTGGGCCATATTGCGATTAATATTGTTTTCGTATGCCCCCACCAGTTCATCCGCACGCTTGGCAGCACCCACCATCCCTCCCAGCGTCCGGATCATCGACAGGATCTCTTGAACCGATCGGTGGTTGAACACCAGCACCGTGATACCACGGCGGATCAGCTCAGCCGCGATGTCAGCCTGAAGATCTGAAAACCCGAGAACAAGATCCGGCTCG
>PCBE01000117.1 GCA_002731295.1 Acidiferrobacteraceae bacterium | reverse complement strand
TTCAGGATACAGCGAGGGCGAAACGTATTTTGGGCCGAACGGCGACACTTGAGATGATGCTGGTCGATGAAGAGCACAGCCTCGAGGCGGCTCAGAACGGAAAGACGCCACCGGGATCAAGGCTCTACAAGATGCGCGATGGCCGGTCGATTCTGTTGAAGAAAAGGGTGATTTACTCAGGTGAGAACATCGTCGACGCGGCGGCCAGTATCGATACCCAGAACGGGGGTCCCATCGTCAGTATTACGCTTGATGCAGTCGGATCTCGGATCAACCAGCGGATAACAGGAGACAACATCGGTAAGCGGATGGCCGTCGTCTACATTGAAATCCGGTCGCGCACCAAGGTTAATGCTGATGATCAAGCCGTGACGGATCAGCAGGGGCGAGTTGTTCGAGTCAAGGAGCGTATTGAAGAAGTGATTACTGCACCAGTAATCAGGGATCAACTGGGCAAGCGATTCCAGATCGAGGGCCTGGATAGTGTCACGGAAGCCAGGGACCTTGCGCTGCTACTGCGAGCCGGCTCTCTGGCAGCACCAGTAGAGATTATAGAAGAGCGAACCGTGGGCCCCAGCCTGGGCCGGGCGAACATTGATCAGGGGTTTCTTTCGGTGATTATTGGGTTTGTTTTAGTGCTCGTTTTCATGTTGTTGTATTACCGGGCCTTTGGTTTGTTTGCGAATACTGCCCTGGGTCTGAATCTGGTCTTGATTGTTGCGGTACTGTCCATGTTCCAGGCTACCCTTACACTTCCCGGGGTNGCGGGGATTGTGTTGACCGTCGGCATGGCCGTGGACGCGAATGTGCTCATATTTGAGCGGATAAGGGAAGAGCTTCGTAATGGTAATACTCCGCAGGCCAGCATACATCTTGGCTACGATCGAGCGCTCTCTACCATTGTCGATGCCAACATTACAACCTTAATTGCAGCAATCGTGCTGTTCAATTTCGGGACTGGTCCGATCAAAGGATTCGCTGTCACATTAAGCATCGGGATATTGACCTCCATGTTCACTGCAATTTTTGTAACTCGCGGCCTGGCTAATCTGATGTACGGTCGAAAGCGGGTCAAAAGCCTAGCGATCTGAGGTTTAAGCACTTGGAATTTCTTAAACGAGATACCCGGATAGACTTTATTGGTCGGCGCCGAATTGCGGCGCTCATCTCTATTTCGATCATTGTGATTCTTCTTTTGTCGTTGTTTATCCGAGGTCTTAANCTCGGTATCGACTTTACTGGTGGGACTCTGGTCGAGGTATCGTACAGTAGTTCAGTCAATGCTGAGGAAGTACGGACAAATCTTCGGCGTTCGGGTCTCGATAGCGTCGTTGTTCAGTATTTTGGGACGTCAAGGGATGTGTTGATTAGACTGCCGGCTGATCCTGAAGTCGATGCCGCAGAAACCAGCAGTCTTATCATGNCTTCGTTGAGAATGCCNTATGGTGAGACACTTGCCCAGACCCCGGAAAACGACAGTCAGCGCTGTATATTTCAGGATGGCACGACGGGGGATTGCACGGTACAGATGAGGCGGGTTGAGTTCGTGGGGCCACAGGTCGGCGACGAATTGACTGAAAAGGGAGGGCTGGCCATGCTATACGCGCTGATTGGCATACTGGCCTATGTAGCCTGGCGCTTTGAGTGGCGATTCGCATTGGGGGCGGTGATTGCACTGGTTCACGACGTTCTGGTTACGGTCGGGTTTTTCTCGCTGCTGGGGCTGGAATTTTCGTTACCGGTACTGGCTGCAGTTCTCGCGGTAATTGGTTATTCACTGAACGACACAATTGTTGTATTCGACCGGATCCGGGAAAATTTTCGCAAGATGCGAAAAGGAACAATTGTCGACATCATGAACAGTGCGATCAATCAAACTCTCAGACGAACGTTGCTGACCTCGTTGACAACCCTGTTGGTCGTGGTCACGCTTATTCTGCTCGGCGGAGAGATTATCAAAGGTTTTGCGGTGGCTCTATTCATCGGCATACTGGTTGGAACATACTCGTCCATTTTCGTGGCAAGCCCAGTGGTGCTTAGTTTGCGTATCACGCGCGACGATATGCTTGTGATCAAGAAAGAAGGAGAGGAAGCAGACTCGCTGCCGTGATGCAGCGGTGCTTCTGCTCTGAAGGGGGCCAACGTGCGCTGCCCCAGTTGCCTATCAGACGCTACACGCGTCATCGATTCCCGACTGAGTGACGGGGGTGATACCGTTCGCAGACGACGGGCCTGCAAGCACTGCGGCCACCGTTTCACGACATTCGAACGTCTTGAAGTACAACAGCCCCGAGTGATCAAAAGTGACGGTAGACGTGAAGCCTGGGAGGAAGAGAAGTTAAGGCGCGGAATAATGCGGGCACTGGAAAAGCGTCCTGTCGGCCAGGACCAAATCGAATCCTTACTACTGGCAATCGAAAAATCAGCGAGATTTTCCGGCGAGCGGGAAGTGCCGTCCTCGTTGATTGGCCAGTTTGTTATGGAAAGCCTGCGCGAAATAGACGAAGTGGCTTATGTCCGGTACGCGTCTGTCTATCGTAGTTTTGAGGATGTTTCAGCATTTGCCGATGAGGTGGAGCGTCTGCGACATGCCAAAGACCAAGTGATAGACAGGGACCAACTTTCATTGCTCAGCCCCGGTGGGCCGGTCGAAAAAACATGACACACAGTCCTATCGAAAATGATCGAGACAAACGATACATGCAGCAAGCCCTCGGTTTGGCTGAAAAGGGTTTGTATTCGACTAAACCCAACCCCAGGGTGGGTTGTGTCATCGTTAAGGACGATGTGGTTGTCGGTGAAGGCTGGCATTCACAGGCGGGTGGGCCGCACGCCGAAATCGTAGCCCTTGANCAGGCTGGAACGGCATCACGCGGCGCACAACTGTATGTCTCCTTAGAGCCGTGTAATCACACTGGCCGAACAGGTCCATGCGTAGTGGCCCTGATGAANGCAGGGATAAAACGGGTCGTTGTNGGCGCAATTGATCCCAATCCAAAAGTTGCTGGAAAAGGAATTCAAAGTTTGCAGGAATCTGGCATAGAGGTGCTTTCTGGTGTTTGTGAATCTGAAGCGAGGGCCCTTAATTCAGGTTTCGAATTGCGTATGCTCAAAGGCCGCCCATTGGTGCGTGTAAAGGTTGCGGCGACCATGGATGGAAGAACCGCCGCAATGGATGGCAGCAGCAAGTGGATCACTTCTGAAGAGGCGAGGCNGGATGTCCATCATTACCGGGCGCAGAGTTGTGCACTGGTAACTGGTATTGGAACAGTGATTGAAGACGATCCGAGACTAAATGCCAGGGTTAACGCNCCAGTCAAACAACCCTTGCGTGTTGTGTTGGATGGAAATGCACGTCTGGAACCGAATGTTGAATTATTCAGCGTTGATGGTCCGGTANTGGTTGTAACTTCAGCTCAGCCGGCAGCTGATTACAGTTTTGATGAACGAACGGAGTGTATTCAGATGACTGGCAGCGATGGGCGGGTGGACCTTGATCGGTTGCTCACATTGCTGGCAGAAAAAGAGGTCAACGAAGTGATGGTTGAAGCCGGTGCTGGTGTAGCCGGTGCATTTATTGCCAGGGATATGGTTGACGAGATAATTGTCTACAGTTCTCCGGATATACTGGGCAGTAGCGGCCGGGGTATGTTTGTTATACGCGGCATACGCAATATCGAGAACCGAGTACGCTTTGAGATCAAGAATATCTCCCGTCTGGGGCGAGATGTAAAGGTGACCTATGGCCGTAGTGATGAAACGGACTAGACGATGTTTACCGGTATCGTAGCTGCGCAGGGGCAGGTCACTGATCTGGTGCATCATGATGGAGACCTGTCGATTCAGGTCAACGTTGGAGGGTTATGTGCCAACGATGTCAAATTAGGCGAAAGCATTTCTGTTAGCGGCGTTTGTCTGACGGTCGTAAATATTGACGAGACACTCTTTACATTTGATGTGTCAGCCGAAACGCTGGAACGAACGGCGCTGGGTTTATTCGAGATCGGCACTATGGTTAATCTCGAACGGGCAATGATGTTCAATGAGCGTTATGGGGGTCACCTCGTGACGGGTCATATTGATGCTGTTGGGTATCTCGTGTCGCGTAAAGACGCCGCCCGATCCGTCCAAATGACATTCAGTGGTGATCGGGAGATTGCACCCTACATTGCACAAAAGGGTTCCATAACCGTAGATGGCGTCAGCCTTACCGTGAACAGGGTGCACGATCTGACCAGTGGTGTGAAATTTGATGTGAACATTGTGCCTCATAGTTTGGAGGTCACAACACTTGGCGAGCGTTCAGTGGGTGATTGCGTTCATCTAGAAGCAGACCTTGTCGCTCGTTATTTGGATCGGTTGCGGCACTGCTCTAGGTGATCCAGAGTTGTCTGTGTTGGTAGATCTGACCGTTGAAGGAAATCATGACAGAGAATAACGAGATCTCAGTGAGTCCCATCGAGGAGATCCTTGAGGATTACAAAGCTGGGAAAATGGTCATCCTTGTCGACGATGAGGATCGTGAAAATGAGGGCGATCTCGTAATAGCGGCGGGGTGTGTTACAGCGGATGACATTAATTTTATGGCCTCCTATGGCCGAGGCTTGATATGTTTGACCCTCACCGAGGAACGGTGCCGGCGCCTCAGCTTGCCTTTGATGGTTCGGGACAACAATTCCCGTTATTCGACCAATTTCACCGTTTCAATCGAAGCAGCTGAGGGTGTCACCACGGGCATTTCGGCTGCCGATCGGACGACCACCATTCACACCGCGGTCAGTGAGGGTGCATCTGCCGATGATATTGTTACTCCAGGGCATATATTTCCTGTGATGGCGCAGCCAGGCGGCGTGTTGACGAGGGCCGGGCACACCGAGGCTGGCGTGGACCTGGCTCGACTGTGCGGTTTTGAACCTGCGAGTGTAATTTGCGAGATTCTGAATCCGGACGGCAGTATGGCGCGATTGCCGGACCTGATTGGGTTCGGTGAAAAACACGGACTGCGTATTGGTGCTATTGCTGATCTGATTCGATACCGTCTCAATAATGAACCCACGGTTTGGCGGGTATCAGAAAACAGAGTACAGACGCGTCATGGAGTTTTCCGCGCAATAATCTACGAAGATGCAGAACTGAGGAATGTTCACCTGGCTCTGGTCAGTGGCGAAATCAGACCCGATGTTCCGGTCATTGCCCGCGTACAGGCTCATCGGGGTGTCTATGACATGCTTGCGGAAGCCCGTGGAGATCGAAGGTGGTCAGTAGACGCAGCTCTTGAACGGATTGCAGGAGAGGGCGCTGGTGTACTTGTCCTGCTGGCCTATGACGATGACACCGCGACACTCGACCAGCGTTTGCGTGGAGAAGTTGGCGTTGATGGTGAAGGACGGGAATTAAGGATGCTAGGCGCCGGCAGTCAAATACTTGCCGATTTGAATGTCGGAAAGGTGAAGGTGCTTGGGACACCACTTCGTACCCATGCAATTTCGGGTTTCGGCTTGGAGGTAGTTGACTATGTATCGCAGCCGTAAGGCTCATGGCCATGAGACATAACAGTCGCCACCTGGCAAGAAGAAATGCCGTTCAAGCGTTGTACCAGTGGGATATTACGGGTCAACCCGTTGGTGAGATCGAAAATGCTTTTATCAATGATGACGCGTTTGTCGGCGTTCAGCGGTCCTATTTTCAGCATCTTATCGAAAACGTCCCGCGACAGTGTGAGGTGCTGGACAGCCAGCTTAAACAGTGCATTTCCAGAGAACTGGATTCGATTGACCCTGTCGAGCGTGCTATTTTGAGGTTGTCGACGTATGAACTGCTGTTTCGTCCCGATGTTCCTCCGAAAGTGGTACTCAATGAGGCGATCGAGCTGTCACGTGTGTTCGGTTCAGAGGAAGGTTTTCGGTTTGTTAATGGGGTTCTGGATGCTCTGGTAAACCAGAAACCGGTAGTGGGAGTTAGAAGCGGACAACACAAAGAAGTTACCAGCCAGGAATGGACGAATTCAGACTCATAGAACGATTCTTCCGTCGCGACAGTAAGTCGTCTGAGGTTGTCGTGGGTATCGGTGACGATGGTGCTGTTGTCAAAGCTGACACTAACGAACAGACAATACTTGTGACCGATACCATGGTTGCAGGTGTGCATTTCCCTGAAAGGACAGCCCCACAGGATTTGGGCTATAAGTTGCTGGCGGTCAATCTGAGCGACCTTGCCGCGATGGGTGCCACTCCGAACTGGTTCTTGCTGAATCTGGTGATACCCGATGCGGACGAAAATTGGCTGGAAGAATTCAGCACAGGTCTGTTTTCACTGGCAGAAGAGTTTGGCGTAGAGCTTATCGGAGGCGATACCGCAAGAGGTCCGCTTTGTCTAAGTGCCACAGTCGGCGGCCATGTGAAGTCGGGGACGGCGCTGATGCGGAATGGCGCACAGGCGGGTGACCAGTTGTGGGTCTCAGGCACACTGGGGGATGCAGCTATCGGTTTAGATCTGGTAGGCGGTGTACTTGGAGCGAACGACCACGATATGGACTACCTCGTGGGTAGATTGAATCGGCCGATACCAAGAATAGTACTGGGGCTCTCGCTTAGTGCAGTCGCTACCGCGTGTGTCGATATCTCTGACGGACTGCTTGCGGATCTGGGTCACATTCTTAGAGAAAGTGGTGCGCTGGGTGCGATCGTAGACGTATCCTGTTTGCCATTGTCTCCGCAGGCTATCGCTGTTTGTGGCGTGTCTCTCGCTCGACAAAAAGCACTGGCCGGCGGTGACGACTACGAGATTTGCTTTACAGCGAGCCCAGCACAGCGACCGCAGATAGAGCAATTGAGAGACCAATGCAACGTCAAACTCACCTGTATCGGATCAGTCCGAGCGCTCTCGGGTATTGCGTTAACAGGAACTGATAATCAGGATTTAACGGGGATTAAGTCAGGCTACCGGCATAACTGGCCGTAACTGGTACAAGCGACATGTCAGAACTTCACGATCGAGCGGTGGTCCTGGTGGCACGGGGGTTTGGAGTGGGCTGTTCGCCGGTAGCGCCCGGTACGCTAGGGACTGCCGTGGCGATACCATTGGTGTGCCTTCAGCTTCTGTTGTCAACCGAGGTATTTCTAGTCTTTGTGCTGGTATTTATTCTGGGTGCTGTGTATGTAGCTTCTGTTGCTGAAAAGCAGATGGACGGGACTGACGATCCTTCTATCGTAGTCGATGAAATGGCGGGATTCCTCATTGCGATGACGTATGTTCCCTTGACAGCATGGTCCATGCTGGCCGGATTTGTGCTATTTCGTGCACTCGATATTTTCAAGCCGCCCCCGGTAAACACGGTTGAGCAGAAGATTTCTGGTGGGTTAGGTATCGTAGGCGATGATCTGGTGGCTGGTCTCATGACCAATGCTCTGCTTCAGTTGGCTATCAGGATCGATATATTTTCTTGACAGCAGAATTTCAATTACAGCGCATGGTCGGGGATAATGAGGGAATCGGGATCGGGCGCTGAGAGTACGCCGGAATAATTAGAGGAGAATGGAATGCCGTCATTTGATATTGTAAGTGAAGTTGTGTGGTATGAAGTCGGGAATGCAGTCGACCAAGCCAATCGAGAGATAAAAAATCGTTATGACTTCAAAGGCAGTGATGCCCAGATTGAACAGGCAGAAGCTGTGTTAACAATTCTTGCGGATGACGAGTACAAGGTAGGCCAGGCCCTGGATATCCTCGAAATAAAACTCGCCAAACGAGGAGTTGATGTGGGTTGTCTTGACAGGGGACAGGTTGAGGAGCGCGGCGCGGGAAAAGCACAACAAAAGATTCAGATCCGACACGGAATCGATACCGAACTGGCCAGGTCGCTGGTTAAAGAAATAAAAGCCCAGAAACTAAAAGTCCAGGCGGCGATTCAGGGTCAACAGATTCGAGTTACCGGCAAGAAGCGCGATGATCTGCAGACAGTGATCTCGTTGCTGAAGGATCAGGATACAGAGGTGCCTCTGCAATATACGAATTTCCGAGACTGAGACTGCTTTATTGCGTTTTAACGCTATGGCAGCAGCACCACTGTTGTCAGCGCTCTAGGTATTGCAGTTTCCCGGTTACTTCTCGCCACTGGTCGGAGTCTGGGGGTGGATCTTTCATTTCTGTAATGACGGGCCATAATGCGGACAATTCGGCGTTCAGAGCCAAAAACTCCTTTTGGCCTTCAGGTAGGTCTTCTTCGGCGTAGATGGCATTTATTGGGCATTCCGGCTCACACAGGCTGCAGTCGATACATTCTTCTGGATCGATGACAAGGAAGTTGGGNCCTTCGTGAAAACAGTCGACGGGACACACCTCGACACAATCAGTCAACTTGCAGCGGATACACGATTCAACAACAACGTAAGTCATAANATTCTCCAGTTTTGCCCGTTACGGCTACCGGTTAAATNCGGGCCNTGGNCTGCTTGAGACAATTCTAGGCAACTTTGGGCAGTTGGTAAACCACTAAACACCTGAATCGGCGGGTTCTAAAAGTTGACGAAGTTCATACAGTCGGTCCAGGGCGTCTCGNGGACTGATCGATTCGGGGTCGATTTNCTCAAGNTGTNNGCGGAGNAGCCCCAGTAGATTATTCTCAGGGTCTGGAAATATGGTTAGCTGGTCAGTTGACTTTGCGATGTCCTGCAAATGCCCCTGCTCCAGATGAGATAGCCGATCTTTCGCGTCGGCCAGGATCGGTTCTGGGATGCCAGCCAATCGTGCAACCTGAAGGCCGTAGCTCTGATTTGCCGGACCAGGTTTCACTTCGTAGAGAAAGACAACTTCGCCGTCGTGTTCAATAGCATCTAAATGGACATTACCCATATTGGGTGAAGATTCNGGAAGCGAGGTCAACTCAAAATAATGCGTAGAGAACAATGAGAAACTTTGAACTCGTTCNGCAAGNTCAAGTGCACAAGACCAGGCCAGGGCAAGACCATCGAATGTGCTGGTACCTCGGCCGATCTCATCCACAAGTACAAGGCTGTCGCGACTGGCGTTGCGAAGAATATAGGCCATCTCAGTCATTTCGACCATGAAGGTTGAGCGNCCGCCAGCGAGGTCGTCANACGCCCCGATGCGCGTAAATATTTGACCGACAGGACCTATTGTCGCCTCATCTGCAGGGACGNAACTACCGGTGTGTGCAAGGAGAACGATCAGCGCGGTCTGTCTCATGTAGGTACTTTTCCCGCCCATGTTTGGNCCCGTAATCATCAACATCCGATTGTGCGAGTCTAGATCGAGATCATTGGCGATAAATGGTGCATCCTGGCTGTGTTCGACGANAGGATGTCGACCTGCTTTTATCTGCAGTACCGGTTCAGAGGTTAGTCGAGGGCGGCACAATCTAAGTTCTGCTGCTCGCNTTGCAAACGTATCCAGAACGTCTAGTTCTGCGAGTGCCCGTGCACCGCGTTGTAACCGCGATATAGCCGGTTGNANTTGTGNTAAAACCCGGTCGTAAAGCAGACGCTCACGGGCAANCCCTTTTTCCTTAGCGCCCAGCAATCGATCTTCAAATGACTTTAGNTCGTCGGTCGAATAGCGTTCAACGTTTTTGAGCGTTTGCTTTCGGTGATAATGGNCCGGGAGATCGTCAGTTTGTGATCTTGGTATTTCTATGTAGTAACCGTGCACCCGATTGAATTTCACNTTCAATCCGCGAATNGCTGAATTTGNNTGCTCTTTNTTTTCGAATTCAAGCAAACACGCGGTACTTGAGGATTGCAATTCTCGGAGTTCATCAAGTTCCGGGTCGAATCCGGTACGGATCACTCCGCCATCACGCAATTGTGCTGGAGGTTCGTCGTCAATGGCCTGATCTAGNAGCCNAAGAATTTCTGGTTCGGGACCTGCCAAGCTGGTAATCTGTTTCAGTCGATCACTGTCGTAATTNTTAAGTCGATCGACCAGTTCCGGCAACGTGCGGTAACCTTGTCTCAGTCTAACCAAGTCAAACGGTCTTGCTGAGCCTATGGCTACTCGTGACAGTATNCTCTCTAGATCACCGATTTGNCGGAGGNGCTCANANATTTCAGTTGTACGATGGTCGAGGAGTTCACCGACTGAGTCATTCCTAATGTTAAGCTCATTGCGATCTTTTGTAGGCCGGGTTATCCAGCGNCGGAGNTGTCGGCTGCCCATGCTGGTTGCNCAACGATCAAAAANNTGGAGAAGTGAATCGCTGNCGGTTCCATGGGATTTTTCAACTTCCAAATTTCGTCGTGTTGNGNCGTCGAGCANCACATNATTGGAGTGGTTTTCAATTTTNATNCCATCAACATGCACCAGCGCATTTTCATGNACATCTCGTACGTATTGCACCAGCGCGCCGGCAGCTGACGTTGCAGTCGGGTAATCACTGCAACCAAAAGCTTTCAAATCATGAGTACCAAAGACATCACACAAACGTTGACTGGCACGGCCGAGTTCATAATACCAAGCAGGGACCTTGCAGGAAGATATTGACTTGATCTGAGGGTATAGATCGGGATCTGCATCGTCTGGGTATAACAGTTCAGCTGGTGCCATGCGTTCAAGCTCGTTGCGCAATTCCGTGGTATCTGGCAGGTCAGAGGCGTAGAAACGTCCGCTTGAGACTTCCAATACAGCCAAACCATATTTGGACCCGTTGACATAGACTGCGGCAATGCTGTTTTCCTGACGTTCATCAAGCAGGTTCTCGTCAGTCAGTGTGCCCGGGGTAATGACGCGGACAACTTTTCGATCCACGGGGCCTTTACTTTTGTCGGGAACACCAACTTGCTCACAGATGGCGACAGGCTCTCGTTCACGAAGCAGGCGAGCCAGGTACTGATCAACGCTGTGGGCGGGCACACCGGCCATGGGAATGGGTTTACCTGCGGATTGGCCGCGGGTTGTTAGCGTGATATCGAGCAGGCGGGATGCTTTCTCTGCGTCTGCATAGAACAGTTCATAAAACTCACCCATACGATAAAAAACCAGTGTATCGGGGTGTAGCGACTTGATCGCCAGATACTGACGCATCATAGGAGTATGCGTGCTCCGGGTCGGGTCGCTAGCCTTTGTCATTGGGCTGTCTATGGGGCTAAGGTTTTCAGCAATTCGTCAAAAATTCGGGCGTTCCCTGCCGCCACATTTCCACTTTCAAGAAAATCCTGCCCGCCCTCCATGTCAGCCACCAAGCCACCAGCTTCACGAATCAGCAGTGCCCCTGCCGCACAGTCCCACGGTTGTAATCCAAACTCCCAGAACCCATCGAGTCGCCCAGTTGCAACATAAGCAAGATCCAATGCTGCCGAACCCGCCCGTCGAACGCCGGAAGTTTTCATGGTTAGTTTGCGAAATGTCTTCATCCAGCGATCAAACTTGTCGAGTTCACGGAAAGGAAACCCAGTACCGAGTAGACATTGTTCAAGTCGGCTAATGGAACTGACGCGTATTCGCCGTTCGTTAAGTTGTGCGCCCTGGCCCCGACTCGATGTAAACAGCTCATTTCGTAGCGGATCGTATACAACACCATGTTCAATAGTCTGGCCGTGGAGTACGGCAATAGAGACAGAAAACTGGGGAAAGCCATGAAGAAAATTAGTGGTACCGTCCAATGGGTCGATAACCCAGGTGTAGTCGCCTCCTTCGCGTCTACCGCTTTCCTCGGCAAGGACGCCATGCTCTGGATAGGCGGTGGTCAGAATCTCTAGTGCCGCTTCCTCGGCTTCGGTATCGGCCTGGCTGACAAAGTCGTTTCGGCCCTTGGCGGTTACTTCGAGGCGATCAAGCCGACCGTAGTGCATTAAAATAATACGACCGGATTGTCGGGCTGCCCGGATGGCAGTGTTGAGCATGGGATGCATGGATTGGTTTCCTTCGATTGCTGATTGGTTCCCGCACACAGCAATACCGGACATGAGAACCGATTGTTCCTGGTGCATACAGGATAACGGATTGTAACCTTGGCGGTATATGCCTTGGACACCAAAAGAGGTGGTATATGACACTCGAGGGGATAAGAATCGTTCTGGTGAACACGACTCATCCCGGTAACATCGGTGGCGCTGCCCGAGCGATGGCGAACATGGGGTTGAATCATCTTTACCTGGTTGGGCCACAGAGGTTTCCATCTACCGAGGCTACGGTTCGCGCGGCTGGCGCCAGTCATCTACTCGAACGAGCAATAGTCTGCGAAAGCCTGGATGATGCGGTGGGTGACTGTGGACTTGTGGTAGGCACGACCGCGCGGCAACGATCGGTAGGTTCGGTTGAGTTGTCTCCCGATGCTGTCATGGCCAAAGTACGTGAGCGGATATTGACAGATCAAATAGCTTTCGTATTTGGCCGTGAGGCGTCCGGTCTGACTAACAATGAGCTTGAGCGTTGCCAGTATCATGTTCGTATTCCAGTAGAAGAGGGTTTTCCGTCAATTAATCTCGCGGCGGCAGTGATGATCATAGTATATGAACTTAAGAAAACTTTTGAACCAGATACTCACGAAACTGAATTAGCTTCCCACCATGAGCAACTGGCTACCTCTTCAGAGGTTCAAGGGTTTTATAACCATATGGAAGATATACTTATTGAAACAGGATTTCTAAAAACGCCTTCCGAGAAGCTGCTCCGCAAGGTAAAGCGTATATTCAGTCGTACACCGCTGCGCGAAGATGAAGTTAATATTCTGCGCGGTATATTGACATCGATTCACAGGTACCGTCGCAAGGATTAAGGGCCATGGTACAGTCGTTGCGTGTTAAACTAGTGACCAAGGCGCTAGGGAATATTCGGGTCCGAGGCAGACAGTTTCTCAGCAAAAAATGAACTGAATTAGGCTATGGCGATAACATTGACCAAAGCGGCTGCGGGGCGTGTGCGGGAGTATCTCAGCGTGCGTGGCTATGGCGAAGGACTTAGGCTGGGTGTAAGAACCACAGGCTGTTCCGGACTAACCTATGTCGTGGACTATGCCGATAAAATCGACGAAAAGGACAGTATCCACTTGAGCCAAGGGATTAACGTCATCGTGGATAGTGACAGCATGAAGTACCTCGACGGTACGGAGATAGATTATCAGGTGGACGGGTTGTCAGCG
>PCBE01000116.1 GCA_002731295.1 Acidiferrobacteraceae bacterium | reverse complement strand
CTCCGGTTCGGTACCCTTGTCACCGGCAGCAATGCTGGTAACCGACTGCTCGGCGTCACCTACCCATCGATGGACGCGATTGAAAAAACATATGATACATTGAGAGTTGACGCGAATTACCAAGCCGCATTAGCTGATTTCAACATCAATCTGCGGGCAATTGTACGGGTCGTTATGTAATCGCTGTCTCACAGAACAAATACAGAACGACCAAGTCAACTTAAGCGGTGTAACCCATCAAGGTTGCACCGCTTTTTTGTTATCAATCGAAACACACCCAGGTCGTAGCAATGTACCTGAGCCGCCGATGTACACCCCTGAACGAAAAACTGCATCGCCGGTAACTGATGGTCAGNTTGCTACCGAAAGACCGTNCACCTGATGACGTGCAATCAGNTCGGNAANCAGACCGCTGGCTTTGGCTTCCACGACAAANTCGCGNAGGTAGGCCGCGCTCTCNTTTCGANCGGAAGGAGTACCCACAGCCTGCTGTACNGCAGTAAACCGGCCATCGAGTATGCGNGCATTCTCAATCTGCNCGACATCAGTGAGCAANCGAGGCCNNAATCCAGCCAGCACNTCCAGTCCTTCGCTGACAAAAAGATCGAATGAGCCATCGATCCCTTCGGCCCTGACTAGCTCTGCATGCTGCAGATTTCGACTGAGATAAAGGTCATAGGCACTGCGCGCTGCTATCGCGATCCGGACGCCAGGCTGATCGACCTCCGCAATCGTCTGGATATCTGAATGACCAGACACCANATAGGTGGCCTNAATTTCAACGTACGGCTCGGTGAATTCGATGTGTTCAGCGCGAGCCGGTTCCACAGCAATCAGTCCAATATCCCATACNCCCTCCACGGCNGCATCAGCCAGGGGCCCGGGTCGCTCAAANGGTACGTACGAAACACCCACGCCCAGACTGTCCGCGATCGCAGTCGCGAGGTCCGGCGCCACACCCTGAGGGTCACCATTGTCGGCCCTCGAGCTCACCAGCAGGAAATTGGCCAGATTGATTGCGGCACGCAAGGTGCCGGTCGGCGCGAGTTCTGTGACTACATTGTTGGACATTTAACGGACTCCTGATCTGTCGGCGTCGACGATTGTAGAGATTTTCAGATTATTAATCGAGAAGGTGTGCAGGCAGATCAGACAACTGTTCACAGCCGACCTGTACCATAGAATGACGGAGTTCCTCTTTCAAAAATGTCATGGCGTGTTCACAGCCCGCCTGGCCCGCTGCGGCCGTCGCACAAATGAATGCCCGGCCCAGCAGTGTGAAATCGGCACCACAAGCTATCGCCCGCGCCACATCGAGACCCGAGCGAATTCCACCATCTACAATCAACGGCAGATCGGGGCCCACCACCTCACGTATCATCGGCAACATATCTAACGCATGCGGTGCTGCATCGAGCTGGCGGCCCCCATGGTTGGACACCACAATCGCGTCTGCGCCAGAATCCACACAGAGCCTGGCATCTACAGTATCAAGAACACCCTTGATGACGAGCCACCCTTTCCAACGGCTTCGTAGTCGCGCGAGCTTTTCCGGTGTAACGTGCGCATTGATGGCACCTGCCAGGAATTTTATCTGCTCGTCGTTCGAGAATTCCTTGGGGACGTAGGGCATCATGGTTTCAAACCGTGGAATGCCATCGACCAGTGTCTGCAGGGCCCAACCGGGACGAGCCATGATCTGTAACAGCGTGCTGAGTTCGAACCGAGGGGGAACCGACAGGCCGTTACGGGCATCACGCTCACGTCGAGTGATCGTGGGGATATCCACAGTAACAACCAGTACCTCGTAACCCGACTTTTCAGCCCGTTCTAGAACAGCATCTTCCATATCGGTATCGATCATCGGGTAGAGCTGAAACCAGGTACTGTCACCACCGGCCGCACGAGCGGTCTCAATATCGGTCGTGGCAAAAGTACTCAATAAAAACGGTAGGTTGTGGTTTTTTGCGGCCGTTGCCATAAGCTCTGCTGCCCGCGGCCAGATCAGTCCTCCCAGACCTATAGGTGCAACGCCAAATGGCGCGTCATAACGCTTACCCAGAAGGTTGGTGTGGTAAACGGGATGATCTGCGGAGCAGAGATGCTCCGAGCGTAACAGCACCCGGTTAAACCCTTCTCTGTTTCGAAGGACACAGCTCTCAGCTCCAATGCCCCCAAACAGATAATCTGCCGCAAACCGTGGGATACGGCGCTTTGCACTTTTTTCAAATGCCGCGATACTGGAAAATCGGCGATCCATATTACGGTTTTATCTGGAACCCAAACGAATTGTTCATCATCGTTATACCTTATTGGCCAACCCGGTTCAGGCCAGCCTGTAATCGCCCACACATGACCAGAGGCAGCAAAGTCACCACCGCCATTATCGCCACGGCAGTACCCACACTGTAAAGATCACTGATCATGCCAAATCCCACCGGACCGGCGACAGAAGCGCCATTCGCCATGCTGTAGATCAGCGCAAACCCACGCGACTGGCGGGCTTCATCCACAAATTGACTGACTGAGCCGTAAGTGATGGTCGACGACCCCTGTAACACGATACCCACCAGGGGCAGCAAAACAAACGCCGCAACTGGAGGCAACAGGATGACCCCCACGATCCCTGCAGCCGTAAATACCTCGACCAGAAACAAAGAACGAACCACCCCCAGGCGTGCGGACAGATGACCACAGGCATATTTCCCGATTACTCCCCCCGCAAGCGTTGCCACAACCGCGAAGGCGGCCAAGCCGGCGGGCATATTTTTCTCGATCATCAGGAATGCAACAAACACCAAAAACCCGTCCTGCACGGCAATGTCGACAAACACTATTGCAGCCAACCATCTAAATCCTGAACGGTCGGTAATACCCCAACTGGCTGTAGTGCTTGGGTGCCGGGCCTGAATCGATTCAGCACCTTTGACGCGNANTCGTCGCAGANCCAGNNACAGNACNGCCGNNNCNAGNAGNGCCAGNATNCCNTANCCACTNACAACCNNCTGCCAGGCAATNCCNACACCGAACANCAGGCTNGCCACGCCTGTAAACAACAACTTGCCGGTATCCCCACTGGCGTTATAGGTCCCCAGCGCCACACGCCGACTGGGACCGTCGTATACCCGGCTGATCAGCGCAGAACTCAGG
This sequence comes from Acidiferrobacteraceae bacterium, assembly GCA_002731295.1. Taxonomy (GTDB): domain Bacteria; phylum Pseudomonadota; class Gammaproteobacteria; order Arenicellales; family UBA868; genus REDSEA-S09-B13. The sequence continues at coordinate 10,281 of PCBE01000116.1, read as the reverse complement.
GAGTGTTGAAATGCCGCGCCTGTACCGGCGATCAACAGCGCAAACAGCACACCATAGAAGCTGTTGACAGTCGACAGTATCCCGTAACCCAGACCTGCCGTAATTAAACCAAACACCAAAAGGCGCTGTTCTCCAAAGCGCTCGGATAAGATGCCGGCTGGAATTTCCAGCACCCACATCATGCCGCTATAGACCGCCCGCACGGTCCCAACCTGGGCGTAACTCAGGCCCAGACTTTGCGCCAGTATGGGTAGCAGCACGTANACCGTAGATGTCAATCCATCCTGAGTCGCNTGNACACNAGCNCTCACTGCCAGGGTCTGTTTCTTCACTGTCTGCATGTCNAAGGCATCAGGAGAATTGCGCCCGCTGAATGATGCTCATTTGCTGAAAATTCTCCTATAATGACATCAGGCTCTTGGCGGCTGCTAGCGGCCACACTATCTGATCAAAGGACCACATGATGCCACTTGAAATCACGCCTTTGAATGCACCACTGGGTGCCCGCGTGCGCGGTACGCGCCTGAAAGGTGATATTAACCCGAACCATTTCCAGATTATCCAGCAAGCGCTTCTGGATCATCACCTGCTACTGTTCCCGGATCAAGACATTACGGAAGCCGAACAAGTGGGGTTCAGTGGCCTTTTCGGTAAACTCGAAATTCACCCATCCAAAGAGCACCGCTCGTCAGTACAGCAGGAGATCTACCGCGTCTCAAACGTGAACGAGGATGGCCAGATCTTTTCGGTGGACAGCTACAAGGCCAAGTACCTGACCGGCACGCGCATCTGGCATACCGACAGTTCATTCCGGGCGATCCCGAGCCTGGGCTCTCTGCTGCGTGCCGCCGAAGTGCCGCCTGAAGGCGGAGAGACCTATTTCTGCAATTTACACACGGCCTATGAAGCCCTTCCCCGGCATCTTAAGGCGCTGGTCGACACTCACTGTGCGGTGCACAGCTATGACTACATACAGACCCTGGTGTTCGGTGAAAAAGCACATTCGTTCGAACAGCATGAGGACCTGGTACAGGAGCACCCCATGACCCGGTCACACCCTGTGACCGGACGCACCGCACTGTATGTGAGCCCGCATACCATCTCCGAGATCGTCGGCCTGTCTGCTGAAGAAAGCCGTCCGATCCTCGAAGAAATCTATGAATTTGCAACCCAAAACCGATTTGTCTACGAACATCGCTGGACACAGAATGATGTAATCATGTGGGACAACCGGTGCACCATGCACTCGGTAGGGTCCTACGATTCCGCTCGATACCGACGTGTGATGCTCCGCGCAACAGTATCTGGTGACTCACCTGTACACCGTTGACCACATCGTCAGGCGTTCGAATATTCCGCAATGGCTGAAGATTTTGAGATCATTGATGCTCACCATCATCTGTGGGATCTTGATCAGGGCTATTATCCATTCTTAGCAGGCCCGCCTGAACCGGACTTTTTCCTGGGCGATTATTCTGCCCTGCGGTGTAATTACCTCCCTCACGACTACCGCAGAGATTCGTCTGGGCACAACATCATTGCCACTGTGCACTGCGAGGCCGAACGTGAACGCACCGACCAGGTCGGTGAAACGCTCTGGCTCGAACAGATTGCTGGAGTGCACGGTATGCCCACTGCGATCGTCGCCCATGCCTGGTTTGACACGCCCGAGGCAGAAGACATCATTGCACAACAGGCAGAACGACCCATGGTGCGCGGTATCCGTTCAAAACCCAGAACAGGGAATGCGCCCGGCACAATATCCCCTGATGCGCCCGGCACCATGGGTGACCCGCTATGGCGTCGCGGCCTGGGACTGCTCGAAAAATATGACCTGAGCTACGACCTGAGAGTACCCGTATGGCATCTCAAAGAGGCCGTGGAAATCACCCGATTGATTCCCCGGACAACAGTCATCATCAACCACACCGGTTTCCCCTGGGACCGCAGCAAACCCGGCATGACCCTGTGGCGTGATGCCATGCAGGCAATGGCGAATGAGCCAAACACCGTGGTCAAACTGTCAGAACTGGGATTAAAGAACGATCCCTGGCGGTATGAGGAAAACTGTGCGATTGTACTGGAAGCTATCGAACTGTTCGGACCAAACCGCTGCATGTTTGCAAGCAACTTTCCGGTTGCCGGCCTTCGGATACCGTTTGATGATCTCTACCGTGCCTACAAGAAAATGGTCGCGGACTTTTCACTCGACGAAAAAAGAATGCTCTTCCACGATACCGCTGCGCGGGTGTACCGGTTGGGCCTGTAAACCGAACAGTTCCATTCCATGGTAACAATAATCGGTGAAACGAAGCGGCTTGTCCTGAGCGCTTCTACCCGTTAGCCCCTGCCGTTTACTGCAACTTACCCCGGCCGATTATCGGCCATACCGTTTCGACAAAGCCGTCACGGACAGCGTAGAGACAATCGTGAAGAAATATCACCGCATCAGAATAGCCCGGCACAAATTCAATGGTGTCACCGACCCGGGGTTGCAGCACTTCTTGTGCCAAGGTGATAACACCGTGCTCGGCGGAGAACCTGACTGAGTGCGGTATCGCAATTCCCACCAGTTCAGGGTCTGGCGCTCCCTTACCGGCCGCCTTGAAACCGGCATCACAGATGATTCGATCTGCAGCGGGGCGACTGGTCACCGTCGACAGTACTGTCAGGGCCGGTTCGACCTGCACACCGAAACTCTTGCGATAACGGACACAACCATAGATTCCTCCACCAGCTTCGATCTCAGTGATTCCCGGCGCAAACGCGCTGATCCAGTAGGTGCCGCTGCCCCCGCAACTCAGGATGTCGACAGGCAACCCCTCGCTTCGGATGCGCTCGGCTGTGTCGTTCAACTGTGACAGTGCGGCTAGCACCTCGCGCTTTTTTTCCACACTGTCCGAAATTTCCAGGGTGTGCGACTCCCAGGTTTGAAGTCCGGCAAACCGGATATTTCCAAGCTTTGAAACCTCGCTTGCCAGTGCGACTGCAGCCGCGCCGGGCTGTACACCTGCCCGGCCCATGCCCACATCGACTTCAACCAGCACCCGGGGTCGTACACCAGCGGCACGAGCCGCCCTGTCGATCTGCTGAGCATTGTCCACATGATCCACACAGACCATGACATCTGCCCGTTTACACAAGTTGACAAGGCGAGCGATTTTCTTCGCTCCAACTATCTCGTTGGCAACCAGAATATCCCTGATCCCACCATCGGCCATCACTTCGGCCTCACTCAGTTTGGCGCACGTTACACCGTGAGCACCCGCGTCAAGACACAACCGGGCGAGATCAGGGTTCTTCATGGCCTTGGTGTGCGGTCGCCAACCGACGCCGGCCTCACCAATAATTGTTTTGCGCATTTTTAGGATGTTCCGTTCAAGGACATCCAGGTCCACCAGCAGTACCGGCGTGTCTAGTGCCTCTTTTCTGGCACCGATGTACTGGCCGACACCGATCTGCGGATCAGCCATCAGCGAGTTCGACACGCTCAAGTCTGAAAGGTACCTCGTCAGTGATCTCGGCGAAGGGTGCACGCGCACAGCGATGTCCCGACCAGACTGCAGCTGCGATGGTACCCGGTGCATAGCAATCTCCAATTCGGACAATCCGTCGGGGTCCGGCATCATCATCGGCTACCGCTGTCTGAACAAGATCGGTGTATAGACCATCGTTTGCCGTCAGTGCAGTGACCAGAACCACCGATGTACAGGCAATAGACGAGACCCGGTCGGTATAGGTACACCGCAGCTCAGTCGCATCAGCGCCAATGCTAACCAGACTGTGGGAGGCAACAATCCGAATGCCAGCCTCCATGAGTCGGGCCTGGACTCGACTCTGCTCGAGCGTGTAAGTCGTAAATGCAGACACAACTGCCTCAGGCGTTACCAAAACAACTTCTCTTCCCAGGGCCCGCAATCGCTCCGAAATCACGCTACCCATGTAGTAATGATCGTCATCGAAAACGATCACTGGACCTTCGGGTTCAGCACCATTCATGATGTCATCTGGCGTATAGACGTTACTGCGATCAGCTCCCGGCACCACGGCCCTGTCCGTACGGCCGAATCCATCCCGGCGCCAGGTCGCCCCGGTCGCCACCACCACAAGGTTACAGGCGGTTTCTAATACAGTCGCTTCATTCATCTGGCTTTCTCGGTAGACGACTACATTGGGCATCTTTTCGATCTGCCCAACCCGCCAGTCCCTGACCCGGGCCCAGGTCGAAAGCCCTGGAAACGTAGTCTCCCGCGTGACCCGCCCACCCAGGTCTCGGGTGGCTTCTGCCAGCATCACGTCGTAGCCGCGCTGGCCAAAAGCACGGGCGGCTTCCAGTCCGGCCGGGCCCGCACCGACCACCAAAACATGATCGTCCGTATCTTTGACAGGGATGCGTTCGGGATGCCAGCCTCGACGCCATTCTTCGCTTCGGGTCGGATTCTGGGTACAGCGCATGGGTGTATACAGGTTGTTGCCCGACACGCAAATGTTACACCCGATACATTCGCGGATATCTTCGGGGCGGTTCTGCTCGATTTTGTTGGGAAGGAACGGGTCAGCAATAGCCGGACGGGCGGCGCCGATGAAGTCGAGTACACCTCGCTTGATCTGCGACACCATAGTATCCGGCGACGTAAATCGCCCTACGCCGACTACCGGTTTACTGGTCACCGATTTTACGAAGTCGACGTACGGCTCCTGGTAACCCTCTTCTGCAAAACGGGAGGTCATGGAATCGTTGTTCCAGTCGCTCACATTGACATCCCACAGATCGGGCAGCTCCGCGAGAATTTCAACGATCTCACGGCCATCCCCCGCAGAAGTGATGCCTTTGTCGCCAAGTAGTTCATCGACTGCAAGCCGCACAGCCACGGCACAGGTTTCACCGACTTCGTCCCGCACCTCTTCAATGCACTCACGAAACAGCCGGACCCGGTTTTCAACACTGCCGCCATACTCATCGCTGCGCGTATTGATCCGTGGCGAGAGAAACTCTAACAGCAGGGTAATGTCATGACCGGCATAGACATAAACAATATCAAACCCGGCCTGCTTGGCCAGCCGTGCCGCTCGCCGGTGCCATTGGCGAAAATTGGCGATGTCACGCTTATCCATAGCCCTTGCGTGCACAGGATATGGACCCTGAACCGGTGTGTTGATTGGTGAGATAGGTATCTCCCGCCCGATATGGTTGGGCGAGTAGCTGCCGCTGTGAACCAGCTGGCACGCTGCCAGTGCGCCGTGCTGGTGTACCAGGTCGGTCATACGCGCATGAAACGGGATATCACCTTCGTTCCACAATCTGACTTGAGCACGCATATCGGCACTGTAGTGAATATCACACTGCTCAGTACTTACCACAGCCCATCCGCCTTCGGCGTTGGTGGCGCGAATATGGGCGCTGACAGAGGGATAGTTCCGCCCCGCACCGGTACAGTGCGGCACCTGGTAAAAGCGGTTACGCGCAGTCAGTGGTCCGATCTTGACCGGCTCAAACAATACTGCATACGGATCTGCTTGTTGAGTCATACAATTGCCTCTTTCGAATCGTTTTGCTGTCTAACTGACAGGTTCTAGTACCGGGTTTTCCTTGACCAGCGCCTTGTAGGCGTCACCTTCGCCGGTCGGGGTCTTGCCCTCGTGCCGCGCAATGCCCGCTCCCTCGAAAAAGTGCATCTCCTTCGGGGCTGGACGGCCATTAGGCACATCGAGCCAGAGCCGAAGGGGATGGCGCCGAATGCCGGCGTCCACGCGGCAATCTCAGGCACCTCGAAATATTCTTTTTTGATATCGTCCAGAGTCAAACCCTGCTGTCGAATGTTGGAGAGCGCCTTGTCGAAAGCATCATAGTGTCTTGGACCCAGATCAAAAGTATATTCGTCAGCTGAGGAAAAATCGCTCCCCTTCCACGCACTGGGATGATCAACCCGGGTCATGCAGATAGAACTGTTCATTAATTCGGTCATGTACACCTACTCCGGGGTAAGTTCACCATTATCCGATCGTCGGGGTATTTTCTTTTCGCGGTCATAAAACGGCAAAGGAACAATTTCGCAGTCATGACGCCCGTCGTCGAGGTCACCCAGGATCAGCTTCTGACCGAGCCAGTTACCCTGAACGGAATCGATATCATCAAATCGAACATAGCCGATGCCCGTGTTCAGTGTCGGGGACCAGTCACCGGTTGTGATCTGACCGACTTGCGTATCACCCTTGAACACCAGCAGCCCTGCCCGCGGCGCTACCGAATCACAGACGAGCCCAAACAAAAGACATGTTCGATCCGCCTGTTCCAGGGCATCTCGGCCAACAAAATCAGGTTTAGACAGATCCACAAATGCTTCAAGCCCGGCTGCAAACGGTGTCATCCCACGGTCCATATCTGTGCCATTGTCCAAAATGCCCGCCTCGATTCGGCGAATGCCCATGGACTCCGCGCTGGCATAGGCCATCCCATGATCCCGGCCACTGGCCATCAGATGATCCCACAGCGCGCTGTGATCGATGTTGTGGCGGCTGTAGATTTCAAATCCCAGCTCTCCAGTCCAGCCTGTACGGGAAACCAGGACCTCCTGTCCACCCAGATCGAACATACCTGCGTGAAAATACCGCAACTCACCGGAGCGCTGTCCTGCTGCGGCATTGCTCAGAACAGCCGTCGATTTAGGACCCTGAATCTGCAACACCCTCGAGCCGGGATCGGTCACAGCAACATCCAGACCCTCGGTAAAAGCCAACAACCACGATTCGAACTCACCGTTGGCGATCACATACCAGAATCGATCTTCCGCCAGCCGTATGACCACACCATCCATCAGTATCCCGCCCTGCGGCGAACAAGCAATGGCATAGCGCGCGCGCCAGCATTTCAGGTTGTCGACCCTGCGTGTTAACACCCGCTCCAGGAGATTGACCGCATCAGGACCGGAAATCTCCAACGGCTTTTCCGGCACATCGTAAAGGACGACGCTTTGACGCAGCCGCCAGTAATCATCGATAGCATCACCGCCAAGCGTCAATGGATAAAAACGATTGCTGTACAGGCCAAAAACCGTCTGTTCATTGACATATTTATCACTGTACGGCGACTGTTCAAACCGCTTGGAAGACAGACGAACAACCGAGTGAGAATCGGCATAACTCAGTTTTTGTCTGTTGGCGCTGGCTTTGTTCATGTCTGATAACGGGATAGTTCTGGCTGCCATTCAGTACAGGCTCGATTCACAGGGATTCATACTCACCGGCCAAATACCGGTCTCGCAGTTCAAACTTCCGGATTTTCCCGGATCCTGTCAGCGGAAAGGCTTCTACCTGAAACCATAGCACGGGTGTTTTCTGGGGAGACATGTTCTGCCGGCAATGGGTATGCAGATCCTGCGGATCAATTGCCTCGACGGTCGCCGCGCGAATAAAACAGGCCACAATCTCCCCCCATTTGTCATCAGGCAGACCCACCACCGCCACCTCTAAAACCGAAGGATGTTCAAGAAGGACGTTTTCGATCTCCGCTGGGAACATATTCTCACCTCCTCGGATGATCATCTCCTTGACTCTGCCGGTCACCCTGACGTACCCCCGTGAATCCATGGTTCCCAGGTCGCCGGTGTGCAACCAGCCCTGCTTGTCGATGGTTTCAGCGGTTGCCTCTGTATTGGCGTGGTATTCAATCATGGTGCAGTAGCCCTGTACGCAGATCTCACCCACAGTATCGAGAGGCATCACTTTGTTTTCTTCTATACTGCGAATGGACACGCTGGTCTGTGGCATGGGTTGCCCGACGGTATCACAGATATTATCAATTGAGTCTTCGGCATGATGCTGAGTGATGAGCGGAGATGTCTCGGTCTGCCCGTAAACGGTTTCAAACTTACAGTCGAAGGCGTGCTGTATATTGCGCACCAGTTCAGGCGCGACCATCGCACCACCTGAAACCACCATTTCCACCGACGACACGTCAGCGGACTCAACGCTGAGAGAATCGAGCAATGCCACCAACATTGTGGGCACTCCCAGAAGTACGGTGATGTGTTCACTTTCTATAATTCGCAGAATAGATGCCGGATCAAACAACTTGAACAGCACCATCTTGCAACCGAATTGAAGACAGCCCAGTGATATCATGCCACAGCCACTGGTATGAAACATGGGCATGAAATTCGCCCAGGTGGACTCAGATGTCGCCAGCACCCGCTTGCCATAGAAGCGGGCGTTATTCGTCAGACTCCTATGTGCCAGCACCGCGCCTTTTGGAAACCCTGTGGTACCCGAGGTGTATTGAATCTGGGCAGGGTCATTGGGATATACGTCCGGCAACACCGATGCCCTGTCGCCCGTTCGAAAAAGCGCGGCATGATCATCCACATCGACAATCTCGCGCACCGCTGCCAGGTCCTCAGTAGCCTTCAGCGCAATCTCGTGCATCGGGTTGCCCCGATAATGTTTCACCAGGAAGAGTGCAACTGACCCCGATTGTTCAAGCACATACCGCAACTCTTTGTCTTGATAAGAGGGATTTGCGGTGACCAGAACAAGCCCCGCCAGCGCACAGGCATACTCGATCAACAGCCACTCCGGAACATTGGGTGCCCAAACGGTGATCCGCTCACCTTGCGAATACCGGCTCGTCAGCGCCAGTGCCAGTTGTTCACTGTCCGATAGTAGCTCGCTATAGGTCCAGCTACGGCCCGTCTGACCTTCCATGTCGACCTCGAGAAGAGCCGTGGCCGACGCGCGCTCCACAGCAACCTCACGCAGCAGATCGCCGACGGTTACCTCCCGGACGATATCGTCTTCCTGCGCGCTAATCAGCGAGTCAGACAGGTGTAGTGTGTACATGGTTGTTCAACTCAGACCGTGAGCAAATTGACCCAGCTGGCGCTACTTACCGGTTTGGGTCCCAAATCTGGGATTAGTCAGAAAGTCCACCACCATTGACGGCCCTGTTACCAATCGCAAGGATGGTGTCGGGTGACTGGATACCATTGACAATAAGAATGTGCGTGTCGTAATTACTGTTAGAGATACTATAAGCTAAATTACCAATATATCCGCCTAACTGATAGCAGCAGACCCAAAGCCGCAGAGACACAAACATGGACAACCACAAAATTACTGAAGATGCCCTATCGAGACTCAACAACTGTGACGATCCCCGCCTCAAAGAAGTAATGACCTCGGTAATCACCCACCTACACGGCGTTGTGAAGGAGGTTGAGCCAACTGACGAAGAATGGCGACAGGCAATCGACTTCTTGACTCAAGTAGGTCACTGGTGCGACGACAGGCGACAGGAATTTATTTTGTTGTCCGATACCCTTGGTGTCACCATGCTGGTAGACACAGTAACTCAGCGAAAACCAAAGGGTGTAACAGAGAGCACGGTACTGGGCCCTTTTCATGTTCAAGGTGCTCCAAAATTACCTTTTGGTACAAATATATCCAAGGATCAAACGGGTGAGCCAACCCTTGTAACGGGTCGCGTACTGAGCCAGAACAAATTACCTATAGCGGGTGCGACAGTAGATGTCTGGCAAGCATCTGCCCAGGGTCTGTATGACGTTCAGGAGCCTGAGCGATTCCCCGATATGAATCTCCGCGCGGTTTTTCATACCGACAAGAACGGACGTTTTGGTTTCTGTACTGAAAAACCAGCGTCTTATCCCGTACCTACAGATGGTCCAGTAGGAACAATGCTCAAAGCGCTTGGCCGCCACGCTTGGCGGCCTGCCCATCTTCATTTTATGATTTCAGCAGAGCAGCACATCTCACTTACGACACATCTGTTTGTAAAAGGTGACCCCTACCTTGAGTCAGATGCAGTCCAGGCTGTGAAAGACAGCCTGATTGTTGACTTTAGTCTCTCTCACGATAATGCAGAGGCTGATCAATTTAGGTTACCTACACCGTACTACAAAGTCCAAGAAGATTTCGTTCTAGCAACCGCAAATTAACCACAGCAGCTATATGGAGAATTAACACCATGACTTTTGATGAACAAGACCTTGCAGCGCAGACTTCACTTCGACAACTCAAAAAAGATATTCAAACAGCCGAGCCCGCAACGCTTCGGCTGTTGCTCACAGAGGCGCGAACGATTAACACCTGGACAAATCAAGAAGTATCAGTCGAGACGCTTAAAGAAATCTACGAGATCATGAAAATGGGACCAACCAGTACAAACAACTGCCCGGCCAGATTGATTTTTTTGAAATCGCCTGACGCTAAAGAAAGGCTTCGTAAAGCTCTAAAACCGAATAATGTCGACAAAACCATGAAAGCACC
>PCBE01000115.1 GCA_002731295.1 Acidiferrobacteraceae bacterium | reverse complement strand
CTCGTTGGGCTCGATGTTCGGTTGGCTGTGGGTGACTATCTTTGTCGTGAACTGGGTGAAGAACAATTCAGGCCACCGGCACTTCTGAGACAGATGGTAGCAGAAGGAAAACTCGGACGGAAAAGCGGCGAAGGGTTTTACATCTGGACTGACTAGGCTTGACAGCGTATATCGGTACTGACGGTCAGAGCTGCTTTTCGCTAAAATATTTTCTGTAGTGACAAGGCTGCCGTAAGGTTAGAAACGGTCAGTTCTCCTTTTGTCATCAGTACCATCGCCGAACCCGGTTCGTCGAGTATCTGTTCGAAAGCCGCCTCTGAGCAAGTGATCGTACAGTCGGGATTGTCGTGCGGTCCGGTCGAAACTGAACCCTCCCCAACGGTCAGATCAACATGCCACGATCCCACGCCGTTAATATCAAACTGAAATATTTGGTCGACCTTGCCGGCAAGGTCCGGATGGGTAGAGAGTTTCTGCGGTAGGTAGTCGGCAAAAAAAGAAGTCGTCTTAGACATTGGATCAAACCTGCGGTTGGTTCAGCGAAAGCTGAGTGAGTGCGGGAAATATAGATTAAAAGAAAAAGTTTTTGTACTTGTCCTGTATTGTTGTTGTGCAGCGTTATGGTGTGATTTTATAGCGTGAGGGGTCAGTCAGATTTGTCTTTTTAGTAGGTAACAGCTACGGTGGTGCCGTGATGGTACGATGTCACTCACTTAACCTAACAGGGCCATGTGATGGACGAAGATGTCAAGAAAACTGCATTGCGCACACTGGAAGAGTTCGATCAGTAGCGTCCGCGGGTTAGCTGCAGGGTCGTCTTGGGTCACGGACAGGGCTCAGCGTGCTCGAGGGGCTCGACAGGTATGTTGGGACAGCAGTAAGACCATTACGTCCCAAGGTCTTGTTTGGTGCCGCTTTCCGGTGCGCGCTCCAGGCGCGCGGCGCAAACCTTAAATTCAGGGATTCCTGCAGTCGGGTCGGACGCTGGGTTCGTGAGAACGTTGGCCGCCGCCTCCCAGAAGTGGAACGGAATGAAAAGGACGCCCGCGTCCACTCTGCTCCCCACCCTGGCAGGGAGGACTATCGAACCGCGGCGCGAGGTCACCTTCACGCGATCGCCATCCTTCACGCGAATTTTTTCGGCATCAGTGCCGTTCACCTCGACGAACGGCCCAGGGACGAGGCCGTTCAGGCCTTTGCTCCGCCGAGTCATCGTTCCCGTATGGTAGTGCTCCAGCATCCGACCCGTGGTCAGCACTATCGGGAATGACGCGTCGGTTTCTTCGGCAGCTGGTTGGTACTCGACTGGGTGGAACTAACCGAGGCCGCACGCAAAATTTTCGCGGTGCAGGATCGGCGTCCCGGGGTGATCCTCTGATGGGCAGGGCCAATGAAGCTGTGCCCCCGCCTCGAGCCGTGCGTGCGAAATACCCGCGTAGGAAGGCGTGAGTTTTCTCATTTCGTCATTAACCTCCACTGTCGACGCGTAGGCCATCGGGTAACCGATGGCGGTGGCGACTTCACAGATGATCTCCCGGTCTCGTCGCGCCTGCCCTGGCGGAGGCACGACTGGCCTTGTGAGTTGTACACGGCGCTCGGTATTGGTGTAGGTTCCGTCGCGCTCAGCATATGAAGACGCCGGCAACACGACATGGGCAAGCTTGGCCGTTTCGGTGAGAAAAATATCCTGCACAATGAGGAATTCAAGTTTCTCAAGCGCTTCTACTACGTGAGTGACGTCGGCATCGGAGAGCACGGGATTTTCGCCCATGATGTACATCGCTTTGATCTTTCCTTCGAGGGCGGCGGGGAGCATCTGTGTCACCGTCAATCCAGGATTATCGGAGAGCTCGACATTCCACGCTTTCTTGAATTTGGCGTGGGCGTCGGCATTGGCAACCTGCTGGTAGCCAGGATAGTATTTTGGCAGGGCGCCCATGTCACAAGCACCCTGGACGTTACTTTGGCCGCGCAGCGGATTGACGCCGGTGCCGGGCCGGCCGATCTGCCCAGTGATCATCGCCAGATTCGCAAGCGAGCGCACGTTGTCGACTCCGGTCGTGTGCTGGGTTATGCCCATCGAATAGACGATAGACGCCCGTTCTGCCGTAGCGTAGAGGCGTGCCGCTTCTACTATGAGTTCGGCTGGAACCCCTGTGATCTCCATCACTCGCTCCGGCGTATACGCGGCCACGAGTTTTCTGACTGTCTCGGCCCCCTCGGTGCGGGAATGGATGAACTCGGTCTGCATCAGGCCATCACGGATAATGACGTGCATGAGGCCGTTGATCCAAGCGACGTCTGTGCCCGGTTTCTGCCGCGCCCAGAGTGTCGCGATTTGGCTCAATTGGATCTGTCGCGGGTCGAAGAGCAAAAGTTTTGAGCCGCGCGCAACTGCCTCGCGGATTTTGAGTCCGATGATCGGGTGATTCTCAGTGGTATTTGATCCGGTGACGAGAATGACTTCAGCATTCAAGAGGTCATCTGCGGAGTTTGTCATTGCTCCCGAGCCAAACGACAGCGCCAGCCCTGCGACGGTGGAAGAGTGGCATAGGCGGGCGCAGTGGTCGACGTTGTTCGTCCCCATAGCGGCGCGCACGAACTTCTGAAACACGTAGTTATCTTCGTTGGTGACTTTGGCCGATGACAGTCCCCCGAATATGTCACCACGATACTTCTTTAGTTCGCGGGTGACGAGCGCCAGCGCTTCTTCCCAAGACGCCTCGCGAAAGCCGTCGGCGGTCCGTATAAGTGGGGTCTTGAGGCGGTCGGGGTGGGATACGAACTCGAACGATCCGAATCGCCCCTTTACGCACAGACGCCCGCGTGATACGGGGGAGTCGACGTCACCACGGGCGCTGACGATGGTGTCTCCTCGGGTGCCCAGGATAATCCGACAGCCGGTGCCGCAATACGGGCACACAGTGGAGGCTTCGCGTTCGGGCCGGAGGTGATGCCGTGTGGTGAGTGCCCCAGTGGGGCAGCGCTCCACACACTCACCACATGACTCGCAGATGGAGTTTTTGATCGGACCTCCGCCGAACGGTTCAACTGCGCTCGCGTAGCCACGATTCACCAGATCAATGGCCCCAAGGTGCTGAACTTCAGCACAGGCGCGTACGCACAAGCCGCACAGAATGCATTTGTGCATGTCGATGGCATAGCAGGCGTTCGAGTCGTCGATTTTTGCCTCGCGCATCATTGTTGGCAGGAGGCGTTCACGAACCCCCAAATGCTCGACCAGCTCCTGTAACCGGCAAGACCCGCATTGCGCACAGGTCAGGCAATCCAGCGGGTGGTCAGCGAGTAGGAGTTGCGCCGTCCAGTGGCGTACTTCCAGAATTTCGGGGTTCTCGGTGGTGACCTTCATCCCGTCAGCGGCAGGTGTGGTGCAGGCGCTGGGCAAACCACGCAGACTGTCGACCTTAACGATGCACAGGCGGCACGCGCCATACGGTTCGAGTTCGGGGTCATCGCAGAGCGTCGGCACGTAAACCTTAGCGCTGCGACAGGCTTCGAGAATCGTTTTCCCGTCCTCAACCGTGACCGCACGTCCGTTAATCGTCAAGTTCAGCATGAACGCTCCTCGCCCCGCAAAATGATCGTTTTACCGTAATCACATCTCAGGCATCGGCCCGCCTCGAGGCGGGCATCGTCAGCACTCAGCGTTAACTCTACCTCGTCAAAACAGGCTCTCCGCTGCAGCGGCAATAATTTAGGCGTTTCGCGGCGCGTGGTTTCCGAGGGGGCGTCAGTGGGATCGAACACTGTGTCGAGCGCGCGTGTAGCATTCCATGGAAACTGCGCGGGTTTGCCCGGGAGCAGATAGCGCTCGATAGCCTCCGCTGCCCGCCGCCCGTGTGCGATCGCTTCTACCGCTGTCGCTGGACCAAGTATGGCATCGCCGCCGGCAAATACGCCGTCGAACTCCGTCGTGAGCGAGAATTCATCCACGTTGACTGTACCGCGTTTCGAAACCGGCGGTCCTCCGATCGGGATGATCGGTTTCTGGCCGATTGCTCGAATGATTTGTATCGCCGGAATCTCAATGAACCCGCCCTCTATCGGCAACGGCCGTCTGCGGCCGGTACCGTCAAATTCCCCCAACCGCATCTGTTGCAGTTTGATCGCCACCACGGACTTGTCGCCGTTGCGGATTACCTCGACGGGAGCGACGAGAAACTCGAACTTCACCCCCTCCTCAAGAGCCTCGGTGATTTCCTCGGGCTGAACCGGCATTTCTTCGCGAGTCCTGCGGTAGACAACCGTGACGCTTTTGGCGCCCAATCGTAGCGCAGTGCGAGCTGCGTCGATTGCGGTATCTCCGCCACCCACTACGACCGCTTCTCCTCTGATCTGGTCTATTTGGCCGAGTTCCACCTTTTTGAGGAGTTCGATCCCCGAGGCGACGCCGTGCCCCTCCTCGCCCGGGACAGCCATGACCATGTCCGCCCAGGCACCAGTACCGATGAAAATTGCATCGTGCTCTTTATGCAACTGCACCAGCGAGAGCTTTTGGCCGATAGTGGTACCGCAGATAATTTTCACGCCCATGTTTGTGATGCGTTCAATGTCACGCTCGAGCTCTTCACGCGGCAATCGATAGGAAGGGATTCCGTAACGCAGCATCCCTCCGGGCTTGGGCATCGCCTCGTACACGGTTACTTTGTGCCCGAGGCGCGCCAGAAAGTACGCCGCAGTCAGTCCGGCCGGGCCCGCACCGACAACCGCCGTATGCCGGCGTTCCTCGTGTGGTCGATCCAATATTGGCACGCTGACTTTCGTTGCTGCATCGACCAAAAAGCGTTTCACCGCGCGAATCGCCACCGGACTATCTACCGTTTCGCGCCGGCAACGCTCCTCGCATGGGTGAGGGCAGACACGTGCACACACTGACGGAAAGGGGTTCCGATCCATGTGCCTCCTTAGCGCCTCTTGACTGCGGCCTTCTGCCACCAGCGAGAGGTAGGCCGGAACATCCACCTCACTTGGGCAACGGTTAGCGCAAGTTGCGACGAACAGCGACTCGCATACTCCTGCGGGACAATGCTTCTCGCGCACGTGCGCCAGGTACTCGTCTCGGAAGTACTTAATTGTTGTGAGTACCGGGTTCGGCGCGGTCTGGCCCAGGCCGCAGAGCGATCCCTTGCAGACCGCCTCGCCGAGCGATTCGAGTTGCGCGATACTCTGCTCCGTACCGCGCCCCTCGCAGATGTCCTCTAGGATCAACCGCATTTGCCGCGTGCCGAGGCGACATGGGGCACACTTCCCACACGACTCGTTCTGCGTGAACGTCACGAAGTAGCGCGCCAGATCGACCATACAGGTAGTCTCGTCCATGACGACAAGGCCGCCCGACCCCATGATTGACCCAGCCTGGGCTAGCGACTCGTAGTCAATCGGTAGTTGCAGCATATACGCAGGGATACAGCCGCCTGAGGGGCCGCCCGACTGTACCGCTTTGAGTGCACGTCCGTCCTTAACTCCACCGCCGACCTCATAGATCAGTTGGCGCAGCGACATCCCCATCGGCACCTCGACCAGGCCCGTATTGTTAACATGCCCGACGAGCGAGAAAATCTTGGTACCTTTGCTCGGCTCGGTTCCGCGAGCCGCGTACTCTTGCATGCCAGCGGTGATGATGTGCGGAATATTTCCCCATGTTTCAACGTTATTGATATTGGTGGGCTTGCCGAACAGTCCCTTAACAGCGGGGAACGGTGGGCGCGCTATCGGCATTCCACGGCGCCCCTCGATGCTGGCGATGAGTGCGGTCTCCTCACCGCAGACGAATGCGCCTGCCCCCTCCTTGATGACAATATCGAACGAGAAATCTGACCCGAGAATATTTTCGCCCAGCAGTCCCCACCCACGCATCTGATCGATCGCAATCCGCAGCCGCTCGATAGCGAGCGGATATTCGGCGCGAATATAAATATACCCGTGCGATGAACCGATCGCGTAGGCACCGATCACCATCCCCTCGAGTACGGAGTGGGGGTTCCCTTCCAGCAGCGAGCGATCCATGAATGCGCCCGGGTCGCCTTCGTCGGCATTGCATATAACGTACTTGATGTCCCCGCCCGCAGCGCGGCAGAATTTCCATTTCTGTCCGGTGGGGAAGCCGCCACCGCCCCGCCCACGAAGCCCCGCACCCTGTACCTCGTCGATGATCTGATCGGGACTCATCTCAAACAACGCCTTGGCGAGCCCCGCATAGCCCCCTTCTCGAATGTAGTCCTCGATCTTCGACGGATCGATTCGATCATTCATCCCGAGCACGATGCGCATCTGATGCTGGTAGAACGGGATCGCTTCCTCGGCAGAGATCCGTCGCCCTGTCGTTTGGGTAGCAGCACCTGGCATCTCATAGAGCAACCGTTTGATCACCTCGTCGCGGGCGACCGTTTTCTCCACGATTTCGGGGATGTCATCCGGGCTAACACGGCAGTATAAGATTCCGGAAGGGCGCACCGCCACCAGTGGGCCGTTTTCACAGAAGCCCCGGCACCCGGTCATTACCACTTCGACCTGGTCGTGTAGTTTTGCCCGTTTCAACGCCTTCTCGAAGTTACCGAGGATCTCGTCTCCACCGCACGCTTTGCAGCCGGTACCCAAGCACACGAAGGCGCGACGCTTGTGAGGGTCAAACGACGCAGTGAGCCGGGCACGCAACGTATCGAGGTCGGCACGGAACGCGAGTTTCGTCATTTGTCCGTTCCGCGGACGGCGGGGGAAGAGTGTGGCTCTCGGTGCTTGTCCTCCGATGGTCCGGAGGAGATTTCCTGAACTACCTTTTTCATCGATTCTCTGGTTTGTTGGCGCAGAACCTTATCGTCAAGAAACACGACGGGGGCGAGCGCACAAGCGCCGAAGCAGGAGACTGATTCTAATGATACGGCACCGTCGGCCGTGGTCTCGCCCGACGCGATCTTGAGGCTCACCTCGATGTCATCTATAAGCTTTCCGCTGCCACGGACGTAGCAGGCAGTGCCGGTACAAACCGTGATGCGGTGTCTGCCAGGCTTTTTGAAGCGAAACTGTGCGTAGAAACTGGCCACACCCTCGACCAGTGCCGGGGGCACGACGAGGTGGCGAGCAATGACCTGCATCACCTCGTGTGGCAGGTATCCGAGCGCCGCTTGCGCTGCCTGAAGCATCGGGATGATCGATAACTGCGACGGAGGAAAAGTATTCTCCACAGTAGCAAACCATCGCTCGACTTCGGAGTCGAGCTGTCCCTCCGTTCCTCCTTCGTTGTTGGCATTCGACGTATCGGCTTTGAGTATGGGCACGTCTTTCTCGGAGGAAACATGACTTCCAGATGTCTTCATTGAATCACTCATAAATATCACTGATGTCCGGTTAACTGTGAATCTGGATCAATTAAAGCCGTAGTTTTTGGGAGTCTGTAAGTAAGAATAGGGGATGTCGATGTGAACAGAGGGTAGGAGTAATCCCCAGGTTTTCGCTTGGAGTTGGCATCGTCACGTTAATATGTGCAGGTCATATTTATCGCTAGGATACTGATTTCCAGCACTACAGGAGGTCAACCGACTCCAATCACGGCTGGATTAGGTCACCCAAATACGATAAACTCTTTGCTGCGCTGGTGCAACAAATTCATCAGGCCAGGAATCCCCAAAATCATAGATTGTTTTGGAGGATCAAATGAGTCAGTTTGTGGAAAATTCCACTGACTTTGGCGCAGAATGCTTGCGGCAAGATGGACGATGCAAGGTCGTTCGAGAAAACATACTTTTCCTAGACGAGGGAAATGAGCTTGCCGCTGTCGATCACCTGCAATGGAAATGCTGGGATGTCGTAATCGTTCCCGATATGTCGTACCAAGGGAAGGCATTGCTCTACCACACCAGCTGTCAGCGGATGACTGATGTGGTCAAACAGATATTCCAGGATTGCCTGGAAGCACCTGTAAGCCTTCGGCAGCGCACTTCGGAGATGACGTTCGGTGAACTACACCGCCGATGTGCCACTATTTCCTATGCTGATTGCAGACTACGGGTAGAAGGTTTCAGTTTTAAGGGCGCGTCTCAAGAATAATGGCTCATCCGGCTTAAGCCTGGTGATCGCCGGTCGGACACTAAAGCTCGATCCACAGTTTTCATCGAAGATCGTCCAGGTATTGTTGGCTTGCCGATAATGCCGTCCGTGGCGCATGGCCAGAACAAACCGTTATCTGTGTTCGTTTGGCCCTACTGCCGGATATTCCGGGCCCGCACCGGGGTTGCGATGACCTCAGCGAAAAGGGCATCCTTCACCTGACGAGATGTAGCCATATGACCATCATGTAGTAAACTCAAAACACTCTCACATCAACTGGACTACATTATCGGGCAGGTCACCCCCTCGCGCAGGCGGGCAGATGACAGCACCTGGAGGGAGCAATGGACAAGAAAGTGTATGAGCTCAATGTAGCGGTAGAGGTCGGACTCGGCCTGGCGCTTGCCGGGTACTGCTTTGTCGAGGCCGAAGGCGAACAAGAGGCAAGGGAGAAAGCCACCGTGTATTTCGATGCCCACAAGGACGAGGTGGCGACATATGCTGCCCGCGGCCCACTCCGGCTGTCTGGCGGTGACGGCGTAGAGCTAACAGAATCACAATTGGCTAGCGGCGCCACCCTGACCATAGAGGCGGTGAAAGAGTTCTCCGTGGACCGCCACATCAAGTCGAAGCTACTGGACGTGTAAGCACCTTTTCGGAGGCTGGAGGGCGCGCTCGAGCTCTGCGTCGACGGCTTCGACAACGTGCTTTACGGCTCCGACTATCCCCATAATCGTGACTTCAATACTCGATCAAACCTAAATTGGGGACCACTGTTATGAGTACGCTGACTCAGCGATTGCAGGCTTGTTATGCCAGTGCGGTTCATGATGTGCTGCGCCAGATGGGTCATGACAACTGTGTACTGCCTTCNAACNTGATNGCNCTTGATCCCACCCAGCNNCTGGCNGGNGAGATCTACACCATTTCGGGNCACATCGATCGNACGCTAAGCCGGCACCAGAGTCTGCTGGCNTGGGCCCAGGTGNTNTCCCGNNTNCCAGGCGGCAAGGTNTTGGNCTGCCANCCGAATACNAAGGANATTGCNCTGATGGGGGAACTGTCCGCNCGGGCCTTANNNGTCAANAACACCTTGGGTTATGTCGTGGATGGNNGATGCCGAGACACGGATTTCATCCTCGAAATGGATTTTCCGGTCTTCTGTGATCTCAACACNCCAGCCGATATTGTGGAGCGCTGGACCTATGATCGCCTGGGCGAACCGATNACCATTGGNACAGTGACCATCGTCAGTGGTGATTATCTGATNGCTGACCGGGATGGGATCGTNGTNATACCNGCATCGGTCTGTGAGGAAGCNGTNAGTCAGACCGAACAGGTAATGTCGACGGAAAGTGANATGCGCGACGCCATTCTGGGNGGNATGGANCCTGAACAAGCCTACCTNAAGTACCGGAAATTCTAGCNTTTCCTGTTGNTAACNGNCNANTGCCTGCTACCAGAGAANCGNCANAATATGACACAGAACTTTTCATAGTGTACATAATTCTGTAACATATAATATTACACAGTCTCCTGGAGACTATGCATGAGTAATACCCCAGAACGGTCTGAATCTGCCGNAGAGACCCATAGCGCAGATCTCGAACAGGGGTTTCTGGCCAAAATCGAGTCTGAAACCAAGATCGAGCCTAAGGACTGGATGCCAGATGCTTATCGTAAGACGCTGATCCGACAGATCGCACAGCACGCACATTCCGAGGTTGTCGGTATGCAGCCTGAAGGTAACTGGATCACACGTGCACCCACGCTGCATCGCAAGATCGGATTGTTGGCCAAGGTGCAGGATGAGTGTGGTCATGGTTTGTACCTTTACAGTGCAGCCGAAACATTGGGAACTTCCCGGGAAGAACTGGTGACGGCGCTGCATGAAGGCCGCATGAAATACTCGAGTATTTTCAACTATCCCACACTGACCTGGGCAGATATCGGGGCGATCGGCTGGTTGGTTGACGGTGCTGCCATCGTCAACCAGATCAGTCTGTGTCGGACTTCCTATGGGCCTTATGCCCGGGCAATGGTCAGGATCTGTAAGGAGGAGAGTTTCCACCAGCGCCAGGGATACGGCATCATGGTCACGCTTGCCGAAGGCACTGCCGATCAGAGAGCGATGGCTCAGGATGCATTGAATCGCTGGTGGTGGCCTTCACTGATGATGTTCGGACCGCACGACAGCGATTCCGTGCATACCCAGTCCTCCACTACCTGGAAGATCAAGCGTCAGAGCAATGATGAACTGCGACAACGCTTTGTTGATATTACGGTACCGCAAGCAGACTACCTGGGTCTGAAGCTGCCCGATCCCGACCTTCGATGGAACGCCGACCGCGGCCATTATGATTTTGGTGAGATCGACTGGGATGAATTCTGGCGGGTGGTCAAAGGGGGNGGACCCTGTCATCTGCAGCGNATGGCAACACGCAAAGCAGCCCATGAAAACGGCCGCTGGGTTCGTGAGGCTGCGGTTGCTTATGCACACAAACAGAGTAGTGATCAGCAAGCGGCGTAAACCTGCCAACCGCCNATCGATACGAAAAGAGGATCATCATGACCAACGCACCGGACCAGTGGCCCCTGTGGGAAGTCTTTGTTCGAACCAAGCGCGGCCTCAATCATCAGCACACAGGCAGCCTGTACGCTGCCGATGCCAAGATGGCTGTTGAAAATGCCCGTGATCTCTACACNCGGCGGCAGGAGGGGGTCAGTATCTGGGTCGTACCGGCGACTGAGATCACAGCGACTTCACCCGAAGATGAAGGTCCGTTTTTCGAGCCGGCGGAAGACAAGGTTTATCGTCATCCAACGTTCTATCCTGTGCCCGATGGTGTGGANAATCTGTGACTAAAAAAATAGACATCGACCAGTGCCGGTTCGAACTGCTCACACGTCTGGGCGACAGTGCTCTGATCATGGGCCACCGCNTGTCTGAATGGTCAGGAGATGCGCCGACCCTGGAAGAGGACATGGCACTGTCGAATATCGCACTGGACCTGATTGGACAGGCACGGCTGTGGTTGACCGCCGCGGCACAGACAGAGGGTGCCGGGCGTACTGAGGACGACCTGGCCTACCGACGCGATGTTCGAGACTGGCGTAACCTGCACCTGGTGGAACTGCCAAACGGCGACTTTGGCAGGACGATGTTACGCCAGTACTTTTTTGACGCCTATCATCTTCTGTTGTTGGAAGGTTTGAGCGAAGGCAGTGATCGGGAAATATCCGGGATCGCGGCCAAGTCACTCAAAGAAGTGCGCTACCACCTGCGACACAGCAGCGGCTGGGTGGTGCGCTTGGGCGACGGTACGCAAGAGAGTCACAGGCGGATGGTTAACGCCCTGGATATCTGCACACCGTGTGTGCCGGAACTTTTCGAGCTGGATGAGGTTTACCGCACGTTAGAAGCACAGGGTTTTGTCCCGGCAATGAATGATCTCCAGGTGCAATGGGAGCGTCAGGTGTGGGCTGTTTTGTCTGAAGCCACGTTGCGGATGCCCGAGATCACCAATCCAATGAGCGGCGGGCGGACCGGCCTGCACAGCGAGCATCTGGGCTATCTGCTTGCCGAGATGCAGTTCCTGCAGAGGGCATACCCAGGGGCCACGTGGTGAGTGCGGCTGTTGAAAACACCCGGCTGCGNGTGCTTGAGGTGCTGGATAGCGTTTGTGATCCCGAGATCNCGACTGTCAGTATTCGCGATCTGGGGATCGTTCGAGCTGTTGACGTATGTGACGAAAGCGGCAACATCAAAGTGCAGGTGATGATCACGCCGACCTATTCAGGCTGCCCGGCAATGCGGGTGATCGAACAGGATATCCATGAGGCGCTCGGGCGGGCTGGCATCGACCAAGTCGCTGTTGAGCAGGTGTTGTATCCGCCCTGGACAACAGACTGGATCACCGATCAAGGACGAAGGCATCTGATTGCAACCGGGATTNNNCCGCCGGCGTGTCGTGCTTGCGAGGAAGGTNCGACGCAGACTGGTATCAGTTGTCCTCGATGTGGTTCCGACCAAACAAGTGTGTTGTCCGGTTTCGGTGCAACAGCGTGCAAGGCTTTGTGGCGCTGTAACCACTGCCTCGAGCCGTTTGACTACTTTAAACCGCATTAGCCAGCGTGCGCTTTCACGCTCTTTCGGTGGCTGAAGTACGGTCGGAAACAAGCGACACGGTGTCTGTTGCGTTTGAAGTACCGGAGCAGCTTCGTAACCAGTATCGGTTTGTTCAGGGGCAGCACCTGACGCTGCGCCGGACTTTGAGCGGTACCGAGATTCGTCGGTCTTATTCGATCTGCAGCAGCGTAGACGAGGGTGAATTACGTATCGCGGTAAAGGCAATACCGCGGGGTATTTTTTCTGGGTTTGTGCATAACCGGCTTGCTGCCGGAGAGAAGATTGAGGTGGGATCACCGATCGGGCATTTCAATGTGCCGCTGGACTCCAGTCATCGCAAACGTTATGCCGCCTTTGCAGCGGGCAGTGGTATCACGCCCTTGATGTCCATCATCAAGACTACACTTGAGCGCGAACCCCGAAGCAGGTTCACGCTGGTGTACGGAAATCGAGAAACCGGGAGCATCATATTCAGGGAGGTACTGGCACGGCTTAAAAACACCTACATGGACCGACTCTCGATGGTTCATACGTTGTCGCGGGAGGGTCGGAATTTGCCGCTGCTTGATGGCCGTATCGACCGTGTCAAGGCAGACGCTCTGCTCGAGAGCCTGGTGCCGGCGGATCAGCATGATGAATTTTTTCTGTGTGGCCCCAAAGGTATGATCGATGCGGTAAGGGAAGCGCTGCTCGAGAAAAATGTTCCACCGTCGTGCATTCATTACGAGCTTTTTACGCCCCCGGATCAGCACATCGAAAACCAGCCTGAGCGCATGCCGATTCAGGCTCAGGGGAGTCGTTGTTCTGTTGTGGTGTCACTCGATTCCAAATCCACGACTTTTGAAATGAGTCGTGACGGGGATACGCTGCTGGAAGCAGTAAGACGTGTCCGGCCGGAGGTTCCCTACGCCTGTGAAGGTGGGGTATGTGCGACCTGCCGGGCGAAACTCGTCGAGGGGCGCGTTAATATGCAGCTGAACTTTGCGCTTGAAGAGTCGGACCTTTCATCAGGTTATGTGCTGACCTGTCAATCGGTGCCACTGACCGATCGCGTTGTGATTGATTTTGACGACCTTTAGCTGTCACTGAATCGCTGGCGGTAGTCTTTATCGGGTGATTTCAGGAGATTTGGCTCATCATCACACACTGACACCGTCCAGCGGTCAGCCGCCTCCTGCAGTGCACGGTAGATCGCCGCACAGCGTTTTCTGGCTCGAGTACCGGGCCAGTGAACCGGTAGAAGGTCTTCAGGCAGGTCCGGATCGTGCAGCAGAATCCGGCGATAGTCATGAATCAGCAGGGTACGGGCTGTAAAGGCTGATTCGGG
>PCBE01000008.1 GCA_002731295.1 Acidiferrobacteraceae bacterium | reverse complement strand
CAAGGCTTGAGGGCCTGTGCAAACCTGGCTGCATACTGTTGTCCAGAACGGTGCATGAAAAAATCGTCAAGCGGATCTCGATTGCGATTGATAATCTGGGTAACGCAAAACTTAAAAACATTGAAGGCGATTATGAGATTTATCAGATCTCACCAATCCTGAAAGATAGTACTGCTTCAGGCGAACAGGATCCCCATGGTGTTTCTCCAGCAGATATCAGAGTCGAAAAGTCAATCAAAGATGGTGACACCAAACCCCGCCTGATGTTGCTGCCTTTCAGAAATCTCAACAAAAGTGAAGACAATGATTTTCTCGTCGATGGCATTGTGGATGACATCATCACTGAACTCTCAATGATCAATTCGATTGAGATCATGTCNCGNAACACAACNTTTGATTACAAAGATAATCCCATTGATGTGATAGAAGCTGCNGNAAAATACAAACTGGACTATGTGATCACNGGAAGTATCCGGTCAGCGGGCAATCGGGTACGCATTTCTGCAGAANTGGGAGATCCTGTCTCGGGTGACTCGATATGGAGCGANCGTTACGACAGGACTATGGATGATGTTTTTGAGATTCAGGATGAGATCGTCAGCAAAATGGCGNATACGGTCCTAAGCGANATAGAAGTCACCAGCCTGAAGCGAGCCAAACGAAAACCGACTAACAAAATGACTTCNTATGAGTATCTCCTGCAGGGCAAATTCCACAAGCGAAAGTTAACCAAGGACGACGCCAACATTGCGGTCGATATGTTCACCAACGCTATCGAGAGTGATCCGAGCAATGGAAGAGCATACGCCGAGCGTTGCTGCACNTGGGCCGATGGAATTGGTCATAGNTGGTTCGACGAATCAGACGACGATCTACACNAGAAAATTCGAACCACACTGGAAGACGCCTACGAACTGACCGACCACGATTGGGACTGCCATCGGTTGCTGTGTAACATTTCTCTGCATCTTGATTTGAATTACGATAAAGCAGAAGAACACGGGAAGAAGGCGTATGAGCTGAATCCAAATAATCCCACCGTGCTGGCTTCTTACGGCAAATCGCTTGTGCAGAATGGAAAATGCGAAAAAGGAGTCGAATTACTTCGTAAAGCNCAAGAACTCGATCCTCTGAGCCAGCAACTGATCGANGACTTCATTTGGGGATCCTATAACNTGGGTGATTATGATGCCTGTATTGAATTGTCCGGCAAGATTAGAAAGATCAGACCGAATACGTGGCTATTGAAAATTGCAAGCTTTGGAGCGCTCAATCGGCAGNAAGAGAGAGATCAGGAGATCAGTCAGTTCATTGAATTNCACGGGAAAGATGAATTGAGCGTTCAACTGGAGAAGCTGAATTCCAATAATCAAGATATCGGTGAGGCGACAAGGAATTTTGTCTTGAACTAAATTCAGCGCTCATGACAGGTAGCAACGGTGTCATTGAGTCGTGACAGTAGCNGTAGAGATCGTGTCAGGTNCGNTTCTTCTCTAGCTAGTCATTAGAAGAGNTTGTTCATCAAGACCGTGTATCTTTAGTATCTTCGAGTTGCTTNATTGCGCCGATGGCACACCNGCNGCCNTTGCTTCGGCTACCAGATAGTCCCTACCGCGGATCATGTCGTCTAATGTTCCGAATCCATTGGTGTAGTGGCCGGTATACCCCATGCCTTCCAAACGCGAAAACAAAGATCGAAAATCGATACTACCCTCACCGGGAAACATGTGATGCTCTTTGTCNCCTAAATTGTCGGCGACGCGAACCTCACGCATCCGGTCGATNCCAAAGGTATCTAGAAATCCGTCAATTCCCTCCGGTACCAGCGTCGCGTGGTTGATTGTGAAAGTCCAATGTAGATTGGCGGATCTCAAGTTTTCAAAATAGAACAAGCATTCCTCCAGCGTATAACCGAGGTAATTCACTTCNGCATCTTCCGGNTCCCGGTTCATGTTCTCTAGCAATAGATGAATGCCCTTATCCTCGGCATAAGACGAGGCACGTTGCAGTCGTTCAAGGCTCGCTTGTTTCCGTTGCTCATAGTCGGCAGTAAAATGGAATCCGGCGTGAACGACGATCCATTCAGCGTCAAGACGAGTCGCCATATCAATGTAGCCCCGGAGGTACTCGTCAGCGGCTTGCCGAAAGAGGTTGCTGTATTCCGCCATGTTAACCCCGGAAAGAGTATGCAGTCCGAGGTGAATGTTGTGGCTTTGGCACATCTCCTTTACAGATTCGCAGCGCGTTTCGTCAAAGGTCTCAATGGCATTCGCGCCGCTATCGAGTTGAATGTCGACATAAAAAACTTCATTAACGGCGGCCCATGCTAAGCCGTCTTCCAGCTTAGCTCTCCGGCCGATATCGACACCAATTCGACTTTTCAGATTGGATTGCATGGTCACATTCCCATAAGATCAAACTAAGTGTTGAGGAGAACTTACGCTGTCAAACTGATATACCACTCATTTTGTTTGGGCCTAGTTTCGGCATTCCAATTTCACATAGCCCGTGGTAGCCTCAGTATGCAGTCTATCAGTTTATATCTTTTTTAAAATGAGGATTACGAGAGGAATCATTATGAATATTTTTCCGATGCAAAAAAGCTTTACGTTTTTAACAGCTGTAACTGCCGGCCTTGCTTTGGTGGCATTGACAAGTGTCGCCGCCAAAGCCGACAACAAGCCCGCCATCGAAGTCATCACACATGCTGGGGCCGGTGGAGGTACCGATGTTAACTCACGGATGATGATGCTGCGAAGTCGCCGGACGCTCAAACAAGATATGGTCGTGGTGAACAAGCGTGGTGGTGGCGGAGCCCTGGCAATGAACTACTTTATGACCCGGCCGGCGGATGGCAACACGATTATGACCTTCACAGTAGGCCATGCGATTACCATGGGCAAAGGTAAAACCAAACTCAAAGTCGAAGACATGTCTCCGATTGCCCGTGGTACCAATGATCCGCAGATCCTGATGGTTAACTGTAAGACCAGCCCTTACAAGACGCCCGAGGATTTCGTCGCGGGCATGAAGAACGGCGACAAGCTGAAGTTCGGTGGTACCCAGACTGGGACGATCGATCACATCACCGTGTTCCTTTGGGCCAAACGCCTTGGCGTGCCAATGCCGACCTACATCCCCTTTAAAGGTGGTGGGGAACTGGCGACACAGCTGGTTGCCGGCTCAGTTGATGTTGGAACGCTTAATCTCTCCGAGGCAGCGGCCCCAGTCGAGGCTGGTGACATCTGTCCTCTAGTGATTCTAGCCAATGCCGGTATGGCGCCTATTCCGAAGGCAAAGACTGCGAAATCGATGGGCATCGACCTGGTGCTTTCGACCACGCGTGGCTTCGTGACTCACGCTGGTGTCGATCCAGCGCGGCGCGATGCGCTCGAAAAAGGTTTGATGAAAGCCATGAAGCATTCCTTGTACCAGGCTTATCTCAAGAACTCAGGCCTCGATGAGACTTCTCCACTGGCCTCTGGCGCATGGGGCGAGCAGATCAAGTCCATGGTCGGCGAGTTTGGCCCGGCGCTTGAGGAAATGGGACTTAAGTAAACCCGGTTGCAACTCAAGGATACGGTGCTTTCTTCGGGAAGCACCGTTCCTCGCCTGATATGCGTTTTCTAATCATTCCTGGGGTCATTACGGCCTTTTCCATCGCAGTGATTTGTGCTGCTGTCCAGCTCGAACTATCACCCCCGATGATTGTCGGGGACAGTCTGCAGCCGCGGGTTTTCCCGATCCTCCTGATGGTGATTAACCTGATTCTGGCGGCTCTACTTGCCTCTCAGTACCGGAAAGAGTCTCCCGGAAAAGTCCAGCGGGAAGGGCTCCGGACCTGGGGTTCGATTGCTCTGTTCTTGATGTTTTACCCAATTACAGTCTATGTCGACATGATGATAGGGATCGCAGTGGTCATGTTTGCTATGTGCCTGTTGTGGGGTGAGCGGCGGGTACTTGTCGCAGGGACGCTAGCATTCGCCACACCGTTCGTCATCTTTTTTCTATTTGATCTGGTTCTGAGGGTTCGTTTTCCACGCGGCTTATTCACCAACTGGTATTACGGATAATCGGTAGTTCCATGGTCGAAGCGCTACAAGCAATGGGATCGGTTGTTTTGGATCCGTACCTCATCATTTTGATACTGATTACCACGGTTATGGGTGTGGTCATCGGTGTGCTGCCTGGTCTCGGCGCGACGACCGGTGCCGCTCTATTACTGCCGTTTACGCTGACCATGGAGCCAGTTCATGCAATTGCTGTGTTGGCGACGATTTACGTATCGGCTACCTTCGCTGGTTCTATAACAGCGATCTTGATCAACACCCCTGGGACATCCGCTGCAGCTGCGACGACGTTCGACGGCTATCCTCTTGCGCAANGAGGAGAAGCGGGCCGAGCGCTNGGGATCGCCGTGGTATCGAGCACGATCGGGGGCGTGTTCTCGATTCTCGTGCTCTGTATTGCGGCTCCGATGCTGGCGCGTGTCGCCTATGAGTTTCGACCACCAGAATATTTTGCTCTAGCTCTATTCGGCCTCTCGATGCTTGCCTCGATCAGTGCCGGCGGTACCGTGCGGAATCTAATCGGTGGTGTCTTTGGGGTGTGGCTCGCGACGATTGGAGCCGAACCCACCACCGGAATTGAACGGTTCATGTTCGGTAATTACGAACTTTATGAGGGATTGTCTTTCGTACCGGTTTTTATCGGACTATTCGCGATGTCGGAATTGCTGATTCAGTCGAGTCGGGTTAATCGCCTCGTCGATAAAATTGGTATGAAGGCGGTCAAATTGCCCTCGCGAGAAGACTACAAGCGGATCTGGAAGACTGTGGTCCGCTCCTGCGGTATCGGCACGTTCATTGGTATTCTTCCGGCTGAAGGGGCAACTGTGGCCTCAATGATTGGTTACGCTGAGGCGCGCAGGTGGTCAAAAAACAAGGAGGAGTTCGGAAAGGGTGCGATCGAAGGAATCGCTGGCGCTGAGGCCGCGAACAATGCTGCCACCGGGGGAGCCATGGTACCGACCATGGTGCTCGGCATTCCGGGTAGCGGAACGACGGCAGTCATCCTGGTCGGTTTGATGGTGCATGGTCTGCGCCCCGGCCCTTACCTATTTACTGAACAGGTCGACAAGGTCTACCAGATTTTTGGTGCGATGCTACTGGCCAACCTGATGTTTATGGCCATGGGGCTCTATGCCTCAAAGCTATTTGCACGCATTTCCCTGGTTCCCCTGCAAATGCTCTGGCCTATTGTTTTCGCACTTGCTGTAATTGGAGCCTATGCGCTCAGTTCGTCACTCCTGGACGTGTGGATTGCGTTGATATTTGGGGTCATTGGCTTCTTAGCTCGGCGTCATGGCTTCGCGGTTGCGCCGATCGCCGTTGGACTGATTCTCGGCGAAATGGTCGAGACTAACTTTCAAAACTCACTGAAAATGTTCGAGGGCAACTGGTGGCAGATCCTGACCCAGCCGCTAGCGGCGCTGTTCCTTTTGCTCGCGTTCTTTGGATTGTTCAGCACCCCTATCGCGAAGTGGTTTTCCAGTCGCCGGTCGTAACCGGCTCGAGCATAAACTGCAGGCGTGATATTAGGGAACTACCACCGACATTGCTTTCCTTAAGAGCCCATCCCAGTACACAGGTCAGCTTATCAACCGCTTTGGGTTTCGAGTTACGGGACATTCGCTGGCATAAAAAAGCAATAGGACTATTGCAATAATCTAGCCGACCATTTTGAAGTAACAGTATCCCGATATCGAATTGGTAATCATTTTATTTAGGTTTCTGGCTGACGACGCGCAAGAGCGTAGAACCAGATCCGAACCTAGGACCGATCAGGCGTGGCGAGATTGCGGCCCTGCGCCATAGCAGCCACCATCCGAAAAGCATTCAGTGCGGCACTTACGTTGGCGCTGTTTTTCCCCACAATATCAAAAGCGGTGCCGTGAGCCGGCGTGGCAATCGGAATTGGCAATCCGGCCAGTACCGACACTCCCTGGTCAAAACCCAGGAGTTTGATTGCGATCTGTCCCTGGTCATGGTACATGCTTACCGCACAGTCGAATTGACCGTCTCGAACCTTGATATAGAGGGTATCACTGGGAAATGGCCCATCGACTTTGATGTTCTGCAGCTTAGCTTTTTCAACGGCAGGTGCGATTATCTCGATTTCCTCTGTGCCGATAGCACCGCCGTCACCAGCGTGGGGATTGAGCGCCGCGACGGCGATCCGAGGGTTTTTGTAGCCGGCTCGGGTGAGTGTCTGGTTTGCCAGGGCAATAGCTTCCACAATGCTGTCGATGTTGAGTTTTTCAGCTACGTCTTTCAGTGGAACATGTGACGTCACTCTGGCGTTCCACATGCCGTCGATTACGTTGAACTCGCTGGCTCGGCCAGCAACGCCGAGTCGCTCTTTTGCCCAGGTCAGTTCGTCGGCGACACCAATCCCAGCAAGATGCATTGCAGCCTTGTTGAACGGCATGAAACAAATCCCTTCAATGATGCCGCTCTGAGCGAGATCAATAGCGAGACCAAATGTTTTCAATACAGCACGGCCGGCGTCTACGGAGACCGTGCCTGGTACGATGCTGGTCGGATCGAGGCAACGGACATCCAGCAGCTGCGGTTGGCCACACTCTTGATCAATCTCGGTTGGTTCGTTCAGCCGTTTACAAGGGGTTTCCTGTCCGGCCACTGCATTCCCGGCAGTCATAATCCGTTGATCTGAGATTACGAGAACCCGGTTGCGCTCAGCTGCTTTAAGTTTTTGTAGCAGTTTGGACATCAGTTCCGGCCCAATGCCACAGGCATCACCCTGGACAATACCAATAAAGGGCTGCGGGGTAGTCATCCTTTGTGTGTGTTAAGGGGGTCGAAGTAGACTGGCTTGAATGTGCCAATTGCCTGGGTTCTCATGAGGCTCACGTTAGCATGTTGATCCTGTTTTCTCTACCCGCTTCCAAGAACGTATGGATATAGGTTAGAACTTGGACTAAGATCACTTTGTTTGGATTAACTCAATAAGTCGTCAGATTCGCCTTGACAGGGCAACAAGGATAGTTTGTGGGTGAGGGCAAATTATTAATAGACGCATTGGCACTCTGCCGCGAAGGCAAGTGGGATGCCGCTCACAAAATTGTTCAGCAGGACAACAGCCAGCTGTCTGCGTGGCTCCATGGTGTGATTCACCAGGAAGAAGGCGACCTCTCTAATGCCCGTTACTGGTTCAATCGTGCAGGTCGGCGTGAGCCAAACCCTACGACAGCTGATGAACTCAATCATTTCGAGCACGAACTGATTGGTCCAAAAGTGGACAAGCTCTAATTTAGAAACGTTTGGGATTCCTACTTACGACTCAGGTAATCTGGTGAATTCATTGAATACGATTGAAAACAAAAGTTCTGCTACGGCTCGATCAGACATTGATGGGCTGATTAGGCGTCAGAAATCCGGCTGCACGCTGGAGCAGGTGTTTTATCGCAGTTCAGAGATCCACCAGCTGGAGTTTCAGCGGGTCTTGTCCCCTCAGTGGCTATACGTAGATCATGAGTCAGAATTGCCGGAACCCGGTGATTTCCTCACTTATGAAATCGGTGAAGAGTCCATCATTATCGTTCGCGGCTCCGATCGACAATTACGTGCTTTTTTTAACGTCTGTCGTCACCGAGGATCCCAGATTTGTCTGGAAAAGAGCGGTAACACCCGTAGATTTGTCTGTCCTTATCATGCCTGGGCCTATGACCTTGAGGGTAACTTGCTTTCGGCACGACATATGGCCGATGATTTTGAGCAGTCTCAACACGGACTGCATCGTTGTCAGGTCGAAGTTTTGGAAGGTCTTGTTTTTATTAGTCTTGCGTCACGAGGCAATGCTGAATTTGATCAGATCAGGCATAACCTGTTGCCTTATCTTAAGCCCCATGGCTTAACGCAGACTAAGGTTGTTCATCGGGAGGTCTATCCGACCCATGCGAACTGGAAGCTTGCGGTTGAAAATTTTCGTGAGTGCTATCACTGCATGCCCGCTCATCCGGAATATACTCGAGTCAACGACTATGTCCGTGCAGGTGAACGTGGTTCCAAAGCCTATCAGGCAATGGCCGAACAGTTCGCGGAAGCCGCCAGGCGCAAGGGCCGAAAATCCGGTGTGGAATACTTTCCTTTGCCTGCTCAGCCACACCAGATCTGGCGCCATCCCATACAGGAGGGTTATAAGACATTGACCCGTGACGGCAGTCCGGCGGGTCCGTTACTGGGTGAGTTCGAGGAGTACGATGGTGCTGAAACTGCTTCATTTATGGGGGCGCTTTCATATTTGTATGCCACAAATGATCATGCAACCACCTTTCGATTTACACCGAAGTCACCAGAATTAACGGAGGTTGTGGTGTCCTGGCTGGTGCGTGAAGATGCGAAAGAGGGTGTTGACTACGATCTTGATCATCTGAGATGGATGTGGGACGTGACAACGATCCAAGATACAAAGATCATTAATGATAATCAAAAAGGCGTGAATTCAAGTCGCTATTCATCAGGACCGTACAGTGAACATGAACTCTCGACGGCAAATTTTATTGCCTGGTACTTGTGGCGGCTATCCATGCCTAGTTTTCGTAGATGATCACCCAGTGTCATTTCGCCGACTTTCAATGGAAATCCATTCCACTGGGCACCATGGCTGGAAGGGTAACGCCCGGTATAGAACGACATGCGTGAGGAACCGCACACCGGTGACTGACAGAAAGCTTCACTGAAGCGCAGGCCATTTTTGGCGAGCCAATCCATGTTTGGAGTATGCAGGGTCTTATGTCCGGCGCAACTCAGGTAATCGAACCTGAGCTAGTCGTACATGATAAATAGAATGTTTTTAGTTTTTCCTGACATAACAAGCCTTGGTCTATCCCGGGAATTCAAGTATAAACGGGTTTATCTTAGCGGTTGACAATATCTGGGCGATCGAGTCGAAAAAAAGATTCGTCTCCATCGATGATCTGACGCGCCACACGGTGGCCGGAAAAAACCGCGGCCTGGATTGTTCCGGGAACATCGCAGTCGCCTACAGCGTAGACTTTGTTTTCCCCCAACCTTTTTCTAACTTCAAATTGCAGCTCATCCCGGGCTAGTCTGGCCCCGACAAACACCAGGGTTTCGCAGGAGAAAGCCCGGTCCTCCATTCCAGGTAACATCGAGGTGAACACCAGCTCCTTGCCCTGTTTACCTTTCACCATCAGATTACTGTGGTAGGGAATTCCAAGATCGGCAAAGCGATTCATTATCGCTCCTTGTTCGAGGGTAAACGCTGTCCAGGCAGAAATTTCCTGATGTGGTGTGATGAAACGAACTTCGTTTCCCATGCGATGGAGATGCTCGGCGAGTACCGCGCCCATGTAGAAATGATCGTCATCGTAAACGATGACCGGCCCACTAGGCGCAACGTTCGACATTACATCATCTGGCGTCAGTACGATCATTTCGTTTAGCCACGGGAGCGGTCTGTAATTCATGCTGCCAACACCATCGCCGCGCCAGCTGGCGCCCGTGGCGATAACAACGTTATCGGCATCGAATTCTTCTATATCGCCCGCGTTCAAACGGTTAGCCGGAAAGAGTTCGACATTTTCATGCTGCTGCAACTGCATCAAGCGGTAGTCGCGTACCCGCGACCAGGCAAAAAGTCCGCTCAGTCTTGACTCCCGGCTGACACGTCCCCCGAACTCCTCTTCTGCCTCTACCATCGTGACATGCATACCGGCTCGTACCAGCGTCCAGGCACATTCAAGCCCCGCTGGACCCCCTCCAACTATCAAGCCCGTTTGTTGCTTTTTAACAGAAGGAATATTCTCCGGGTGCCAGCCACGGCGCCATTCTTCCGATACCGACGGATTCTGTGTACATTTAACCGGCACACCATAGGCGTCACAACTGACGCAGATATTACAGCCGATACATTCCCGGATTTCATTCAGCCGTCCTTCCCTGATCTTGGTCGGTAAAAAAGGATCGGCAATAGATGGGCGCGCAGCTCCGATCAGGTCCAGTCTGCCCGACCTGATCAACGAAATCATTTTCTCGGGTGAAGTAAACCGCCCCACGCCTACCACGGGTTTTGTCGTTACGCTTTTGACAAAGTCGGTAAATTCGAGTTGATAGCCTTCTTCCGAGAAACGGGAGGTCTGCGAATCCGCGGGCCAGCCGGCAATATTGACATCCCATAAATCGGGTAGTTCGGCAAGCATCTCGACCACTTCACGTGCTTCACCATCGTAGGTCATGGCTTGTTCAAACCCGAATTCATGTACTGAAAAACGCAATGCTACCGCGCAGCTACCGCTGGCAACCTCGAGCGTATCCTCAAGTACTTCGCGCAACAGGCGCACACGGTTTTTCAGTGACCCTCCGTATTCATCACTACGTTGGTTATTGCGAGCGGACAGGAAATTGCTCAACAGCGAGAGATCATGGGCCGCGTAAACATATAAAATGTCGTATCCCGCTCGTTTCGCCAGTTGAGCCGCCTTGCGATGGCTATCACGAAAATCGCGGATATCGGATTTATTCATCGCGCGCACCTGAATCGGAAACTCGGGTCGCAACAGCGGCAGGTTACTGGGCCCGATTACCGGTATGCCGGAGACATAATTTCTGGCACGCATACCGCAGTGGGCAAGTTCGATTCCGCTCAACGCGCCGTGTCGTTTAATGCGCTCAACCAGTTTGGCATGTGCGTCAAGATAAGTTTCATCCCAGAGTCGTTCCATCGGATGGTTCGCCATGTCCGAACTTGCTGCGATCTCGGTAATTTGCATGACCACGGTACCCCAACCACCTTCGGCCTTGGTTTCACGCAGGGCAATGGACCCATTGGGTTGTAGATTACCGTGACCAGTGGCATGCGGGACCGCGTAAAATCGGTTCGGCGCGGTCACGGGGCCAATTTGCACAGCTTCAAAAAGCAAATCGTAATTCATGGTCTCATCCGGTTTTCCATATTCGAATCAATTCGATTCCAACGGCTTTGTCGATTCAATGTCGGTCGCGAGCCGGAAACAGAGTTTGACCAGTTCCGTTTCGATATTCCCGATCCCGCGATGGCGTTTCTTGCCATAACCAATGAACAACATCATTCCCTCGATCAAGGCTGCTATCATAACCGCGCGTTGTCTGCGCATCTTGTGATCCATCTGCGGGTTCAGGGGCTCCATCAATCGCAGCAGGTTGTCGGTATGATTGTCGTACATCGACATCATGGTGTTATTGGTAGCTTCGTCGACGTGGGCCCTTGCCCAGAGCTGCAGGAAGAATCCAGCGGTTTGACGGTTCTTGTCATCCTTTATCAAGTAGCGGATGTACTTTTTGAATAACTCCGCCGCATTAGTAGTGCGCGAGGAAAGCTTCTCGGTTGCTTCGGTATAAATTGTATAGGTGTGCTCCAATGTCGACTGGATCAGATTTTCCTTGGTCGGAAAATAATGCTGCAGGGTTTTCAGGTGAATTCCAACCCGTCGTGCGATCTTGCGCAAACTCAATTGATCGTAACCTTCTTCCGATAACAGCACTCGGCTGACCTCGAGAATATCGAACCGCCGTTCCAGTGAGCTGACATTTCGGGGTTTTCCTCGGCTGGTGGCGTCGGTGTTTTTAGGAGAAGCAACCATAGGTAATTGGACGTATTGCTGAATTTATCAGTATTATTTAATATCTATTTTTGATCACCGTCAAGTGACGGTAAATTTTATTGACAAAGCCGTCGCTTGACGGTATATACGTTTGGAGAATGATAACGATTACCAGATCACCTGAGGAAGAGACATGTCGGTAGATCCATTGCCAAGACGACGTGGTTCCAGGAGAAAAACCCAGCACCGTAAGGAAATCAAACCTGCGATCTGGCCGGGTCTTGAGGGTGGTGCATACAAACCGCTTAGTGAGGCGGATATGGGGCGTATCCATGCCAGCGCGCTGGATATCCTGGCAGATATTGGCATGGGTGGGACTATTCCGGTAATTGTCGAAGCAGCCCGCGGCAAAGGATTGAATCTCGATAGCGATGGCAGACTTCGTTTTCCCCGCTCCTTCACTGAAGACATTATTGCCAATGCCTGCCATAGCTTCACATTACGCGCGATAGACGAAAAACATAACATCGATCTTGGTGGTGCCAAGGTGCATTTTTCCGCTGCCGGGGAAGCCGTATCCATGCTCGATTTTCACAGCGGTAAATACAGGCCTTCCACGCTACTCGATATTTACGATACCGCGCGCCTGGTGGACACACTCGACAACGTTCATCGTTACGGTAACGTACTGGTTCCGACTGATATCGAAGACCTTAGAGAATTCGCGCTCAACCGTACCTACGCGACACTCGCCGCGACCGGGAAACTACTGGGCCTCACCGTGATGAAACCGGAGTATTTTGACGACGTCATCGCAATGCTCGATATGATCGTGGGCAGCGAGGGTGACTACCTGAAGAGCCCCTTTGGCCTGATAGGTGCCTGTCCCGTAATATCGCCCCTGACCTATGGTGAAGACAGTGCGGCACTAATTTGTGAAGCCACCTGCCGGGGAATACCGACCATGTCGGTGATCGCCGGTCAGGCCGGTGCCACAGCTCCTGCCTCGCTGGCCGGCGCACTTGCGCAAAATACCGCGGAAACACTCGCCTCGCTGATTATGGTCAACCTGATTCGTCCCGGCCATCCGATGATTTTTGGTAACTGGCCATTTGTTTCCGACCTGCGTACCGGATCATTCAGTGGAGGTAGCGGTGAAGAAGCGGTGCTCGCCGCTGCTGCAGTACAAATGGGCAAGTTTTATAACCTGCCCCGTAGCGTCGGCGCGGGAATGACTGATTCAAAAGTTCCTGATGCCCAGGCTGGATATGAAAAAGGTTTAACTATCGGACTGGCTGCCAATACCGGTGCTAATCTGATCATGGAATCCTGTGGTATGACGGCAAGTCTGCTCGGTGCTTCCCTCGAATCCATGGTTATCGACAATGAAATCCTGGGTAACGTACTGCGCTCGGTACGTGGTATCGAGATCAACGATGAAACGCTGAACCTGGGCGTGATCAGGGAAGCAGTGAATGGTGCCGGGCATTATCTGGGTGCCGCGCAGACGCTGGAACTGATGCATTCCGAGTATGTTTACCCCGAGCTCGCCGACCGCAGTTCGCCCGAAGACTGGCAGGATGAGGGTAGTCTAGACATGCAACAACGAGCACGTGAAAAAGCGCAGCAAATACTGACTTCGCATTTCCCAGCCTATATTCCACCTGACAGCGATCAAAAAATCCGTGAGCGTTTCCCAATCCGCCTCGATAGACAGGAAATGAAAGCTGGAAGCTCTCGCTGGTGTCAAAAAAACCGCTAATCCTGATTATTAGAATCGAGGATAGCCCGACGCATCTCGTTGTAGCTGGCTAAACCGGTTAGTGGTTTTATCTGCAGTTGCCAAATGCCTTCGATTCGTCGATGAATGGCAGCTGGGATCTCGATCCTTTCATCTTTCTTTTTTTCAGTTGTGACCTTCGAAGCAGGTCCCCCTGCGGGTAACCTACATATCGGGTTTAAAGCCTGCTGGGTGGCATGTTCGTCAAATTGACTCGCATGTTCGCGCATGAAGGCATGCGACGAATGTAGCCTGGTGGTCGCGAGTAATTCTTCACCCAGATCGATACCGGCATGATTAGCTACGCTATTAATTACCTCGTCGATATGTTCTTTCATATCTTCATAGCAGAACATCAGCACATCTCGATCACTTCTGCGTGGCCACCAGGTTATTAAATGGTGCCAGTAATCCTCAAAGCCGGATTGATCGAAAAATGCATATTCCGCAAATTCGGTGATGGAAATACTGCCGGGTTCGAAAAACCAGCCATCCATGAATTCGTAGTAGGAACGTAATACGTCGGCTGAATTACGGAAAATCACGATGTACCTGGCACCAGGTGGCACCTGGTCTGCTGGTAGATGGCTCTTGAACAAACGCGGAGCGGGTTGTTCTGCACCGAGATCTATGCCCATGTCGTAGGCGATTTCCATCCATGGCACGACCATGGATATTTCTTCGAAATCCATATCACCACCGGTACGCAAGGTATGCAGGATTTGCTGCATCCAGGTGGTGCCACTCTTTGGAAAGGTGGCGATAATGATATCGCTGGCCCGTGGCTTGAAAGCTCGCCAGGCCCTGATTGCGGCATCGGTATAGAACAGCTGGTTACGCTCCAGCATGTCGTGGATATCGGTAGGCCGAAAAAGATTCTGACTATTCATGTTGTGCTTAGGAAAGTAAGAAACGGGTCATCTGTAGCCCCTGATATGCGTCGGGGTCAACCATACCACCAAACCCGGGGCGCACCGACACTGAATGCCCGACTAAGGAAGCCAGGTTTTTTTACGAAAGAATGTCTTAGGGGCTAACCCAGATCCTGTAACAAAAACAGAGCGATGATCAGAGTTTTTTCTTAGGGATGGTGCGAATGTTAAGATCAGTGATCAGGGTTGAGACATAACTCGATACCTCTTTTTTAGTGCCCTGACGGTAACCGGTAACTGTGGATACTGAATTGGCGACGGTATACTTGTAGCAACGACCGTTGGAGCCTCCGCTGGGCAGGTCGGCTTTCTCGATTTCGATCATTCCGTATTCGAGGTGGGCAAAATTTTCGAGATCGAGCACTATAGGTGCTTCGCCTTTTCTGTGTATTGTCTTTATTTCCGCCATTTCAGACCTTGTGTTGATTTGGATTTAGGAGTGATTAAAGTCTGTCGGCCACCGAAGAGAAGTCTCTTTGTCAGTCGAAAGATATATTTATTAGCCCAGACACATCGTGCAATAGGGCAACTGACAAGTATAACATTGCCGTGTCAATTAGACCAGAATGCGGGATGAGGGGCCACTATTTGAGCTGAGAACAGGGTGGATTTGATTGAATTAGCTGGTTGGTTCTGTGATTCTTGGCATTCTTCACGTCGCTGACTATTTCCAACATGATTATTGAACAAGGTTATTCGGGATTTGGCGGTGCAGTGACAGCGCCTCATCACCTGGCCGCGCAGGCGGGCGGACGGGTGCTGGCCGCTGGCGGTAACGCAATCGAAGCGATGATAGCAGCGGCGGCTTGCATCGCTGTGGTTTACCCGCACATGAATGGGTTGGGGGGTGACAATTTTTGGCTTATACACCCGGGTCGAGGCATTAAACCAATTGGCTTTGATGCTTGTGGTGCTGCTGCGGAGCTTGCTGATACAAAGTGGTATCGTGAGTCAGGATATGAGCACATGCCCACTCGCGGGCCCAAAGCTACGTCGACAGTTGCCGGTGCAGTATCAGGCTGGGGAAAGGCCTATGAATGGAGTAGCAGGCACTGTGACGGGAAACTGCCATTAACACGCTTGTTCGAGGACGCCATCTACTATGCCAGAGCTGGATTTTCCGTAACGGATACGCTGGCGAGGAATGCACACCTTAAGCGGAGCGAGTTGGAATTTGTTGAAGGTTACAGCAATCTATTTATGCCCAGTGGCTCGACCCTGTGTCCAGGAGAAAGGTTTTGCCAACCACAACTGGCACTAACACTTGAGCGGCTTGCGGCCAGGGGCTTCGATGATTTTTATACGGGTGAACTGGCGCACGATATTGCTGAAGACCTGAAACAGGTGGGCAGCCCGCTACGAGTGGCAGACCTTAATCGGCATCAACCCATTCAGGTAGACCCTTTGCAGTTGAGTTTGGGTGAGACTGTGTTATTCAATATGCCGCCACCGACCCAGGGCATATCATCATTGATGCTGCTGGGGATATTTTCAAGGCTGGGCGTTGAATATGCAGATCGTTTTGAATACATACACGGTTTATTGGAATCGACAAAAAGAGCGTTCAGTTATCGAGATCGCTATCTGACAGATCCTGAGCACATGACTGTCGACCCACGACAATGGCTCTCTGATGCTTTGCTTGACCGTAACGCTACAACCATAAAATGGGAGCAGGCTGCCCCATGGCCTGCCAAAGAGGGCGGCGGCGATACTGTCTGGCTAGGATCTGTCGATGCGCAGGGTCGGGTAGTCAGTTTTATCCAGAGTCTTTATTGGGAATTTGGTTCCGGCGTTGTGCTGCCGCAGACAGGTATCACATGGCAAAACCGGGGGTCCAGTTTTTCATTGGATTCAGGTCACCACAACTGTCTGAAACCCTTCCAGCGCCCGTTTCACACGATTCAGCCGGCGCTTGCACATCTACCCGACGGCCGTGTTGTGGCCTATGGGACGATGGGCGGGGATGGACAGCCGCAAACCCAGGCGATGATTCTTTCGCGTTATGCATGGTATGGGCAGGGTATTCAGCAGGCCATCAGCGCCCCACGTTGGCTTCTGGGGAGGACCTGGGGTAGTGAGGTCACAAATGTCCGAATAGAAAACAGATTTCCGGCCGAGGTTCTTGATCGACTGTTGTCTGTTGGTCATGAGTTGGAGGTGATTGGCCCTTACGACGATATCATGGGGCATGCGGGTGCAATTGTGTTACATCCCGATGGGCTGATCGAGGGTGCCAGCGATCCGCGTTCAGACGGCTCAGTTGTGGTGGTGTGAGCCCATCAATTTAACGATTCGTGATATGTATCGCGCGGCCGTGTGCCGACAGGGCAGCTTCATGGATTGCTTCTGACAGGGTTGGGTGCGCATGTATAGTTTTCGACAGGTCAGTGGCTGTAATCCTCGACTTCATCGCAAGCACGGCTTCGCCTATTAATTCAGAAATATGTGAACCAATCATATGTATTCCCAGAATCTGGTCAGTAGCGTTATCCGAGAGAATCTTAACGAAACCTTCGGTTTTGCCTTGGGCTTTGGCGCGTCCGGTCGCCGCAAAAGGGAACAATCCGATCGAATAAGGCTGCTGGGCTTGTTTAAGGTCGAGTTCGGTTAAGCCCACCCAGGCTATTTCAGGGTCCGTGTAGATAATCCAAGGAATCACATCACGATCAATGTGGCCTTGACCGGTCGCAATTCTCTCAGCCACAGCAACACCTTCTTCAGAGGCCTTGTGGGCCAGCATGGGGCCGTGGACTGAGTCGCCGATTGCCCAGACGTTGTGTTCACCGGTCAGACAGTTTTCATCAACTTCGATAAAACCGTGGCTATCAAGGGTCAGGCCAGTCGCCGGGTCGAGAAGCCCATCCGTGTGTGGCTGGCGACCTATCGCGACGATCAGTTTGTCGACCGTAAGTTTCTGTTCCTGTTCTCCTTGAAGATAGATCACCTCGCAACCATTGTTCTTCACGGTGGCACTTGTCACTCGACAATCCAGGTGAATATTAAGATTTTGTTTCTTGAACTGGCGTTGGGCTTCACGTGCAATCTGTGGGTCAGCCGCGGGTAACAAAGTCTTTGTTGCTTCGAGTATCGTCACCTTCGCACCCAGGCGGCGCCACACACTGCCGAGTTCCAGTCCAACAACGCCGGCACCGATAATACCCAGTGCCTCGGGAACTTTGAGCAGTGACAGAGCAGCAGAAGAATCAATAATATGCTCACCATCGAAAGGTAGGCCAGGTAGGGCCATCGGCTCAGCCCCTGTCGCGATGACTACGTGTCTGCTGTCTATAATGTTGGGCGTGTGACTGCCTGTTACTGGTGTGACTTCGATACGGAGTTCAGGTAGAAGTCTGCCGTAGCCGTGAATCGCAGTCACGCCGTTGGCCTTAAAAAGCGTGCCTATCCCATCAGTCAGTTCAGCGATGATCCTGTCTTTACGTTCCATCATCTGTGGAATGTCCAGCTCTACGGTGTCAACAAAAATACCGTGCTTGGTAAATTCCTGGTGCAATTGTTCAACATGTAACGAGCTGTCCAGCAGTGCTTTTGATGGGATGCAGCCCACATTTAGGCAGGTCCCGCCAGGTGCAGGCTCGCCCGCATTATTTATCCGTTGATCAACGCAGGCAGTGCGTAAACCGAGCTGAGCACAGCGTATTGCGCAAACATAGCCGGCGGGTCCGGCACCGATGACGACAACATCAAAAGTGGCTTCAGCCATCTTCAGTTCTAGTGATCTGGTTTGAGGATGGATTGGTTACGCTTACAGTACCGGTGCGGTCGAATCCGAACTGTCCGGCATATCGTGAGATGTGTAATCAGGCGGTGCCAGTGTGCCCGAAACCTCCATGGTGTCGATCACTTTTCTCAAAGGAATCAACGACTTCAAAATCAACTT
Organism: Acidiferrobacteraceae bacterium; assembly: GCA_002731295.1. Classification (GTDB taxonomy): domain Bacteria; phylum Pseudomonadota; class Gammaproteobacteria; order Arenicellales; family UBA868; genus REDSEA-S09-B13. Next base: position 2,523 of record PCBE01000008.1, on the reverse strand, counting down.
TCACAAGCGGCAGGAATGCCATCTGGGCAATTCGATCCCCCGGTTCGATGTGGAAATCCAATGAACCACGATTCCAGCAAGACACTTTGACTTCACCCTGGTAATCGCTGTCGATCAATCCCACCAGGTTACCCAGAACGATGCCGTGTTTATGGCCCAGGCCGGAACGGGGCAGCAGTACNGCACAGATATTAGGGTCAGCGATGTGAACGGCCAGGCCTGTTGGTATCAGTTCGCAGCCATCGGGTTTAACGGTTAGGGTTTCTTCAAGACAGGCCCTGATATCCATAGCAGCCGAACCGTCTGTTGCGTAGGCAGGNAGGCCAAACGTCNGAGCAAGGCGAGGGTCAAGTACTTTCAGCTGNATCTTTTGCATGGAAACGTTTCGCAATTTCATCGATTAGATTTACTGCCAGTTTGACCTTAGTATCTTGGCCCAGGTCGAGTTCTGTATTCCGATCAACAAGAACAAGGGCATTCCGATCACTCCCGAATGGCTTGTCTTTGCCTTCTATAAGGTTTGCAACAATCAGGTCGACTTTTTTACGTTCGAGTTTACCGCGNGCGTTGTCGATGGTTCTTTCGGTTTCAGCTGCGAAACCGACAGTGAATGGCGGTGACGGTCGAGCGGCCATTGAAGCNAGNATATCNGGGTTACGAACGAGTTTGATTGTNATCTCGNGNGCGTCTTTTTTCATTTTTTGGGGCATGCTATCNGCAGGGCGATAGTCTGCAACGGCTGCAGCACAGATCAGGATATCAGTTGAATCAATTNTTGATTCAACAGCGGCCAGCATTTCTTGTGCAGAAACAACGCTTGTGACCTGNACNCCCGNTGGTGGTNCCAATGCAGTTGGGCCGCTAATCAGTGTGACTGAAGCGCCTGCGATTCGAGCAGCAGTTGCCACTGCATAACCCATTTTTCCAGAACTGTGATTGGTCAAGGCCCGTACTGGGTCCAGAGCTTCCCAGGTGGGGCCGGCNGTCACCATAACCTGGAGGCCATCAAGACTGCCGGGANATCGNCTCTGTGCGAGATGTTGAACGATTTCTTCTGGCTCCTGCATACGACCGGGGCCAACTTCACCNCAGGCCTGTGGGCCTGTTCCTGGATCAAGGACGGTGACGCCCCAGGTACGTAGGGTGTCCACATTCCGCTGAGTAGCGGTTTTTCTCCACATCACATGATTCATTGCGGGCGCAATGGTNATCGGTGCTTCCGATGCCAAGCACAAGGTGCTAAGGAGAGTGTCGGCAAGACCAGTTGCTAAACGCGCGATGAAGTCAGCGCTTGCCGGTGCGACAATAATCTGATCCGCCCACCGGGCCAATTCGATATGTCCCATCCCAGCTTCGGCGCTGGCATCCAGCAGGGAATCGTGTACTGGATTTCCGCTGGTCGCCTGNAGAGTCAGCGGCGTGATAAACGCCTTACCTGCGGGGGTGACAACGACGCGAACGTCGGCACCCTCATCTCGCAGCCTGCGGGTCAGCTCCACGCTTTTGTAGGCTGCGATCCCGCCGGTAATACCAACCACAATGTGCGTGCCAGCAATAGCGCTCATAAAGGGAAGTCTAACGGTTGTAGATCGAGCGGGAAACAAGGTATCTGCTGATAATGGCCCGTTGTGCCTTAAGGGCCTCATTTTTNGCGGGACTTTCAGAATATGTCGATTTCTGGTATAAATCCCCCCCCTTGAATACTGGAAAAGAGTAACAGGTCAATGGCTAGAGTTTGCCAGATAACAGGGAAGCGGACCGTGTCCGGCAACAATGTTTCCCACGCAAACAACCGAACGAAGCGTACTTTTAAGCCGAACATTCATGATCGGCGATTTTGGGTCGAAAGTGAAAAGCGCTGGGTACGGCTCCGGGTGTCTCACAAGGGACTGCGGATAATCGATAAGAAGGGCATTGAGTCAGTGCTGCAAGACCTTCGCGCTCGTGGTGAGCGAGTTCGATAACAGTATGCTAAGAGCATCAAGCTCAGGGAGAAACAGGNATGAGAGACAAGATTCGACTGACNTCATCAGCTGGCACTGGTCACTTCTATACGACGACAAAAAATAAGCGGACAACACCAGATAAGATGGAAATTAAGAAGTATGATCCGGTTGTGCGAAAACACGTGATCTATAAAGAAGGCAAGATTAAGTAAAATTGTTTATCGATACGTCCGAAAGCCCTCCTCGCGAGGGCTTTTTAAATTCAGCCCCAAACCGGGGATCAGTCGAGTAGCAGTCGGTATCCTTTGAGCTTTTCTGCAAATTGTGCGAGTGAGTCGATGCCCGATGATTCAGCATGTCGGCACCAGTTGTCCAGCTGCTGAATCAGTATCTCACTCGACTCTGAAGAGCGTTGCCAGATTTCCTGGAGCCGAAGTTTTGCATCGTACACGGTGCTGATTCGTGGCGACAAGGTCAGGGCATAAGTGAGCCTTTGCCGAGCGTGGGAGTTCAATTTGGCATTTTCACGTAGGATCAGTTTTGATGCTTTTTGGAACATCCTGAACTTGGACCGACT
>PCBE01000114.1 GCA_002731295.1 Acidiferrobacteraceae bacterium | reverse complement strand
CTTGGCATACGGTAGTCACAACTTCCCGCGCGTAGTCAGCCATGATCTCGAATCGGTTGCCGATCAACGCACGAAGTGTTTCGATATCGCAGCAGATCGTATCTGATCGTGTAATCAGCACCGGTGGTTGCCTGGATGCATTTGCGAGGCTGAGGTGTTCAAGCATTCTGATGTAGAACCACCCAAGATCTATTTCCCAGGGTTTTGCCGAAAAGCGAGCGGATCCAGCAAAGGCATGATGATTGTTATGCAGTTCCTCTCCTCCGATTAGAATGCCCCAGGGGACGATGTTTCGACTTGCATCCTCCAGTTCGTAGTTTCGATAACCTAGAAAGTGGCCGAGACCGTTAATGACTCCGGCAGCCCAAAAAGGAATCCAGATCATCTGGGCCAGCCATACCAACGTTCCAGCAAGTGGTCCAAATGCAAGAAGTTCCAGGATCAGTAGCAAGGCGATGCCGGTATTGGGGAAACGCGCATAGATGTTTCTTTCGATCCAGTCATCGGGTGTGCCGCTTCCGTATTTATCCAGAGTCTCGCGGTTGGCTGCGGCCCGCCGGTAAAGAAGCAGGCCAAGCCACAACACCCGGTGAATGCCCAGTATCTGTGGACTATGAGGATCATCGTTTGTCTCGACTGTGGCATGGTGTTTGCGATGAACTGCGACCCACTGTCGTGTGACGATACCTGCCGTGAGCCATAACCAGCCGCGGAAGAAATGACTGACCGCCTTGTGGAGCGAAAACGCTTGATGAGACTGGTTACGGTGCAGGAACAGCGTTACCGAAACAATCGTCAGGTGGGTCGTTACCAGTACGAATATGGTATATCCCCACCACGGAAGAGTTGCCATAGCTACATGGATAATGAATTGATGAATCGGTCAGTATTGAATCTGTGAATCAGTCCAGAGCTCTAAATAATCGCACTGTGCCTCAGCGGGCGCGGTAGGTTATCCGACCTTTGGATAGGTCATAAGGGGTCAGTTGGACAGTAACACGGTCTCCGCGAAGGATTCGAATATAGTTTTTCCGCATTTTCCCGGAAATGTGGGCATGAACAACATGCCCGTTATCTAGCTCAACCTGGAACTGGGTATTTGGCAGGGTTTCGAGCACCGTNCCCTCCATTTCNATATGTTCTTCTTTTGCCACTCGTAAGGNCNCGCCTCCCGNCGNACACATGTTTTCAGAGCAGAGTATAACGGACGNGTTCNTCTTCATCCACATCTCACCNTATCGAGAAGATGACGGTCNNTGATGNNTTGTGTCAGAGTGTGNCTTTGANNACNCCTGTTTCACNNAACTGCNTGGCGGAGATTAAATGATTGATCTTTATTACTGGCCAACGCCTAATGGATTGAAGATAACTGTTTTGCTGCGGGAGATTGGACTGGAGTATCGGTTGTATCCAATCAACATTGGCAAGGGAGATCAGTTTGATCCGGAATTCTTATCTGTATCGCCAAACAACCGTATACCTGCGATTGTNGATCATGANCCGGAAGGTGGTGGAGATTCGATCTCAGTGTTTGAATCCGGTGCGATCCTGTTGTACCTGGCGGAAAAATACGACCAGTTTCTTCCGACAGACCAGCGATTGCGGGTACAGGCGATCGAATGGCTAATGTGGCAGATGGGTGGTCTTGGCCCGATGCTCGGGCAGAATCACCACTTTAATCGGTATGCCCCTGAAGACGTGCCTTATGCGATAAAACGCTACAGTGACGAAACACTGAGGCTCTATGCAGTGTTGAACCGTCGACTGATCGACCGTGATTACATCGCCGGTTCCTACTCTATTGCGGATATAGCAGTTTATCCGTGGGTGAATCGTTACGAGTGGCACAAAACCGATATTGATCGTTTTCCAGAAGTGAAACGCTGGTATCAAACCATAGGCGAACGACCTGGTGTTGTTCGTGCCTATGATGAGGCAAAAACGATTAACGTTGGTAATGTCGCCTCCGACGAGTCACGTANAGTACTTTTTGGGCAAACAGATGTGACGATACAGCAGGCTTATGCTGCACCTAAAGGATCGGAATGAACTGAGCTACCGTCCGGTAATCTATCTGGCAGTTTGAATTGAATATTGAGTCCGGGACTGGTAAGCGCTACGTGGCCCCATGCGTGTCGGCTACGGCTCGGACCCGACTAAGGNCGAGATTATTGCCAGGCTGGGTCGCTAGTGGTTGTCAAAGTAAAAGATTTTCCAGAATCTTTTGGTAAATAATGGCCAGTGTCTCCAGATCAGCGACAGCCACCTGCTCATTAATCTGGTGAATGGTCCGGTTTACCGGGCCCAGTTCAATGACTTGNGCTCCGGTNGGCGCAATGAAGCGGCCATCGGAAGTGCCCCCCTCAGTCGACAGATCAGTCGTGAGGCCGGTGACNGCATAAATTGCCGTAGATACGGCGTCTACAAGTTCGCCCGGCTGAGTTTGGAAAGGTAAGTTGGGCCTGGACCAGTCGATCTCATAGTCTGTCCACACCTGCTGGCAAACTGCGTTGACACGCTCTTTAATGGACTCAACCGATGACTCTGGGGAATACCGTAAATTGAAGTCTAATTCTGCCTGTGCTGGGATTACATTACTGGCACCAGTACCGCTGNTCAGGTTAGAGACCTGAAAGGTCGTGGGCGGAAAGCATTCATTACCTTCATCCCATGTTTGTGCGACGAGACGGGTCACAATATCTGCTGCTCTGTGAATCGGGTTGTCGGCCAGATGCGGATAGGCGACATGGCCCTGAATACCCTTTATGGTCAGTTTCCCCCCAAGTGATCCGCGGCGGCCGTTCTTGATAACATCGCCGATCTGTTGGCGGCTGGTTGGTTCACCCACAATACACCAGTCGATAATTTCTTCTCGACCACACAATTTCTCGACAACCTTGACTGTGCCATTGTCGGCAGGACCCTCTTCGTCACTGGTTATGAGTAGAGCGATCGAGCCCCGATGATTGGGGTGATCAATCACAAATTGTTGGCAGGCTGTGACCATGGCTGCCAGGCTGCCTTTCATATCAGCAGCACCCCGACCATGCAGTACCTCGTCTTGGACNACCGCGTCAAAAGGCGGGTAATGCCACTGCTCAATGGGGCCCGTGGGGACCACGTCGGTATGTCCAGCGAATACCANCAAGGGATCAACTTGGCCACGGCGGAGCCATACGTTACGTACCTCACCATAGGTNAGAAATTCAGCCTTGAAGCCTNCGGGCTGCAGTGCTTCGGCGATCAGATCCTGGCACCCGGCATCATCTGGCGTGACAGATGGCTGTCGGATCAGGTCTTGAGCAAAATCCAAAGTGGAGGACATAACTTGTAACGATTCATGGGTTACGTTGATCACATTTTANGGGATCATATCCCGGAACGGGTTGGTGAATGTCGGTTAGCCTGTTGCCGAACAGCAAGAAGTGCTTGAAAATCGATTATCCCGTGTACAGCTATCTCACAACATCCGAATGAATTCACAATCTGGTATCGTGGAGCACATGAANGAAACCGGGGAGTTGCTGTTACATATTGACTCCGAAAGAGTGCCGGCCTGGGCAGCAGCACTGAGGGCGACTTTGGCTGAAATGCCGCTCAGGATCTGGCCTGATCGGGGTGATCCTGAACAAATTCGGTATGCGCTGTTATGGAAACCGCCGCCTGAACTGTTTGATGGGTTGCACAACCTACAGGTGATTTTCTCGGTGGGCGCAGGTATAGATCATCTATTGAGCTGTACGACACTGCCAGCACATGTTCCAGTGGTACGCATGGTTGAGCCGGTGTTGACAGCTGGGATGGTGGAGTATGTCATTTACAATGTGATACGGTTTCACCGGCGCATGCACGAATATGATGTGCAGCAGCGACAAGCTCAGTGGCAGGTTTTGCCACAGGTCACGGCTGGCGATGTGACAATCGGAATAATGGGGTTGGGTGTTCTAGGCGAAGCCGTCGCTGCAGTGCTTACAAAAATGAACTACCGGGTAACNGGATGGAGTCGATCNCGTAAGAGCCTACCCGGTGTGCGAAGCTACGTTGGTGAACCTGAGCTGTTGGAATTTCTCAGTGATGCTCAGATTTTGGTTATGCTGCTGCCACTGGATGAGACGACGCAGCATATTCTCAACAAGGGAACACTTGCTCAACTGCCCAGCGGTGCATGTGTTATCAATGCTGGTCGCGGTGGCCTTATCCATGAGAATGATCTACTCAATGCACTTGATAAAGGACATATCAGTGGTGCGGCACTTGATGTATTTGAAACCGAGCCGTTACCTCAGGCCCATCTATTCTGGCGGCATCCGACTGTCACTGTCACGCCTCATGCAGCTAGTTTGACCAATCCAGTGACTGCGGTTCAGTTCGTGGCTGAAAACATTAGGCGTCACCAGAATGGAAAGCGCCTGAAGCATACTGTTGTACCGACTGATCGGCGTTAAAGCTTATATTTGTAACGAAACGTGTTTTGTAGACGGTGTGATTAAAGTAGATCGATCTGCGTTTCGAGTACGATCTTCCAGTTACTGCTCTGGCGTTTCCAGTGTTGTTCAAGTATCTGTACCGGCCCGGTTGTCGCCTGTATTCTGAAGACCGCTAGCAAGTGATCAGTTTCGCCAGGGTAGCTGTAGAACTCAGGTTGTGGATTGATTACCGGAAAACTGTCAATCAGTTTCTCAGATACGGAAGGAGTAGCCGAACTGGCGTAAAATGCTAATAGTGTATTTTTGTCTCCACGTTTCCAGGCTGCCGTCCAATCAAGCAATTTGCCAAGCGGTCGTTCTCGTATACTGACTAAATCCTCGAAAGGCAACCATGCAGGTTTGTCGTCAATGATCACCCGCGTCTGGGTATGTTTTCCCAGTTGCTTGTACAGCGATTCAAAATCCAGATTTGACAACGATACGCAGCCGTCGGTTGCGAGTGGTGAACGGTTCACCCAGCTAGGTTCAGTACCGTGCAGCCAGATGCCGTGGCCGCTTCTGGCGCGGGACTTATCGAGACTGTTGGGATAATTGATCGGCAATGCGCCATAGCCATAACGCTCGTGAAGACTCTGACCAGGTATGTAGCCGGTTGTATGATAGATCCCAATAGGCGTCCGTCGGTCACCTTCTTGTTCTTTCCCGGCTCCTTGATGACCAATGGACACATAGTAATCTTGTACCGCAACAGGCCTGTCGTTAAGGTATTCGAAAAGATATAGCCTCGATGCAGGGACATCGACATAAATCAGCTGATAGCCCGGATGACCGGTATATAGCAAACGAGTAGGTACTTGTCCTTGCCGGTTTGGTTCCTGATTCTGAACGTAGTCCCAGCGGTTCTTTAGCTGTTCTCTGAGTCTGGTAATGATAACCAGATCTTTTTCAGACGCGTAATCGTCTATCTGGTTGGACAGGCCCGCCTGTGCTGCGAGAACATCAGCATAAACAAGGCGCCCCAATCGGCTTTGTGGGTACTTTTGGGTGAGCGCGGACAGGTGCCGTTGTGCTGCTACATGTTCACCCAGTACAAGCTGTCGGAGACTGCTGATTAGCTCAGTTTCGTAGGTACTCGTTGTCGGTTTTGCAGCCGACGCCATGCTTTGAATCAGTAGTGCGCCGATGATGCTGACCGTAAATGTTCTAATTGTTAAACGACGGTCGCATAGACCGTGTTTCGTCAAAATAAAATGCACCATTAACGCTTGCCCAGCATGTCAAGCGGCAACAGATCGAGTGTCCGAGAATCGTCGGAGGATTCATCTGCCTCGGTACCCAGCAAAGCCTTGCGATATGCTGAGATGGCCCGGGCTGCGTAGAGAGTACTTAGGTTCTGGTACAACGTTGCATAGGTGGGATTGGTTTGAAGCCCCAGCTGGAAATACTTTGTTGCTTTCTCAAGGTTACCTCCAGCGGCATAGATCAATCCAAGGTTGTTGTATGCTTCTGGCAAATCAGGTTCAACTGCAATCAGCTTCTCGTAGATCGTAACGGCCTGATCGCTCTTTCCATCAGTTGTTAGGATGCGGGCTTTCAGGAACAAAGGTACGGCAGCATCGGGCTGGAGGTCGAGCCATTGATCAACTTTCTCGAGCGCAAGGATTAGCTGATTGTTCTTAATGAGTTGGTCAATCGTCCCGGCATCAAATAGGTCAGCAGCATTCGAAGATGAACAAGAAATACTCCACAGTACAACTAAGGCTAGCCTTCTTAAGGTCGAATAACAGTTAAGTGAGTGTTGAAACAATGAATCAGTCTCTCTACAGCAGCTCAAAGATATGAGCTGGTAAAACAAGGATAGAGTTGGTCTGTCAACGCGTTGCAAGTGCCTGAGCAGATGCCCATCGCGCCCGCCAGTCGTCTGAGACAGTCGGCAGGATCATCACTTGGGAGCTATCTATCCAGCCCGAGACTGCACCGAAGATGCGGAGCCTGGCCCAGTCACCTTTGTGCCCGACAACCGTAACTTTTGTGCCGCTATCCAGTGCGCCAAGTACATCCGATGTTTCAGCTGTGCTGGGGCGAGATCGAATTCGTACGCGGTTACGGTTGATCGTGGCAGTCGCACCCCGCTCGTCAACAAACTTGCCCCAGACCCACACATCGAGTCCGTTGGGTGACTGAATCATCTTCCAGTTTCCCTTGCTGCCAATAATCTTGATCGGCGTATTGGAGTCGAGCAGGGCGATTACAGCACCGCCGGTATCAGGTCGACTCAGAACGCGGGCATTGGCTTGGGTGATCAGAGCGGCTCGGAAAAGCGCACTGGTCTGGCCACTGGCTGAAGAAGGTGAGATATCAATAGCGGTATTTTCAGCCGTTTCACCAGAATCAGGTCGGGCTGCAGCACTTTGCCACTGGCTGAGCCATTGGTCGGTAACAGACGGGTGAATCTCGAGCTGACTTGACAGTATCCATGCGCGCATCGTACGCGGTGCTGTAACCCTTACCCAGTCTCCAGAGGTGCTGAGTACGCGTACGTACTCACCTTTCTCGAAGTTTCCAATAACACTCGAACCGCCCTGGGTTGATGGTCGTGTCCGGGCTCGAACCCCTTCACCGACAATCCGGGCAGTATCGCCATTTTGGGAAATCAGTGTGCCGAATACCCAGACATTGATATCCACTGGAATGTGTACCTGGGACCACTTGTCGCGGGTACTGATCACCTTGATGGGTGTGCCGCTAGAAAGCTTTGTAATGGCGTTGGATGTTGGTTTGGACAAGCGAACCACAGCGCCACGAGTTCCGACCGTTGCTGCACCGAAAGTAGGCTCAGTAGCCGGGTCGGTTGGATTTCGTGGAGTGGAATCCTGGGCTGTAGTGTCCTTGGACAACTCTGCAAGTGTAAGACCAGAGCGTTTGGCTTCCTGTTGGATCATCAGAATACCTTTGTCAGCATTTGGGTATTTCTGTGCCGCGGCCTTATTCATCCAGTGGTAGGCTTTTCGCAGATCATGT
>PCBE01000113.1 GCA_002731295.1 Acidiferrobacteraceae bacterium | reverse complement strand
CGCGCGATCCGGAGGTCGGTGCTGCGGGTTCAGCCATGAACCTTCTTGAATCCCCCTTGGCTAATCATCGATGTCAAGTTATTGCAGGGATACTCGAGGCCGACTGCAGTAGCCGACTGAAGGATTTTTTTAAACAGCGGCGACTATAGCCATCTCGTTCTGAAGTGGTCAGATTGAATCAAACTGCGGACCCGGTGGAAACCGCCTCTTTGTTTGTGCTGGACTGAGATTTGCTTTGTCGTTCTTCGCGCGGCGGTTTTCCGAAAAAGTCTCGATAGCATTTGCTAAAGTGTGGCGCAGAGACGAATCCACACGAAAAGGCTACATCGACGATTGATCTTGGAGTCCGCAATAGAAGTTCTCGTGCTCTGCGTAGGCGGAGTTCCAGGTAGTAACGGGTGGGCACGCAATTCAGGTGTTTTTGAAATATTCGTTCCATCTGTCGGCGGGAAATCCCGACGTGGCGGGCGAGTTCATCCAAGCTCATGGGTTCTTCAATGTTGCTTTCCATCAGTTCGACCGCATCGACTAACTTAGGTTGGCTAGCTCCGAAACGTTGTCGAAGTGGTATCCGTTGCCGATCTTTAGAATCACGTATTCGCTCGCAGATAAATTGCTCAGAGATTGAAGTGGCTAATTCGGTGCCATGGTCACGAACGACGAGAGTCAGCATCATATCCAATGGCGCAGTACCACCAGAGCAGGTATAGCGTTCCCGATCAAGTTCAAAGAGTTCCGAGGACACAATCAGTTCCGGAAATTCATCGTGCATATCAAAGATGTTCTCCCAGTGGATGGTGCATCGGTAGCCGTTAAGCAGTCCGGTGCGAGCTAGGAGATAGCTCCCCGTGCAGATCCCACCAATAATAATCTTGCGTCGAATCAGAGGTTTTAACTGAGAGACCACGATCGGATCCCATGCACTATCGAGTGTCGTTCCGGCGCAAAGAAAAAGCGCATCGAGTTGTTCGCGACCAGTTAGTTTTGAGACCGGCGCTAGATCCAGTCCACTACTTGATCTAACGTCCCCGCCATCGAAGCTAAAAAGAGAGTACTCGTAGAGGCTGCGACCACTGATTCTGTTGGCCATGCGCAATGGTTCTATAGCAGAAGACAACGCGATCAGCGTGAAGTCTGGACACAACAAAAACCCGAATCGTGTCGGCGCAGGGTGTGTGCTCATCGAGATTCTGTACTGTAAGGCTATAGGTGTAAGAAGAGTGTGGTATTTAACGAGCCGAGATTAGGGAATACAGGGTTCAGATGGAACTGGTAGGATTATGGAGTTGAAATTGTCCGGTAGCTAATGTGCCAGGGGGGCAGATGAAACTGCGAGACGTTGCGCTCGATGACAAGTATACGCTCGAAAAGGGTCAAATATTTGTGTCCGGGATTCAGGCACTGGTTCGACTCCCCATGCTCCAGTCACAGAAAGATCAGGCTAATGGGCTTAATACCGCAGGTTTTGTGACGGGATACCGTGGTTCTCCCCTTGGTGGCCTGGACCAGCAACTTTTGCTCGCTCAAGAACACTTGACCCGGGATCGGGTTAAGTTTGCGCCAGCGGTTAACGAGGACCTTGGCGCAACAGCAGTCTGGGGTACTCAGCAGTCCAATCTGGGTGGTGATGGCTTATATGACGGTGTGTTTGCGATGTGGTTCGCAAAGGGTCCTGGTGTAGACCGTTCGGGTGATGCGATACGGCACGGAAATCTAGCGGGAACGTCCCCTAATGGCGGGGTTCTACTGTTACTGGGGGATGATCATACCTGTGAATCGTCGACCACAGCCCACCAGAGTGAGTATTCGCTGGTTAATGCAATGGTACCAGTTCTCAATCCAGCTGGAGTTCAGGATATTCTGGATTATGGGCTCTACGGCTGGTCATTATCTCGCTACAGCGGTTGCTGGGTGGGCCTTAAATGCGTACATGACACAGTGGAGGCATCCGCCTCGGTCTCGGTGTCAGTTGACCGAATTCAAACCGAAGTACCCGGGGATTTTATTTTGCCCAATGGCGGGGTGCACATTCGTTGGCCCGACGGATTTCTTGAGCAGGAGGAGCGACTTCACCGATACAAGCTCGAGGGAGTCAAGGCTTTCGCTAGCACCAATCCAATAGATCGCCAGATTATGGGTGACTCCGATGCCCATACGGGTATCGTGACTACTGGCAAATCCTACCTAGATGTCAGGCGTGCGCTGTTAGAACTGAATATCGACGAAATTCGTGCAATGGCCCTGGGCCTGAAACTCTATAAAGTCGGAATGTCCTGGCCTCTTGAGCCAAATGGGGTCCGTACCTTCGCGCAAGGTCTGAAACGACTTATCGTTGTTGAAGAAAAGCGCGGACTTATCGAACAGCAGATTCGAGAAATTCTCTATGGTACGTCCAATGCGCCAACTATCGTAGGCAAAAGTGCTGAAAACGGGGAGAGTTTGTTTCCAGCGCACGGGCGGCTGGAAGCGATGGATATAGCGCTGTCGATAGGCGAGCGATTGGTCAGCGCCACCGGTAACGAAGACTTGACCACACAGATCGAGGCGCTCAAGGCGCGGCAAACACGTGACAACTTGAGATCGCCAGGGATGGTTCGCACACCTTATTTTTGTGCCGGGTGTCCGCACAGCAGTTCTACTGTAGTACCCGATGGAAGTCGGGCGATGGCAGGTATAGGGTGCCATTTCATGGCGGTGTGGATGAACAGAAACACCGCTGGTTTTACCCAGATGGGGGCGGAAGGGTCCAGTTGGATCGGGGAAAGTCCATTTAGTGGGGCAAAGCACGTTTTTCAGAATATTGGCGACGGTACTTATTTCCATTCCGGGATTCTCGCGGTCCGAGCCAGCGTCACAGCGGGTGTCAATATTACCTACAAGATACTCCACAACGATGCGGTCGCGATGACCGGTGGTCAGCGTGTAGATGGTTCGCTGGATCCGGCGATCATCACGCGCCAGGTTCACGCGGAAGGGGTCAGGCGCATTGCGGTTGTGTCGGATGACCTGAAGAAATATTCAAAAGCCATTCAATGGGCACCCGGTACCACATTCCACCATCGGGATCAGCTTGATCAAGTCCAACGCGAGATGCGCGAGATTACTGGCACCAGTGTGATTGTTTATGATCAGACCTGTGCGGCGGAAAAACGCCGTCGGCGTCGTCGGGGTGAAATGGCCATTCCTGATAAGCGATTGTTTATCAATGAAGCTGTTTGCGAAGGTTGTGGCGATTGTGGAACCCAATCGAATTGTGTCGCTTTGGTGCCTGTAGAGACGGCATTCGGGCGGAAAAGGGCGATAAATCAGTCGGCCTGTAATATGGATTATTCCTGTCGGTCGGGTTTTTGTCCGAGTTTTGTAACGGTGATTGGGGGATCTCTTAAAAAGGGGCACAGCAACACTGGTTTTCAGGCGCTGGCGGAGTCTTTGCTACTCGAGCCCGAAGTGACCCCTATTAGCGGGCATTACAGTATTCTGCTGACAGGCATAGGGGGAACGGGTGTCGTTACTGTCGGTGCGATATTGGGTATGGCTGCCCATCTCGCGGGTAAGGGTTGTTCCGTGTTGGATATGGCTGGCCTGGCACAGAAAGGCGGTGCTGTTACCAGCTATATTGTTCTTGCAGAGAAGCCGGAGGATATCAGCGCCACTCATGTTGCCGACAGTGGCGCGGATCTTTTGCTCGGCTGCGATGTTGTGACCTCTGCTTCTGTTGAAAGTTTAAGGAAATTGAGATCAGGCACGGTCGCTGTCATTAATACCCATCAGCAGATGTCCGGTGATTTTATTGAGGATCCAGACACTCAATTCCCATTAGAGAGACTGTTGTCCTCTATTCGAGATTGTGTTGGAAGTTCTCTTCATACAGTCGATTCAACGGCGGTTGCTACAGCAGCTTTTGGGGAATCGATTGCTGGAAATTTGATGATTTTGGGTTTTGGGTACCAGCTTGGGGGTATACCTGTGCCTTCGGTTGCGATTGAAAAGGCTATTGAACTCAACGGACGGGCAGTTGAGATGAATGTTCAGGCATTTCGAATGGGCCGGGCGGCAGCAGCAAAGCCTGATGAAGTTGCGCGCTTGCTGAGTTCTTTTCCGGCCAGCCAGCCAGTCGCTATAGACGAAACTGTTGCACAAACAGTGGAGCGGCTGGAAAGTCATTTGGTGGCTTATCAGAATAGAAGATATGCCAGACGTTATCGCGCGCTTGTGGACACCGTACAAAGTGTTGAATCCAGCATAGAAGGAACTGATTTTCGACTTACACTTGCGATCGCACGGTCTTACCATAAATTGCTGTCTGTTAAAGACGAATACGAAGTTGCTCGCTTGTACACGGACAAACGCTTTAAGGAGAGCTTAGAGTCCACGTTCGAAGGTTCCTATCGACTAAAGCTGAATCTGGCACCGCCTAGCATGTCAAAACTGAGTCGCAAAAATGGCACGATTAAGAAAAGAGCGTTTGGCGGATGGATATTCTCGCTATTCAGGATAATGACTCTGTTGCGTCGAATTCGTGGAACTGTGCTTGACCCATTTCGATACAGTAAGGATAGGGTGTTTGATCAGCAGTTGGTCAGGGACTACGAGCAGACTGTCAGCAATCTGTGTGCCGGACTGTCTGCTAGCAACCTCGATGCAGCGATTGAGATCGCTCTACTGCCGCTCTCTATTCGAGGTTTTGGGCATATCAAGAGCGCTAAGGCGAGCAAAACGCAGATGACGGCAGAAAAACTTTGGTCAGAGTTTGAGATGCGGCCGGTTGATGTGGAGGACGCTGCCTGACGAATGAAATTCCGGTAATCAGGGCCTAATGGGTTAAAGCGTGTCGGAAAGCGTCTGCTGAGCGATAGATCGCGGGTTCATCAATGTCCAGATGGGTTACCAGTCTGATTGGATTGTACTCACAGGAGATTAGAATACCGGCCTTTCGAAGTCTGGATGTTAGCTCGGGGACAATGTCTTCGGGCACGGTTACAAAGACCATATTTGTTCGTTCCCTTGGTTTGTCAACAACCAATCCATCGATCTGCTCAAGTAACCTTGAAAGGAGGAACGCATTTGTGTGGTCGCGGGACAGGCGTTCAATATTGTGCTCGAGCGCGTAGAGTCCAGCCGATGCCACAATGCCGGCTTGTCGCCACCCCCCTCCCAACATCTTTCTCCAGCGTCTGGCGTCCCGAATAAATTTTCTGGTTCCGCAGAGGACTGACCCCATCGGGGCACCCAGGCCTTTGGAAAGACAAGCCGATATGGAATCAAAATGCTGGGCAATCTCATGTGCTGGCACATTCTGTTTGATAGCCGCATTGAATAGACGAGCACCATCTAGATGTAGCGATAACCCATGGTGTCGCGCCAGTGAGGCAGCCTCTTCAAGGTAGGTAATGGGGAGTGGCTGTCCAAAAAAGGTATTTTCTAGGCAGAATAGCCGGGTCGTAGCGTAGTGAAAGTCATCTGGTTTGATCGCAGCTTCGACTTTGTTCAAGTCGATGGTGCCGTCGTGATTGTTTTCAATTGGTTGTGGCTGAATGCTGGCTAAAACAGCCCCGCCCCCGCCTTCTTCGAGGTAGCTGTGTGCCTGGCTACCCGCAATGTACTCGTCTCCACGCTGGCAATGGCTTAGTAGGGCCAGGAGGTTGCTCTGGGTGCCACTTGTCACAAAAAGCGCAGATTCTGTTTTCAACAACTCGGCGGCTTTGGCTTCGAGAGTGATGGCCGTCGGATCTTCCCCATATACATCATCGCCCACATCAGCATTCAGCATCGCCTGGCGCATGCCAATACTGGGTTTAGTGACAGTATCACTTCTCAGGTCAACTACAGGTTCCAATGTGAAATACCATTGTTAGTTGTTGGGGCGACTAACATCACGATATGAGCAGATAATTTATCATAGGACTGGCGCAATCGCATGGCGCTGGGAAATCACAGATTGGATTAAGATACGTATTGGCAGGTGTGGTAGCAATTGTGGATACTAAGCACTAACAAAAATATTTTCCGTAAACGGGGGCTTAATGGCGATACAGATTGGCGCAACAATNCCNGATGTGGAACTTAAGNTTATGGGNAAAGAACGGCCGGAGTCNNTTCANACNGGTGANCTCTTTCAGGNTAAACGNGTGGTGTTGTTTGCACTACCNGGCGCATTTACACCCACGTGNTCGAANTNTCATNTGCCAGGTTATATTGAGTTATCCGATCAAATNCGTGNNAAAGGNGTAGANCTAATTATNTGTCTTTCAGTNAACGATGNNTGGGTTATGGCTGCCTGGGGAGATGTTCACGGCGCAGGTGAGCNGGTGATGATGCTGGCAGATGGTAATGCAGAATTTACCAGAGCCATCGGATTGGATTCAGATTTATCCGGCGCGGGCTTTGGTGTTCGCTCCCTGCGTTATTCAATTGTTGTGAATGATGGTGTTATTACACATTTGAATGTTGAAGAACCTCGAAAATTCGAGGTTAGTGATGCGAAAAGCATGTTGGCGTTGTTGTAAGAAAGTTTAGATTTGTTGTAAAAGGTTCATCAACCAAAGGAACCGACTATGAAACTGGTTACCGCAATAATTAAACCATTNAAACTTGATGATGTACGTGACGCTTTAGGTGAAGTCGGGATCAAAGGCATGACCATTACTGAGGTAAAAGGATTCGGTCGCCAGAAAGGTCATACAGAACTATATAGAGGAGCAGAATACGTCGTAGACTTTATTCCAAAAGTGAAATTAGAGGTTGCAGTCGACANANCCATTGTCGACCAGGTGGTCGAAACAATAATAAATGCCTCCCGCACAGAAAAAATTGGGGATGGAAAAATATTTGTTTATGACCTTGAGCAGATACACCGCATTCGCACGGGTGAGACCGATCAGGATGCTCTTTGATTGTATTGAGCAGGGTACGGTTAAATGCCAAACCAGTTGTTTTCGCGGTGCTGCGTAATATTTTCCTCGAGCGATATCGATGAGTGAACCAGTAAAGATCGGGGTTGTCGGAGTTGGATATCTCGGGTCTATACATGCTCAGATTTACACCCGGCTATCCGAAGTNACTCTGGTTGGCGTCAACGACGTGAATTCAGATGTGGGAAAGCGGGTCGCNGTGGACTGCGGATGTGACTTTTATAGTAACGTTGATCAACTGGCNGATTCCGTCGACGCTGTCAGTGTCGTAGTACCAACTTCCTGTCATCGGGAGGTCTCATTGCCTTTTTTGCACAGGGGAATTCCGGTATTGTTGGAGAAACCGGTCGCACATACCCTGGATGATGCCCGATTAATAGTAAATGAAGCCGAGCAGAGCGGTGCGATACTCCAGATAGGGCACCTCGAAAGATTCAATGCCGGAGTTGTCCGACTCCACGAAGAACTGGATCGACCGCGTTTTATAGAAGTGCATAGGCTGAGCGAATTNGTAGAGCGAGCCACAGACGTTGACGTGGTAACCGACCTCATGATCCATGATATNGACATTGTGCTCTCCCTGGTTCGATCGGAGTTGAAGTATGTTTCTGCGGTCGGTGCNAGCATAGTAACAAACCATGTTGATATCGCGAATGCACGCCTTGAATTTGAGGATGGTGCTATCGCGAATGTCACGGCAAGTAGAGTCTCAGCAAAAAGATTCAGAAGAATTCGAGTATTNGCCGATGCTTGTTATCTTGCTTTGAATTTTGAAGATCAACAGATCGAGATATCTCGTCCTGGGAAGCGGCCGCCAGATGGAAGGTTCGCGCCAATTATTAATTCTTCTATCCAGGTTGAACCGACGCCACCACTGGATTCTGAGTTAGCCCACTTCGTAGATTGTGTCCGAAAAGGCAAGCAACCGCTGGTGACGGGCAGCGACGGATTACAAGCACTAAAGGTCGCCTACGACGTCCGTGAAAAGATCGAGAAATCGCTTCATTCATTTGTTTAGGCGCGCAGCAATTGTGGGATTGTATTTCGTAGTGGTTAGCGGGGTTGCCGACCAGGGGCCCAGAGCAGACTGTTCTAGCGACGCCTCATTTTGGGTGGCAATGAAGGAGGTCTGGGTGGAATTTAGTGCCGAGGAAGAGAAGCCGCTAGTCCTCGCTGCGTGGATAGCAAAATCTCCCGAACAAAGAGCACGTGGCTTCCAAGGGGTCTGTCCTGGCTTAGTTATTGAGCGATCCCTGCTTTTTTCTTTTCCAGCACCGGTTCACGCAAACTTCCACATGACTGGTGTGGCGTTACCGTTGGATATCGTGTTTATGGATGTGTCCAGGCAGGTAATCGATATTCAACGCATGACGCTCCAAGAATCAAACCAGCCGACGAGATATTATCGTCCTAACACGGAATTTTACTTCGCACTTGAGGCAGTGGCTGGGCGCCTGGATCAACTCAGACGAAATCCAGGTCTGTGGCGTATGCGGGTATCAAATAGAAGTCACTGACGGCGACCGATAGTAGACGACATCAGCGTATTCACGCGATGGGCTGCAACTGAAAGTTAAGGCGGTTTTCGCCCAAGATTGTCGCATCTGGGTCATAACACCGTTCAATAAGTTGAACCTGGTTCTGTTGGTCCACTAAAAGTACTGTTGAACTGCGGGTTCCGTAAAAGGGTCCTTTGATAAATATTGCGGACTGTGGTGCCGGTATATCTGGTGGAAAACCGGCGTTCCTGGTATCAATTTCGTTGGCCGGTGTGCAATCGGATAGCAGTTCAAAAAATGTATCCGATCTGAAGCTGTGACTTAAGATTGTCTTAAACAGCTGTTTGCCATAGACAATTTTGTGCCACGGTGAATCTAGAAGATCATTACTGAGCCCTGAAATTCCCGATGGAATCCGACGAGGGGCACTGACCCGGTTGGAATTCCACCATAAGGTAGTAATGTTTCCGGAAATAACGTTGACACCAGGGTAGCATTGAAGCTGGCCAGGGTTCTGAAGGTGACAATCTGCAGGCTCCGTGTTTTGCCGAAGCCAGTCGGACACCAGCATGCCGCGTGAATAGTCGGAATTCACTGTGACAGTCGGTTCGTGAAAATTCGTGACGGCTGCAAATAAACCCTGGAGATTAAGTCCAAACCAGGTTCCACCTGCCCTGAGGTCTCTTCCTGCAGCGATCGTGGGATA
Organism: Acidiferrobacteraceae bacterium; assembly: GCA_002731295.1. Lineage (GTDB taxonomy): Bacteria > Pseudomonadota > Gammaproteobacteria > Arenicellales > UBA868 > REDSEA-S09-B13. The sequence continues at coordinate 12,202 of PCBE01000113.1, read as the reverse complement.
GTCCTGCCAGAAAGATAGGCTTTGCGTGGGCCGGGAGTGATATTCTTCCCTATTCGCAATAATGATCAGCGGGTAACAGGGGTGAACATCTTTTGCGATCAGGATCAGGCACATTGACAGTGATCTTACGTAGACCGCGTTATGCCTGGTAACGGTATGAGCGGAGGTTCTCCGGGCCGGTAGATAATTCCGATTCGACCGATGAGTTGTATCGATGTCGCCGTAGTACTGGTACACAACTGATGGAGCATAGTTTGTTTTTCCAGACGACTGCCTGCCGGTAATTTTATTTTTACGAGTTCATGCGCTGTTAGAACTGAATCTAGTTCGTTGATCACGCCCTCGGTAAGACCGGAAAGTCCAACAGTGACGAGTGTTCGTTTGTGGTGGGCCAGGCCTCTTAAATGTCTGATTTGGGTTCCAGTCAGTTTCATTACTGGGTTATGGTATAGGCTCCAGCGAATTTCGACCACCTTAGTGAAGACTTGATTTGTGGCCAGACGAAAATCGAAAAGTAGGCAGTGGATAGACCGGCAACACCGTGACCCATTTGTGAGGGGGTCTCAAAAAGAGGGCTACCGTTCTCGGGCGGTATACAAACTATCAGAAATAGATCAGAAGGATCGCCTGATCATGCCCGGTGATACTGTTCTCGACCTTGGCGCTGCGCCTGGGGGATGGTCGCAGTATGCGGCGACACGAGTGGGTGTTGCGGGCAGGGTCTTTGCAATAGATATATTACCTATAGCACCTATTAAAGATGTAGTTGTTGTCCAGGGGGACATCGCTACCGAATCGTTATCTCGTGAACTGGAATTGCGGCTAAAAAACGAACCTGTAGGGCTTGTATTATCGGATATGGCCCCCAATTTGACTGGTATAAAAGCCGCCGATCAGGCAAAAAGCCTCGGCCTGGCACGAGTGGCACTGTCGATTGCGNNAAAAATGCTGGGTCCAAACGGAAAATTTATGGTTAAGGTGTTTGAAGGCGAAGACACGGATGATTTCCGTCGCGAGATAACATCTTCATTTGGTAAAGTGGTTGTGCGAAAACCGCAAGCATCACGACTTGAGAGCGCTGAATATTACCTACTGGCCTCAAAGCCCACGGAAGTGCGTTGAGATAGGTGGATACCAGGGCGCTAGAAGTTTGGGCCTGGTAGCCTAAACGGTTGTAGAAAAAGGGGAAAACCTTCAAAATCGCCTTAAGGCAGAAATAGGTAATGATCGATGCGGCCATTANTCGCTTTAACTCTTTCTTTTCTAAGGATAACGTGAACGTTTTATGGGCAATCTGACAAAGAATCTTGTACTTTGGTTGGTTATCGCGATGGTGCTCATGGCGGTGTTCAACAATTTTACGCCTAAGGACAGTCGGACAGGTGTGGAACTAGATTATTCCGAGTTTCTGCACGAGGTGAAACAAGGCGGTGTCGAGCAGGTAACAATAGACGGTAGCTCGATCCATGGCCGGACTCGATCCGGCCAGCGTTTTGTCACCTACTCACCCGGTGACCCAGGACTGGTTAACGACTTACTCGAGGCGGGGGTCATCATTAAGGCCCAAAAAGAAGAAAGCACNTCCTTGTTTATGCAGATTTTTATCAGCTGGTTTCCATTATTACTGCTGATCGGTGTGTGGGTATTCTTTATGCGTCAGATGCAGGGCGGGGGGGGTCGCGGTGCGCTGTCGTTTGGGCGAAGTAAGGCCCGACTGCTGACCGAAGATAAAAACAATATTACTTTTGCCGATGTTGCCGGTGTCGACGAAGCTAAAGAAGAAGTGCAGGAGTTGGTTGAATTCTTAAGTGATCCGTCTCGATTTCAGAAGTTGGGTGGCCGGATTCCCAGAGGGGTATTGATGACAGGCAGTCCGGGTACGGGTAAAACCTTGCTCGCCAAGGCCATTGCGGGTGAAGCAAAGGTCCCGTTTTTTACGATTTCTGGTTCTGATTTTGTTGAGATGTTCGTTGGAGTTGGTGCGTCCCGCGTCAGAGATATGTTTGAACAGGCCAAGAAACACGCCCCGTGCATCATATTTATTGATGAAATCGATGCAGTTGGGCGTCAGCGCGGTGCGGGTCTGGGTGGTGGACATGATGAGCGAGAGCAAACTCTCAATCAGTTACTGGTAGAGATGGACGGTTTTGACGGTAATGAGGGTGTCATCGTTATTGCAGCAACAAATAGACCGGACGTGTTNGACCCTGCGTTGTTAAGGCCTGGCCGATTTGACCGACANGTACATGTACCGTTNCCAGATATNCGTGGTCGTGAAGCGATATTGAAAGTACACATGCGTAAAGTACCATTGGCGGAAGACGTTGAGCCGACCATTATTGCGCGAGGGACACCTGGGTTCTCCGGTGCTGATCTAGCTAACTTAATTAACGAGGCAGCTCTATTTGCGGCCCGGGGGAGTAAAAAGCTGGTCTCGATGGAAGAATTTGAGCTGGCTAAGGACAAGATTATTATGGGGGTAGAACGACGCTCGTTGGTGATGCCTGAACTGGAGCGCAAGAACACTGCTTACCATGAATCCGGGCATACGGTCGTTGCAAGAGCGCTTAGTCCGAACACAGACCCGGTCCATAAGGTCACTATCATTCCTCGTGGCCGGGCCTTGGGCGTTACGATGCAGTTGCCCGAAGAAGATCGATACAGCCACAACCGGGATTACCTTTTTGCCAGAATCGCTGTGTTGATGGGTGGTCGGATCGCGGAGGAAATTTTTATGGGGCAGATGACTACCGGGGCGGCCAATGATTTCGAACAGGCCACCGATCTTGCCCAAAAGATGNTTCAGCGTTGGGGTATGAGCGACTCGCTCGGACCACGCGTTTATGGTGACAATGATGCCGAAGTGTTTTTGGGGAGGGACGTAGTCACCCATAAGAATCTGAGTGACTCNACCGCAAAACTCGTCGATCAAGAGATTACACGGATTATCGAAGAGCAATATACGCGAGCACGTGGGATCATTGAGGTGAATCGGGACAAGATTGAAAGGATGGCAGAGGCCTTGCTAGATTGGGAGACACTGGAGTCCGATCAGATTGATCAGATCATGCGCGGTGAGCGGCCAGATCCGCCATCAGCCGATGACAGTAGTTCAGGTGACAAAACCAACGATTCGCAAGGAGATGTTGCAGATCAAAGTCCGATGGACGAGGATACTTCATCATCCGATCAGCCGACGGTGAAGCCTAAGATGGATTCACCCGCAGGCGATTCGGCCTAACGTCCGAGAGACCCATTCTGTTATTGAGCATAGACTGCCAGTCGCTGCCAGCGGGTGCTGCGTTGATGGGAATCTTGAACGCCACACCAGATTCATTTTCTGATGGCGGTCGCTATCTGTGGATCGAGGATGCAATAAGACAGGCTCACCTGATGGTGGATGAAGGTGCGGATCTGATCGATGTTGGTGGAGAATCGACCCGGCCAGGTTCCGATCCAGTAACCGTTGAAGTCGAGTTAAAAAGAATCATTCCGTTGATTCGCCGACTGTCCCAGGAGGTCCCGGTCCCTATTTCAGTTGATACCAGTAAGCCGGAAGTTATGAAGGCGGCCGTTGAGGCTGGTGCTGCAATGATCAATGACATCTGTGCTTTAAGGNGGCCCGGTGCCTTAGAGCAGGCGCATGCTCTGGATGTTCCGGTGTGCTTGATGCATATGAAAGGTGTTCCAGCTACTATGCAGCATGCGCCGGTCTATATCGATGTAGTGCAAGAGGTAAAAGCATTCTTGCAACAGCAGGTGGACCGATGTCTTTCAGCTGGAATTTCGTCGGANAAGATCGTCGTTGATCCGGGTATTGGCTTTGGTAAGCNACCGGANCANAACCGAAGACTNATTGATGAGATTGGNNAGCTTGGGGNCNTCGGTCAGCCGGTTCTCGTGGGCGTATCTAGAAAATCGTTTCTACCNATAAAAATNACCGGACCGNATCGTGACCGGTTGAGTGCGCAGTATGCNGTGCAGGCGGTCGCAAANGGNGCCTCACTTGTTCGTGTGCATAACGTCGGCATGACAGCCAAGGTTCTTANAGAATCCCGAAACACCGTATAGCCCCTCATTCAATGAANAGCACACGCNATAGACGTTTCTTTGGAACNGATGGTATACGAGGCAGAGTAGGTCAAAAACCGATCACTCCCGAAGATATNCTCCATCTGGGGTGGGCANTGGGAANNGCNCTGGCGACGCNCNCCGGTAGCGAGGTTCTGATTGGGAAAGATACCCGTGAGTCNGGGTACATGATGGAGTCTGCACTNGAGTCAGGNCTGTCGGCAGCTGGTGTGGGCGTGGTTTTAACNGGCCCCTTNCCGACACCAGCAGTTGCTTGCCTAACCAGAGCGTCAAATGCGGTGGCNGGTATTATGATCAGCGCGTCCCACAACCCCTACCATGATAATGGAGTTAANTTTTTCACCAGCGACGGCCAGAAATTTAGTGACGATCTCGAACNTANAATTGAGNTGTTACTTGCTGANAAGATTCAAACGGTTNCNTCTGGNGNTATGGGAAAGGCGAGACGCTACAACCGAGCTGCTGATGATTATGTGGCTTATTGTCAGAAACAAGTTGGTGTTGATCTTGATCTGAGCGATTTTAAGATCGTTCTTGATTGCGCTCACGGTGCTGCCTATGAAATCGGCCCAAAACTGCTGAACATTTTCGGTGCGGAGATCGTGTTGGCTGGCGCTCTTCCCAATGGTTATAACATCAATGATGAATGCGGGTCGGTTCACCCACAGCATATGGCCGAGTTAGTAAAGAAACACAATGCTGATTTGGGTATAGCTCTTGACGGGGATGCAGATCGAGTCGTGCTTGCCGATGCTTCTGGGAAGGTTGTCGATGGTGATGGGATGCTCTATTTGCTGGGGGTCTATGGGCAAAAGGATCCACCGGTGGCGGACGGAATAGTCGGGACCGTTATGAGTAATCTTGGGCTGGAGTTGGCATGTCAAGAGCGTGGGATCGCTTTCGAGCGCTCCAATGTTGGAGACAGGTATGTGCTGGAAAAGATGTACGCGAAAAGCTGGACATTAGGAGGTGAAACCTCAGGGCATATCATCCAGCTTGACAAGGGTACAACTGGCGATGGGTTACTGACGGCAGTTAGCGTACTTGAGGTGATGCGTTCGACTGGCCGGACATTAGCCGAACTCGTGTCGGGTTTGCAGATTTATCCGCAGTCCATGATCAATGTTCCGATAAATGGTTCTGTTCCTGCGGCTATACTGCTGGACGACGAAACGGTTATCAACGCAGTTCGTGAGGTTGAGTCGGCGCTGGATTGCAACGGCAGGGTTGTCCTGAGACCTTCAGGAACTGAACCCTTGATTCGAGTCATGGTTGAGGGGGTAGATGCAGTACAAGTAGAGATGTTGGTCGAACAGTTGACCATGGCTGTTGTGAGTTCGAGTGCTAAGTATTAGCGTATTCGACTCTGTCAACGATTCGGTTGCGTCCAGCGTTGTGTCTCGGTAACATCGCCGCCGCTCGTCGGCCAATATAGAAGATTACGGATCTTTAGTAGCAGGAGAAATGATGCGTCGTTCATTAGTTGCCGGAAACTGGAAGATGAATGGATCAGTCGCGATGACAGATGATCTGTTGACTGGACTGAAGGAAGGTATTGTCCGATCTTTGCCGGATGTTGACGTCGTGGTCTGTCCGCCGTTTCTTTATATACCGCTGGCTGTCCAGATGCTAGCTGGGTCTCCGATAAAGGTGGGTGCGCAGAACCTAGACATACACAAACCCGGAGCATACACGGGCGAGATCGCGGCTGAGATGCTCAAAGAACAGCGGTGTGGTTATGTGATTGTTGGACATTCGGAGAGGCGTGCTCTGTACGGTGAATCGAGTGATCTGGTAGCTCAAAAAGTTAAGGCGGCCATGGCTGCGGAACTGAAACCGATCGTTTGTGTGGGGGAAACACTCGAGGAGCGGGAACGCGGGGATACTGGCCGGGTGGTTCGGGAACAACTCATGAGCGTACTTGACTTAAACGGTGTCGATATATTCCCATTTGCAATTGTTGCCTATGAACCCGTTTGGGCGATTGGTACTGGTCGTAGTGCAAGCCCGGACCAGGCGCAGGAAGTGCATGCTTTGATTCGGGAGTCGATAGNAGAACTCAACCCGGGTGTTGCAGATCAGACTCGGTTGCTTTACGGTGGCAGTGTAAAACCTGAAAACGCNCAAGGNATATTTTCTTCNCCAGATATCGACGGTGGGCTAATTGGTGGTGCTGCGCTAGTAGCTAGNGATTTCCTTGCGATCTGTGNNTCAATGGAGCGATGAGATGATTATCAGTATTTTCACGGTGATTCACCTGGTAGCTGCTGTTTCGATAGTGANCCTGGTGCTTTTGCANCGGGGNAAAGGCGCCGATATGGGCGCTGCGTTCGGGGGTGGCTCTTCCCAATCGGTATTCGGCAGTCANGGGTCAGCNACNTTCCTGAGTCGNATTACNGCAGGTTTGGCAGCNGTNTTTTTTATATCNGGCCTGAGTCTCGCCTATATGTACACCCAGAAGGGNGGTGCACCAAGAAGTGTCATNGAAACCACCACCTCCCAGGCTCCACTNGCAGAAAGCCTACGAGAAAAAGACTCGACCGATCTACCGGCTGTACCTGGGTCCAAAGATTGAAACTGTATTAANGTAGACTATTCANTGAGTGAGTGACCTAGATNTATGCCGAAGTGGTGGAACTGGTAGACACGCCGTCTTGAGGGGGCGGTGGCGCAAGCCGTGCCGGTTCGAGTCCGGCCTTCGGCACCANAAATTTAGTGTGAATGGNTGGTTAACATCNTATTTTGGNTAGNCCGGNCGGCTATATTTGTTGACCATATGGGGGGTCAGTCACTAGAATTTAGGGCATCGATAGCCTAAGGTCACCCATCTGAAACGACAGCTGCATGCTTGCCAACTACTTGCCAGTGCTGCTGTTCTTGATCGTTGCTTCAGGTCTTGGGGTTGTTCTCCTGGTGGCTGGTAAGCTGCTAAGCCCACACCGGCCAAATCAACAAAAACTCTCTCCATACGAATGCGGTTTCGAAGCCTTCGAAGACAGCCGTATGAAGTTTGATGTCCGTTATTATCTGGTCGCTATTTTNTTCATTATTTTTGANTTGGAAATTGCTTTTTTGTTTCCNTGGGCGGTCGCCTTGGACGAGATCGGAATGTTCGGTTTTCTCGCGATGATAATATTTCTGCTGGTGCTGGTGGCCGGTTTTATCTATGAATGGATGAAGGGTGCATTGGAATGGGAGTAGTGATCGCGTGGCACTAGAAGGGGTATTAGAACAGGGTTGGGCGACCACCAGGTTGGATGACCTCATAAATTGGGCCCGTACGGGTTCAATGTGGCCAATGACATTTGGGCTGGCGTGTTGTGCTGTAGAAATGATGCATACAGGCGCATCCCGTTATGATCTAGATCGCTTTGGTGTGATTTTCCGTCCAAGCCCGCGTCANTCAGATGTGATGATCGTAGCCGGTACGCTGACCAACAAGATGGCGCCAGCTTTACGCAAAGTCTACGAGCAGATGCCAGAACCGCGTTGGGTAATTTCTATGGGGTCTTGTGCGAATGGCGGTGGNTATTACCATTATTCATATTCAGTGGTTCGTGGATGTGACCGGATCGTCCCGGTCGATGTGTATGTGCCGGGATGCCCTCCTACACCACAGGCGTTGTTGTACGGTGTCATCCAGCTTCAAAAAAAGATCAAGCGCACAGACACCATAGCGCGCTAGAGTCCGATAACCACATGGGTGCCACAAAAGACCTGCACAGTCAGGTCAAGTCTATATCCGGTGAATTTGATGCATTGATCACCGAGGATTCGGTATGCCTTACCATGACAGTCAGTCGATCGTCGTCGCTTGAACTGTTGAGAAAACTGCGGGACCATCAGGACACCGCATTCGAACAACTGGTTGATCTGTGTGCTGTTGACTATCAGGCCTATGGCCAAGAGGCACAGCGGAGTTGGGATAACGATAGATTTGCTGTTGTTTACCATCTCCTTTCGGTAAGTCTGAATCAGCGCCTGCGTGTGATCGTACCCGTTCCTGAAGATGATTTAACCATTGATTCGGTTATCGAGGTGTGGCGTTGCGCGAACTGGTACGAACGGGAGGCGTTCGATCTTTTCGGAATCCAATTCCAGGGTCATCCNGANCTCCGGCGACTGCTGACTGATTATGGGTTCATNGGNCATCCGTTCCGTAAAGATTTCCCGTTGTCTGGCCATGTGGAAATGAGATACGACGAAGAGAAAGGTAGAGTTGTTTACGAACCCGTGTCCGTTGAACCGAGGGTAACGGTACCCCGGGTTATCCGNGATGAATGGGCCAATGACTGAGATCCGCAACTACACCATGAACTTCGGGCCACAACACCCGGCAGCACATGGCGTATTAAGGGTGATTATGGAGATGGANGGGGAGGTTATCGAAAGGCTGGACCCGCATATCGGGTTGCTGCACAGAGCAACAGAAAAGCTGGCAGAAAGTAAACCTTACAATCACAGTATTGGTTACATGGATCGGCTGGATTATGTATCCATGATGTGTAATGAGCATGCGTATGTATTNGCGATAGAGTCGTTGCTGGGTGTAGTGCCGCCAATTCGTGCTCAGTATATAAGGGTTATGTTTGATGAGATTACCCGAATTCGNAATCACTTGATGTGGCTAGGTGCACATGCGTTNGATATTGGAGCGATGGCCGTATTTTTGTATGCTTTTCGGGAACGGGAAGATTTAATGGACTGCTATGAAGCAGTGTCAGGTGCACGCATGCANGCGACCTATTATCGGCCAGGTGGGGTTTACCGGGATTTGCCCGACAAGATGCCACTGTATCAAAGAAACGACCGCGANGGCGAAGAGGGCATGGCCAGTCGGAACGAAAATCGGTCTGGCTCCTTACTGGACTTCATAGACGCTTTTACGGAACGGTTTCCAGCGTGTGTTGATGAGTACGAGACTTTACTTACCGATAATCGAATCTGGAAACAGAGAACCGTCGACATAGGCGTTGTTACACCTGAACAGGCACTGCAACTCGGTTTTACAGGTCCGATGCTCAGGGGTTCCGGTGTTGAGTGGGATTTGCGCAAGAAACAACCCTACGAGGTGTATGACCGGGTCAGTTTTGATATACCCGTGGGGGTAACGGGGGATACCTACGACAGATACCTTGTGAGGATGGAGGAAATGCGACAATCAAATCGCATTGTCAGTCAGTGTGTGGACTGGTTAAGGAATAATCCGGGTTCAGTTATGTTGGATGACTATAAATTGAGTCCACCGCCGCGGGAAGAAATGAAAGAAGACATGGAATCTTTGATTCACCACTTTAAGCTGTTTACTGAAGGCTATAGTGTGCCCGCTGGGCAGGTGTACTGTGCAATAGAAGCCCCAAAAGGAGAATTTGGAATATTTCTGGTGTCAGATGGTGCCAACAAACCTTATCGGGTAAAAATCCGCGCTCCAGGATTTCCTCACCTCGCAGCCTTAGACGAGATGTCGCGCGGCCATATGTTGACAGACATGGTGGCAATTATCGGTACCCAGGACGTAGTGTTTGGTGAAATAGATCGCTAGCGCTATGGAAATCGACTACCAGTTATCTGACGATGTCAGAAAAAAAATAGAAGCCGAGGCAAAAAAATATCCGAGTCGTAGGGCAGCGGTAAAGTCGGCTTTGCGCTATGCACAACAAGAGCATGGCTGGGTATCCGAAGGTGTCGTGAATGCTGTGGCTGCAGTGTTGTCACTTCAGCCAATACAAGTTTACGAAGTGGCAACTTTCTACGACATGTTTTATACCAAACCTGTCGGTCGCCATAGAATTAGGGTGTGTACGAATGTGTCTTGCATGCTTCGTGGTAGCAAAGNTGTNCTTGACCAACTCAAAAATAGGTTAGGCGTGGATGTTGGTGAGACCACAGCCGACGGCAAGGTTGCGTTGTTTGAGGCCGAATGCCTAGGTGCTTGTGGTGGAGCGCCGATGCTCATTTGCAATGATCGTTACGTCGAGAACCTGACGGCAGAAGATGTTGATCAACTGTTGTCTGAGCTGGATTGATCGCCATGGGACAATGCTATGTTTGTTTGCCCGCGCCGGAAGTCCAGTCGCCGTGGTTACTGGAGCACTACTGTAAAGAGCTGGGGGGCTACCAGTCCTGGTTGAAAATCATTGATGAATCAATACCACCTGCCGATGTTATCGATATCATCAAGGCATCTGGCCTAAGAGGCAGAGGTGGGGCAGGATTTCCCTCGGGGCTCAAACTCAGTTTTATGCCTCGCGATACTCAGGGTCAGAAGTATATTGTGTGTAATTCTGATGAGAGTGAACCAGGAACGTTTAAAGATAGGGACATTCTGACTCTCAATCCGCATCAGTTAATCGAAGGAATGGCGATAGCAAGTTACGCGACGGGTTCCACCGTCGCGTACAACTATATTAGGGGGGAATATCACCAACCGTGGGTACGGTTTGAGAATGCCCTTAAGGAGGCCTACCAGGCAGGTTATCTGGGACAGGATATTCGTGGGACAGGAGTGACCTTTGATCTCTACAGTCAACGCGGCGCAGGGGCTTACATCTGCGGTGAGGAAACAGGATTACTAGAGTCACTAGAGGGCAAAAAAGGAATGCCACGGTTTAAACCGCCGTTTCCTGCGCAAGTGGGTGCATTCGGTAAACCCACGACGGTTAACAATACAGAAACGTTGGCCTCGTTACCGCCCATCATCCGCAAGGGTCCGGACTGGTTTAATAATTTGGGTCAAGAGGGTAGCGGTGGTAGTAAGGTATTTTCAGTGTCTGGTCATGTACAGCGTCCAGGTAACTACGAAATCACGTTAGGGACGCCGTTTAGCGAGCTATTGAATCTTGCCGGTGGCTTGCTCGAGGGACGTNCTCTAAAAGCTGTTATCCCTGGAGGATCTTCTATGCCAGTAATGCCAGCAGAGGCGATTCTNTCTTGTGAGATGGGCTNCGATCAGCTNCAGCAGGCAGGATCGATGATTGGTTCCGGNGGGGTGATTGTGATGGATAACACAACTTGTATGGTCGAGGTNNTGGAGCGTATTGCACTTTTTTATTTTCGCGAATCCTGTGGACANTGTACGCCCTGTCGAGAAGGTACTGGCTGGTTATATCGATTGATCTATCGTATANGAACCGGTGNCGGCTCAGCCAGTGATTTNGNCAANTTGGTTAATGTTGCTGACAAGATTGAAGGCCGGACTATATGTGCTTTAGGNGATGCGGCAGCTTGGCCCGTCCAGAGTTTTCTCAAACATTTTCGTGGAGAGTTCGAGGCGAAGATTTCGTCTCAAGTTGCAGCATAATGACGGGCTATTTTCATCATGCTTAAAGTTGAGATCAACGGACAACAGTTCGAAGCAGAGCCAGGNTCAACCATTATCGAAGTGGCCGACAGTGCGGGGATTTATATTCCACGATTCTGCTATCACGAAAAGCTCTCTGTCGCTGCAAACTGCAGAATGTGTCTCGTCGAGGTCGAAAAAGCGCCNAAGCCNCTCCCGGCCTGTGCCACCCCAGTAACCGATGGCATGGTTGTNCAGACCTTGTCTGANATNGCGAAACAGGCACAAGAGGACANCATGGAGTTTCTCCTGATNAANCATCCTTTGGACTGCCCGATNTGTGACCAAGGGGGGGAATGCCCACTTCAAGATCAGGCAATTGGGTTCGGCGGTAGTAGTTCAGTATTCAAAGAGGTTAAAAGATCTGTCGACAATGTCGATCTTGGGCCTCTGATAACCACTGAAATGACGCGCTGCATTCATTGCACTCGTTGCGTAAGATTTGGCGAAGAGGTNGCTGGNGTNATGGAACTGGGCGCAATCNGACGTGGNGAAGATATGAAGATCTCGACNTTCCTTGGNACATCNATGGATAGTGAGGTCTCCGGTAATGTGATTGANTTGTGTCCAGTTGGTGCACTGACCTCCAAGCCCTATCGGTTTACAGCACGGACCTGGGAATTGAATGGNCACAAAGGNATTAGCCCCCATGACTGTTTAGGTTCAAACCTTGAAATTCAGGAAATTNGNGGTGTGGTCAAGCGAGTATTGCCGCGAGACAACGAAGCGGTAAATGAGTGCTGGCTTTCGGATCGCGACCGGTATAGTTAT
>PCBE01000112.1 GCA_002731295.1 Acidiferrobacteraceae bacterium | reverse complement strand
TCCGTTTGTGGATAAGCCGTGCATCCGGTAGATCGGCGCAGGCATGGGCGCACGCAGATAGGCGCCGTGGTCGTCCCAGTGTTTCAGTCTGAGAGCCTGGACAGTGCCATCGGCGTGATACGCCGCTTCGATATGGGTCACGCGGTTAGGCGCAACACTGGAGGCGCATAAATGTTCAAGCCGGTCTTCGATCCACTTGACAGGTCGACCGGTCAGTCGGGCGCAGACACACAGCACCACAATGTAGGGGAAGATTGTGAGTTTTGAACCAAAGCTCCCACCGGAATTTGGCGGGCTGCGGTGCCGTAGTTTGCTGCTTTTAACGTTGAGTGCCATCGCCATCACGGTGTGAACCGAAAACGGGCCCTGAAAGTTCGACAGCACGTCGTAGCCGCTGTCTTCTGATTTGTATTCCGCAACGACTGCGTAGCCCTCCATAGGGGTGATTGCATTGCGCGGATACCGGATATCAAGCTCACAGGTGTGTGTTGCCGCCTCGAACGCCGCATCCGTATTGCCATGTGCAAACTCGCGGTGTGAAATGACATTAGACCCCGCTGCTTCATGCAGTAAGGGGGCATCGGATTGCGTCGCATCGACCGGGTCGACCACAGCAGGCAGAGGATCGTATGCGACCCGTACCTTTGCCGCTGCATCCTCCGCAAGGTAACGGTCAGTCGCACAAACAACCGCCACGGGTTCTCCAACGTAACGCACTTTGTCGTGGGCTATACCCCGGTAATCGATGGGATTCTTGAATCCGACCAGCAAGGGGTTAGTCAATGGCCATACATCTTGTCCTGTGATCACCGCATGGACGCCAGGGCTTTTCAGGGCGTCCTGAATGTCGATGTGATCAATGCGTGCGTGCGGATGGGGTGATCGGACAAATGCGGCGTGTAGCGTATTACGATAGGTCGGCATGTCGTCTACAAAACGACCGCGTCCGCGCAGCAGGGTCTGATCCTCTATACGCAGTATGCGCTGGCCGACGAACACCTCAGTGTTCTCACTGGATCGGGTGGTCATTATTTGGTCCCAAATCGAGTCTGTGAGCAGTATGGTGAGGGCAGCTTTCCCGGATCACGCGATGCCGGCATCGTGCATAAAGCATATCAACTCTTCAGCGACTGCCTGTGGCCGTTCGATCTGCATCATATGCGTCGTTTCAGTTATGCACGAGTAGGGAAGACCCAATTCGGTGTGAATTGCCTGGTTGACAAAAGCAGGTGGCCAGGCACCCTCGATTTCCGGATCAGCGCCCAGAAACCTGACCGGACCGGTCAGCCCGATCAGCTGGGCCCAGATGTTCAGTTTAGCATTGCCGTCGTAGATTTGAGATTCGTAGGTGCCGGGACAGGCCAGTTCCCAACCGGCTGAATTCTGCGTAAGCGTCGCCCAGGCCATCAGTTTATGGCTGCCGTTCTGCCAGCGGCTCAGGCGTTTGATTTCCATCAGGGATTGTGCCAGTTCATTCGGGCTTGAAAATTGCTGTGGCCGGCCGACTGCCCAGTCACGCAGCTTGAGTTCGAATGCATGGGCGTTTTGATACAATGCATGCCCCGGTTCTGGCATCAAAGATGGATCAACTGCCAGCAGCGCGTCCCAGCGCTGACCATATTCGAGGTTCTGCAACAGGCCGGTAGTCGCTGAAATAGAATGAAAGACTGCCACTGTCGGTTTAGCACCAAAGGCCTCGGGAATGCGGGCGTAAATAGTTTCAAAATCGAGTACAAAACGATTGATGTGGTGTGAAGCGAGGTCGTGGCGGGGATTTTGGCCGTGGTTGCGAACATCAAAAACGACAACCTCAAAGTTGTCCAGAAACAGCCGCCAGAGCGGGTAGTACGCATCGATGGCGAATCCGTTTCCATGGCTCAGCAGTAGTCGTCGTTCACCCGCGCTGTGACGGCGAAGACGGATGATGGCACCGTCATCCATGCTGATATCCAAGGTCTGCGCCGGTGTCGGAATGTTGAATGTCATCGCCTGCAGTTTCAGGTCATGTCGAGTACTAACTTGCCTTTGGCCTGTCGGGCCAGCAAGCGGCCCAGTGCGGTCCCGATCTGGTCGAACGGATAGGTTTCAGTGACGTTAGCATTGATGTTTTTCTGAGCGAGGAGTTCAAGCCACCACGTCGTCCCGGCACGGAGCTCAGTGGGTAGCAGATCGAAATTGATATCCAGTGGTGCACCCATTACGGTCAGGCCGTTGTACAGGAGATAATTGCCACGGACCTCACTGATTGCACCTGAGGTAAAACCGACGATGACGATTCTTCCTCTGAAGGCAAGTGCACGCAGCCCCGCGGTGAAGAAATTGCCGCCCAGAGGATCGATCACGACGTGGACGCCTTGATCGTTATTGACTGATCGTACCTGGCTGCGAAAGAACTCCTTGAGCTCGCTACCGTCAAGGCCTTTGTAAATGAGGATATTGTCGGCGCCATTTTTCTTGCACAACGAACCTTTGTCTTCAGATGAGACGGCTGCGATTACATTTGCACCCAGTTGTTTGCAGAGCTGTATGCAAGCAAGCCCGACACCACCGGCAGCGCCTGTGATAAGTACTGTTTCGGCGGCCTTGACGTCGGCCCGCTGCACGCAAGCAGTATAGGCCGTATTAAACACAGTTACGGCGCCGGCTGCGTCCTCATAGCTGACTTCCTCAGGAAGAGAAAACACACGGCTGACTGGCGCCAAAACAACCTCGGCAAAAGCACCCGTGAACACTTGCGCAACCACGCGATCACCGATTTTGAATTCTTCGACGTGTTGACCGATAGCGCAAATCTCGCCGGCACAGTCACGACCGGGCGTAAATGGGGGCTCCGGGCGCTTTTGATATTTTCCCATCAGCATCAGCGTGTCGGGAAAGTTAAGACCGGCCGCATGATTGCGGATTAATACTTCTCTAATGCCCGCTACGGGTGGGTCTATCGTCTCTATCTGGTGGCTATCGACCACCCCGTATTGTCGAATTCGTAATGCTTGCATAGTTGTCCCTTAGGAGTTGGCCGAACGACCTNCCGGTGCTCTGTGGTTACCAGCAGCGGCACGACTGGGCTGTGAGGAGCACCCAGAAAGCAATTTGCTTGTGCGCAATCCAATTGTTCTACCGAACCTCCACACGGCATGGGCCATCAAGGCGATATGATATCCTCAAAAGCAGCGTACCTGATGCCTNGATAGGTTTTAATTTTGTCTGACCTTACTAGTCTGACAAATTACACTGCGGTAGGTAGATTGGAGAGTAATCTGATGACACCCTTGCGCGTGGATCGGGATTTTCCGCCAGAAGATGTCGAAGCGTTCCTGAAGGCAGGTTATTGGAACGACGATACCCTGGGAGACTGGCTGCGTGAGCGGTCAGTAGAAGACCCTGATGGCCCTCAGATCATCGGTCTTGATGGCACGCTGACAAATCGCGAGGTCTATGACCATGCCCAGCGGATGGCTGGGGCACTGCTGTCTATGGGCATCGTCAAGGGTCAGGCTGTTGGCATACAGATGGCGAATACATCGGAATTTATTATCACGTATTATGGCATCGCCCTGATGGGCGGTGTGCTCCTGACGATGCACATGCCTTATCGTGCTCATGAAATGGCCCCATTGTTGAACCATGGGCGAGCCGTTGCAGTGATCTGTGAGCCGGCGACAGAAAAATATGATGCTCCGGACACAATGCGCGAACTCAAGCGTGNCGTNCCNACTNTNGAACATGTGATCGTCGGCCCCGGTGGTTCTGTTCCTGACGATTGTGTNTCGCTGGCTGANATGTTTCAGGNCGNCCCNGGGNTCGAGATCAACGACCCACCTCATGCCGCNGATCCTGTTTTGCTGTGNTTNACGTCGGGTACNGCAGCTGCNCCGAAGGCGGTNCTTCGNAANTANCATAGCGCACTGGCGAATGGCCGCATNTATGGTGAGGCTATCAATATNGACCGGNACGATCGGATCATGGTCGTACCGCCGTTTTCACACGTTTTTGGCTTATGNTGTCTGCATTCAGGNCTGGCNTATGGNGCGCCNACNGTTNTGCTNCGNGCATTTNCNCCAGAACTCTTNGTTGAAGTCGTGGAACGACATCAGCCAACGCTGTTATTTTCCTCTCCGGCACCTGTTGCCGCGACGCTTAAATCCGGGTTACTTACAGGCGATCTGGTCTCAGTGCGCCAGGCAGTNCTTGCNGGTTCNATTGTTCCNCCNGCAGTTTCACAAGCGCTAGAGGANCGAATGCCTAACGGCAAGGTCGGCGGNNTGTTTGGCATGACNGAAATCNTTCTNACNACNGCCACTCCATTGGAGGGCTCAATCGATGAGCGTCATNATTCNACCGGTCGACCNGTTCGNGGCATGGAGGTNCGCGTGACTTCACCNGAGANCGGGCAGGTACTGNAAGNCGGNGAGGAGGGAGAACTNGAAATCAGNGGNTANTCGGTGATGTCGGGCTATCTGAACAANNCTCANGCNAANNNTGACGCATTTACNGNGGATAACTTTTTTAAGACCGGCGACNTGGCNATTGTNGACNTNGATCAGAATGTACGAATCACCGGTCGAGTGAAAGATATCATCAANCGGGGTGGTGTGAAGATAAANCCAACTGATATCGANAATCTGATCGCNGCACACCCNGCGGTTACNTTGGCCGCCATTGNGCCCATGGGTGATGACATCATGGGTGAGAGGGCTTGCCTGTTTGTTACGCTTGCGCCGGATGCTTCGTTGACATTCGATCAAATGATCGATTATCTGTCAGCTTCTGGTATCGCCAAGCTACGCTGGCCAGAGCGGCTAGAAGTTGTTGACGATATGCCCATGACCCCTACGAAAAAGATCATGAAGCATGTATTGACTGGGATGGTGAGTTCTAGATCCTAACTGCTTTGAATGNGTTTAACGGCAGTCTTGATCCATACTGGTTTTGAAATGACGGTTCGNAAAAAAGCCGGGGATCACGTTCGCGATCCCCGGCTGTCAGGTTGGTAATTGTTTGCTCGATTTAGCCAGAGATGTCCACGTACTTTCCGTCGACAACTTTCAGTACCCGGTTACCGCCTGCGCCATCACCCACTTCATTCATGGTTGTGGNGCCAGAGACGCCTGGATAATTCTTAAGGTTAGCCCAGCACTTTTTGATTTTCTCACGGTCAGAGGCGAGGTCACCCTTCTTATTCGTGATCCCATTATCGTTCATGCAATTGGCCGTAATCAGCAGAGAATCATAACCACGCGGTGCGCTGTATGGAAAAGCCTTGTTACCGTTACGTGCTTTTATTTTGTCAACAAAAGCCTGAATTTCGGCAGCCGGATCATCCATCCATGCGGCGGTTGAGACGTAGGTGCCTTCCGTTGCTTTACCGCCCAGTTCAATCAAGGCCGGTGCTCCGGTACAGGCGCCGCCGACGAACGGTTGACTGAGGCCCTGACGACGGGCTTCTTTGATAATACCCGCCGCATTCTGGTAGCAGGATCCCAAACCGATCCCATCAGGGTTTAACGACTTGATCTTGGTGATCTGAGCTGAGTAGTCGGTGTCCTCGGTGCGGAAAGTCAGAATGTCCAGTACTTCGACACCTTCTTTCTTGAACAGCATGGGCAGCACTTTACTGCCTTCAGCTTTGGAAACGGCATCTTCAAGATCGTGAATGATAACGACCTTTTTGACGCTGTAATCTTTGGCCCAGCGCGATACCACCGGCGCAAGTTGCTTGTCACTGGTCAGGCTATTTCGAAACGCCCAGTCACTGAGTTTGGACAGACCTGGCTTGGCCGAACAGTATGAAATGACCGGTGTCTGTAACCTTTCCAGTAATGGGAAGATGACTTCGCACACCGAACTGAAACACGGCCCCAGAACAGCCAGGACATCATCGCGGGTCGCGAGTTTGTTGATGATGTTGATACCTTCAGATTCCTTGGCCTGGTAGTCNTATTCCACCAGTTTGATAGGCACTCCACCAATACCGCCGGCTGCATTCACTTCTTCAACGGCAAGCCGAATGCCGATCTGGGCATGGTTACCCCAGGTGGCGCCTTTACCCGTCAGCGGGTACATCACCCCGATCTTGACGGCGCGACCCGAGACATCCGCCGACGTCGGCAGTGAAACTGCCAGAAGGGCGATTGCTGCAGTAGCAGCAAATGCCAGTTGTTTCGCTCGAATTCTCACTTTCTCGCTCCTTGATCCCCCGAGTATCATTTCGTATCTAACTGGGACAGAGTGGGGGTTCCCCTGATCCATTAACTTTACTGAATGAACGTCGGCCCGTCTACAGCACGAGGGGCGCTGTCAGGCTCGCTTACCAAGGTAGGTCTGCTGTATTTTTTCGTCGTCTAGAAGATGCTGTCCAGTGCCTTCGAGCGTGATCTGGCCACGTTCCAATACGTAGCCCCTGTCGGCTACCTGCAGCGCCCGGCGGGCGTTCTGTTCCACCAGGAAAATTGTTGTCTCGTCATCGCGAAGAGCACGCAGNGTGCGAAATATTTCCGTGACCACCATGGGCGCAAGACCCAGCGACGGTTCATCCAGTAGCAGAATCCTGGGCCGTGCCATCAGNGCACGGCCTATTGCGAGCATCTGCTGTTCTCCACCACTTAAAAGACCGGCTAATTGGTCGTGCCGTTCACCCAGCACCGGGAACTTGGAAAATATCTGGTCGATATCTTGTCCGACCTCTTTATCTTTACGAACATGAGCGCCTATGCGGAGATTCTCGAGCACTGTCATCCGCTTGAGCATGGCGCGGCCCTCTGCGACCTGGCTCACGCCAGACTCGACGATCCTGTGGGCTGAAAGATTTTGGATCTCTGTGTTTTGAAACCGGATAGTTCCGGACCGTGTTTGAACCAGGCCTGATATGGTTTTTAGTAAAGTACTTTTGCCAGCTCCATTCGCGCCGATGAGTGCGACAATTTCGCCCTCATTAACGGATAAACTGACACCATGAAGTACCTGGCTTTTCCCGTAGCCGGAGAACACGTCATCTACGACCAGCATGGTCATAAGACCTCCTCCTCGCCAAGATAAGCTTCGATGACCACAGGGTCACTCTGAACAGTGGCAGGTGAACCTTCGGCGATCTTCTCGCCAAAGTTGAGAACGGTAATCTGATCTGAAATTCCCATAACCAGGTTCATGTCATGTTCAACAAGAACAATGGTCACACCCCGGTCGCGGATTCGTTTGATATGCTCGTCGAGCTCGTGGGTTTCGTTTGGGTTCATCCCCGCAGCAGGCTCATCGAGCAATAGTAAACGGGGTTCGATTGCCAGGGCACGNGCGATCTCGAGCCGACGACGTTCACCATAGGCAAGGTCTTCAGCGTCTTCGTTCATTTTCTGCCCAAGTCCCATGAAATCAAGTAACTCAAATGCTCGATTCCGCATGGTTTTCTCAACAGCGGGTCGTGCGAAGGGACGGTGGAGTACAGAGCCGGAAAATGCACCCCAAAGCGCAGGATAAGAGCGAGAATGTGCACCGACCATGACGTTCTCGATTACTGTCATGTGTTCAAACAGTCGGATATTCTGAAATGTCCGCGCAATACCCAGTGCAGTTCGGCGATAAGGTTTGAGCATTTCGAGCCGCTGGTTCTCGAATGTGATTTCACCGGAATCGGCAGCAAGAGTTCCGCTCAGGATGTTAAAGAGCGTAGTCTTGCCAGCCCCATTGGGTCCGATGACCGCATGGATGTGTCCTTCTTGGACATCGATAGTGACATCCCGCAATGCATAGAAACCACCAAAACGTTTGGTGAGGNCCTCGGCATGCAAAGTGCAATGAGTACTGGCTTCAGGCATCTCTAGAGGGCCGCTTCCAGAACATCAGTTGACGCACTGTTTTATTGGTTAACAGCCCCTGNGGACGGATAATCATCATGATGATCAGTATTGCGCCATAGACAATGAGCCTCTTTTCATTTTCGAAGTCCAACAATTCATAGAGCCAGTCGTAGATCTCGTTACCCTTGGGAATCGCATCNGTNACAGCAAGTGGGATCAGTTCCATAAGATCACGTAGGGTCCTCAGACCTTCGGGTAGTAGTGACAGAAATGCAGCACCAAGAATAGGTCCCCAGTAGGTCGTGACCCCACCCACAACACAGAACATGAGAATCTCGACCCCCAGAAGGATCCCAAAACTTCGGGAGTCAACATAAGTGGTGTAGTGCGCAAACATTGCACCGGCCACCCCCGCCATGACTGCCCCAAGACCGAATGCGAGTAGTTTGATCCGGACCACNTCGATACCCATAACCTCGGCGGCTTCTTCGTCTTCATGAATTGAAACCATAGCTCTGCCAAGGCTCGAGTTTTCAAGACGAGAGAAAAATAAAATCAGGATAATGATCGTGCCGTAGACGTACCAGAACGTGTTCTCCTGGTAAGGGATCCCCTGAAATCCATCGTGCGCACCGGTGTAGTCCCATGTCAGTGCAATGACCTGTACGATCTGGGCGAAGCCCAGAGTCAGCAACAATAGGTAGATGCCACGGATACGCAGTGCCGGAAACCCGACACAGATACCGATGAGTCCCGAGAACAATCCAGCGAAGATAAGGCCAACAGGATAAGGCAGGCCGAATTTGACTGTGATGACGCCTGCTGCGTAGGCACCCACACCCATGAATCCCGCTTGACCGAGCGAAACTTGCCCTGTTTTAAAGGGCATATAGAAACTCATCGCGGCAATGATATGAATTCCGGTAAATACCAGAAGAGATTCTATAAAGGGGTTCATCCGAGGATCGTGGTATCGGGATGGATCAGTCGTCGACGATGCGAGTTCCGAAAAGTCCNGATGGTTTGTACAGCAAAATGAGGATCAGTATCACAAAGGTAAACAAGTCGCGTAACGAGGTGCCAAGGTAAGCAGCGGANAGNATTTCAACCAGGCCGAGAATAAATCCAGCNACCATTGCTCCAAAGATGTTGCCCAGGCCGCCCAGTAGCATACAGACCAGACCGGCGACGGCGACTTCTAGCCCCATGAAAGGGGATACTGCGCTGTTCTTGACGCCATCTAATACCCCCGCGGCACCNGCCAGGCACGATGCCAGGAAGAAGGTGACCAGAACGGTGCGGCCCACATTAACGCCCATTAAAGCTGCTGTTTCATGACTTTCAGCGACGGCCCGGATGGCCCGCCCGGTTTTGCTTCTGCCGACAAACTGCCACAACGCCACCATAATGATCATCGACATCAGCAAGGTAAAGATCTGGATGTTACTCACCGTAACGCCGGCGACACTGTAGATCACTGGATCCATGGTTTCCGGGAAGGATTGGTTTTCGCCACCAAAAACAGAGACTGCGACGTTCTGCATGATCAGGGTCGCACCGATGGTGCTGATTAGAGGTGCCAGCGGATACTTGCTGCTGATAGGGCGCACGGCGATCAGTGCGACGATGACGCCGATGACACCTGTACCGAGCATGGCAAAGATGATTGCCAGATAGATATTGACACCTGACCANGCGAGTACAATCTGGAGTCCGATGAAAGCGCCGAACATGAAAACCTCCCCATGGGCAAAATGAAGCAGACGCAACACACCAAATATGATGGTGTACCCAATCGCGACGAGAGCATAAGAAGCCCCCAACATAAGGCCATTGATGAGTTGTTGGGCCAGCATGGTTTTGTTGTGAGTTACGTTATCAGTTGTGGCCAACCACTGGATTAAGTCTCGNACAGCTNTCCGNCTGACAGACAGCCATCGNACNGANTCGGGAATGATCANCCTTTATCATTAATCTAGCTAGAATTGACGGTGTTCTTGTTATTTGNGGGCAACAAAACTTGANCGAGAATCAATCATANCCCGTGTTGNCACCCTCANTTGTACCATATCGGAGGTGGGAGANNGGNGCAACNGCTCAGTGGTTTTGTCGTNATTNCAGTGANNATCNACCNATTTCNGGNNCTGTCTGTNGGCAGNGTCAGTTTGTGAAGTCCGGTACGTCGTACTGCTGCATTANNTTCTNNACNATNNCATCGAATTCNTCCCATGGTGCATTGATATAGCTGTAGTTNCGTANNGNAAANANCGGNCCNACAAAGAATTTNTCGTANGANTGNAGTCGACTNGCNTGNGCTGANCCTACCAGGTCCCANGCGAGTGAGAATAGTTTCATCCTTTCGACTGAAGCGTCATCAACCGTAGACCAATATTTGTCGAACATGGTTTTTAAAGTCGGATCGCGGACGAGATTGATACTTGCCGGAAACTGGAAAACACCACCGCCCATCAGCTCGCGGACGGTATCGAGCAGGGCCGAATGATGTTCTGCAGCCCATGCCAGACCGGCATACATGTAGCGGCGGCTGTAAAGGACAAATTCCTCAGTAAGCTGTTCGTGGGCGTAGATCTGAGCGTCGATAAGAGCGCCGAATCCGGCTTCCATCGCGGCCAGGCGGCCGAGGGTTTCACGTACCGCTGGAACGTCGTGCGCACCTGTTGCCTTGGTGATCATACTGGCCATACCCAGAACAAGCCTCATTTTGGAGTGGAATCGGCAGTTCGACTGATGATTCGACAGCACATGGGAAGCGCTCTTGATGAACACATCCCGGGACAGCGGCGCATTGTTGTGAACGATAACATTTTCCCAGGGTATATGTACATCCTCGAATACAAGCATGCAGTCCGACTCGTCGTAACGGAAACTCAGTGGTGCCTCAAACTCGTATTTCACGTCTTGGGCAATGGGCTTTCTTGCCCACAGCGACATGCCTGGCAGATTAAAGGGAATGATGCAGGTGATGGATTCTGCAGCCTGATCGGGTGCAAGTGGAAGGATGTTGCCGACGATCACTTCGTTTGCAACTGCGGCGCTGGTCGCAAGAAACTTCATGCCATTGATCGTTACACCAGCATCGTCTTCCTTGGTTACCCGGAGAGTTGGAGAATCAATACCCTTGGACTGGTAGTACTCGGGATTACGCGCAGCCGGTGGGGGGACGATCGCATAGGTCAAAAAGATATCATCTGTTCGAAGATGCTCCCAGAGCACTGAAAGGTGCTCTGGAAACCCACCGTCATTGTCTTCAAGAACGGTCGGTTTCATTGCCATGCCGGTAACATTGCTCGCGGTCGCATCGGGCGATCGGCCTAATAGTCCATACGACCACTCGGTGATGAAACGATGGGCACGAGTCCGTTTTTCGAGGTCAGCCTGAGTCCTTGGTTTAAGAAAATAAGTACTGAATCGCTCTCCCTTTTCCTCGTACGACATCAGATCCATATTCTCTGGCGCTTTTTTCAGGTCATACAGCACGGCATATGTATTGGCAATCCGGTCAAAAGCTGGGTGGGTCGTGGGGTCCACCACTGTTTCATCCCCGATATAGATCACGCGGCCGTCTTTGAGGCTGTCGAGATATTCCCTTCCGCTTTTGAGCATTGCTGTTTCCTGGATCTGGTGGTGTTGCGTTTGAAATCTATCGCTGCTTTAGCTCAGTTTTGTCGAAAGACTGATCTGAAATTGTAGAAAACGTGAGCAGCGCTCTGTATCGTTGGTGCCTAGATTGTCACAATATCACAGTGTTTTTCGTAGGGTGTACCATTGGCTAGCCCGTGATGTGCCGACGATTGGTTGTTTCAGCTGGATGGGCTGTTGTGTTGGGGCATCTGAATGGACCTGTGCTGTGGTTGGCCATCTAACCCGAATTAGGCCATCCATGATAGCTATGAATCACCTTATAATTTGTTAATTGCTTACTGCTGATTGAGTGCCGCGATGACTGGTCAACCCATCAAGAACGCCGCAGAACACCTTCAGAGTCTGGTGGATGGCCGTGCCGTCTACCTTGATGGTCAATTAGTTGACGATGTGACCCGCCACATCGCCTTTTGCCAGTCGGTGCACACCGCAGCTGGTCTTTACGATTTTCAGGCGGATCCAGCAAATGCTGATCTGATGACTTTTGAATCGCCCACCAGCGGTCGTCGGGTAAACCGGGCCTGGCAGATGCCGACAACCTATGAAGAACTGGTCACCCGGCGCCGGGCGCTGGTCAGTTGGGCGGAACAGCATGCGGGTTTCATGGGGCGTTCACCGGATCACGTGGCTTCGGCTATAACCGGACAGTTGATGGGCCTGGACCTGTTCGAGGACTACGATAAGGAC
>PCBE01000111.1 GCA_002731295.1 Acidiferrobacteraceae bacterium | reverse complement strand
CGGTGCGCAAGCTGCCCGGCAGTGCCTCCCCGCCCACGAGTCCCAACGACAACGTGTCCAGCGGGATTTTCATCTCCGCAGCTTTGTCCAGGATGATTTTCAAGAAAGACGGTGTCCCGCAATAAGCCCGCGGTTTTAGTCGCGCCATTACCTGAACCTGCAGTTCGGTCTGGCCAACACCTCCTGGAAATACAGGACAGCCAAGCGCCCGTGCCGCACTGTCGACCATTAGACCGGCCGGGGTAAAGTGATACGAGAATGTGTTGTGAATCAGGTCACCGGCCCGTATGCCGGCAGCGTATAACCCGCGGGCAAAATTCCAGTAATCGTCCCGGGCAGCACCGGGTTCGAATATTCCACCCGGTGAGGCAAACACGTTATAAAANCTGTCNATCGGGGCTGCAGCGTANCCACCCAGTGGCGGNAACTCACTCTGACGTTNAGCAATNTCTGACTTTCGAGTGAGGGGNATNNCAGNCAGGGNANTTCTGTCATTGACAGATGCAATATCGACGTCGGCCAGNATTGCGGNATAGGCCGGCGCATGGNCNCGGGCGTTGTGCANCTGCTTTTTTAGCTCATCNANNTGCTGCTCTTCCCGAAGNNCNGNATCACGGNTCTCNAGAGCATCGTAAAANTCAGGCATTNCGGTCACTTANTCGANCGTTGCAATCGNAACACCCNCCAANATTCAGTCGAGTCNNGCAAGTACANNCTGGATAGGCANCTTCAAACGAGCCTTTANGNCACATTAGATTGGTAACAAATNTANTTNNTNTCNNCNATCAGGANAGCCAACGNTTACGNCGACGATATTGTTTCATATNTCNNAAATTATGCNNNTCACNNCCNCTGGCTCCAAGATAGAACTCTTTGATATCNTCATTGNCCAACAGTGTTTGTGCGTCACCATCCATCACCACCCGACCNTTNTCCAGGATATANCCATANCGNCTNTAGCGCAGCGCCATATTGGTATTNTGTTCNGCCAGTAGGAAAGTNACCTTTTCATCTTCGTTNAANCGCTTGACGATCTCGAATATTTCTTCGACCAGTTGCGGCGCCAATCCCATTGACGGNTCATCCANTAACATCANTTTTGGTCTTGCCATCAACGCGCGACCAATCGCGACCATCTGCTGNTCNCCNCCGGATATGTAGCCCGCAAGTGATTTAAAGCGNTCNTTCAAGCGTGGAAAATANTTGTAGACGAGNTCCAAGTCATCTGCCACNCCTTTNCGGTCACCNCCACGGGTATAAGCGCCAGTCAACAGGTTTTCTTCGACCGTTAGATGCTCAAAACAGTGTCGGCCTTCCATCACCTGGATNACACCNCGTTTCACCAATACGTTGGGCGTGAGCGCATCTATCCTGNNCCCNTGATAATCAATANCCCCTTTGGTNACGACNCCNCGTTCNCTGGCCAGCAGGTTTGAAATAGACTTCAGTGTGGTTGTCTTACCAGCNCCGTTGGCCCCGAGGAGGGCGACAATGCCCTCCTCGGGAACTTCGAGTGAAACACCTTTGAGCACCAATATGACGTGATCATAGATCACCTCAATA
The DNA here is from genome assembly GCA_002731295.1 of Acidiferrobacteraceae bacterium. Taxonomy (GTDB): domain Bacteria; phylum Pseudomonadota; class Gammaproteobacteria; order Arenicellales; family UBA868; genus REDSEA-S09-B13. The sequence goes on along the minus strand of PCBE01000111.1, from coordinate 6,408 downwards.
TTGTTCACACTCAAAAAACTTGNATTGCCACTCACAACAGTTACCTTAGTTNCAAGTAATACCGCTACAANCAGCTATCANCCGCAGTCACGCGGTGTGATGTTGTTTTCNGCTGCNNACTTNGCTGCGTCAGCTTCCATCATTGGCCGGACAACATCCCGCATNGTCGGTATCCAGTCGCTAACCACCGACCACTTNTTGGCACTGGCATCCCANNGTTGGAATANTACGGGATGGCCNCCTTCATGATCATTACAAGAAACCTTAATCTCCGGAAANCCCGGTAACCCAACACGTTCCCAATCGGCNGCTGCCATATGCATGTTTTCAAGACCCCAACGGGTCTGTTCTCCACTGGGCACCTTCACACCAAAATGCGTCTGTGCATTNCGGACCGCNTCCATTGCAAAAACATGGTTTAGCAANCCGCGGATGTANAGAACNTCGTAGATACGATCNACGTCACCCATACCTTTNCCTTTGTCNTACACATGTTTTTTGATCTCTTTGTGNAAAGGNGTTTCGGCACCAGATGCATGAAATGTTGCTGATCGATAACCGTTTGCCGCTGCACCAGCNGGNAGAACGTCATTTTCNGAACCCGACCACCAGTTACCNATNAACCGATCCATCGGATAGTTGATNGCCGCAGCTTCNTTGATNGCGGTNGAATTCATGATGCCCCATCCNGACATGAACACATAGTCAGGCCGTTTTTTNCGAATCTGCAGCCACGTGGCTTTCTGTTCCTGACCCGGGTGATCAACCGCNAGCAACATCAAGTCAAATCCGNATTTTTCCGNCAAAACTTGTAATGTTGGGTTAGCTTCCTTCCCATAAGCCGAATTGTGAAAAACGTGGGCGATTCTCTTTCCTTTCAACTGATCCATNCCNCCCATTTCNGCACCAATATAGCTAATCACTGCTGTGGCCTGTGACCAGTAGGTCGCTGGNAAATTAAACACCCAAGGNAAAACNGAACCCACCGCGGCGGAAGTACGTCCATACCCCATCGTGAANAGTGGAATCTTGTCGACCGCGACCTTGGGGATCAGCTGGTAGGTCACACCNGTTGAGTTCGGGATTANGACCTGTGGNNGCTTNCCTTTTAATTTCTCNTAGCACTCCACAGCGATTTTGGTGTTGTANCCCATTTCACACTCTTCNTACACGATNGGCACACCACCCACTCCACCATCGCGCTCATTCAACAGGGTGAGATAGTCTGCAAAACCATTACCAAACGGCACACCGTTAGGCGCATAGGGNCCCGTCCTATAAGACANGCCCGCCATATANATATGATCATCTGCCGCAGACGCGGTGTTCACAACAAATGGGCTCGCTANAAGAGNCGCTAAAAGNCCACTAACTACCAGTTTTTTNATACTCATATCAACCTCCATCAAGTTTAGTAACTGATAACTTCTACTATATACCTCTNCTTATNACCTATGACNTCTANCTANNACCACATACNCNANAACNTCATCTCCAANCATCTGTNACACCATTTTGCCTCAATGTGGNAACGGCCACAGCCTTAACTTTTCTTTTGCTATCTGCCAAAGCCGCGCNATACCATGAGGCTCCACAATTAAAAAGAAAATAATCAGCCCGCCAAAGAATATAAACTCAAAATGCTTGGCGGTCACGGCCNCNAAACCAAAACCATAGACCATGACNTTCGTCAACACNATNGGCNTCAAAACGATNAANGCGGCACCGATAAACGACCCTAACATNCTACCGAGNCCNCCAATNATAATCATGAANAAAATNTGGAACGATTGGTTAATATCNAANGCTTCNGCTGTTTCGACACTGCCCAGCCACAAAGCCAGTGCCAACGCACCNGCGATACCCACATAAAACGANCTGACTGAGAACGCAAGCAGCTTNGTATGGAACGGTCGGAANCCGATCAATTCAGCAGCNATATCCATATCCCGAATGGCCATCCANGCTCGNCCAACCGGGCCACGGACTATGTTNGTGGCTGCCAAAGCCAATANAACAACCACNCCAAGACAGAATAGATANCGATGATGCGGCTCTGCCGCAGCACCCGTGATTAATACNCCAAAAAACTCCCTCGGNGGCATNGTGAGCGTGCCCGAGGGNGTGTAATTCTGNAACCAGGCNATCTTGTTGAACAGCCAGTTGAGGAAAAACTGTGCCGCAAGCGTNGCCACAGCCAGGTAAAACCCCTTGATACGCAANGACGGTATACCAAAAANNAGNCCTACCCCCGCGGTGATCACTCCNGAAANCAGTANCACCACAAGCAGGTTCATTTCNGGAAACCCGGTTGAGAGNTTATAACAGGCCACTGCACCGACTGCCATAAANCCGCCCGTACCCAATGACAACTGACCACAGTAACCGGTAAGCAGATTCAGGCCAATCGCNGCAATTGAATAAATCANCACNGGCACCAAAATNGCCTGGAACACATANTCTGTTCCAATNAATGGNACAACAACAGCNAGAAACACTACAAAGGCAATCACGACCCAGCGATCCTGAGGNATNGGGAACACNGCNGAATCTGATCGGTACGTGGGTTTAAACTGTCCTGTNTCGCGNTAAATCATNGTCTATACCCGTTCAATAATCTTCTCGCCAAATAANCCCTGCGGCCTGAAAAGNAGNAATACCAGCGCNAGCACATAAGCGAACCAATTCTCGATGGCNCCATTGACCAACGGGCCCCAATACACTTCCGCCACTTTCTCACCTACNCCGATAATNANNCCGCCGACAATCGCCCCCGGCACGGATGTAAAGCCACCTAGGATTAAAACGGGCAANGCNCGCAAGGCAATCAAAGANAGACTGAACTGCACACCGGATTTNGACCCCCACATGANCCCTGCNACCANAGCGACAATNCCNGCNACCGACCAGACAATGACCCAAATAGTTTTTAAGGGTATNCCTACTGACAAAGCNGCCTGGTGATCATCTGCGACAGCNCTAAGCGCCCGACCAGTTCTTGTCTTCTGAAAAAACACAGCCAAACTAANTACCAGTANGCCAGCNATNGCGGCAGCCCANAGATCAAACACCTGNATCATCATATCTAGAAAAAAGAANCTNCCTGTCGGGATTCCGACATCTAATAGCTTCACGTCACTGCCCCACATCAAATCACCNAAACCTTCCAATACGAAGGCAATGCCGATNGTCGACATGAACATGATGATGTGATCCTGATTGACCATNGGTCGAAGCACAACNCGCTCAACCACAAAAGCCAGGCCCACCATAACGANACCNGTGAGGACAATTGCGACGNATGCGGGCATTNCTGGCAAAGCCTTATCCAGTGCAAAAGGTACTGTGCCNGTCATNAGGCCAACNAGTGTCATAGCNGCAAACAGCGCAAATACGCCCTGCGCGAAATTAAACACAGACGANGCTTTAAAGATCAGTACAAATCCCAACGCTACCAGCGAATACATGACGCCAGTCATTAATCCACCAATCACCACNTCAAAAAAGAATGCGGGNGAGTCNGCCATGTCAAGAAACGGNGCAACGAAGACGGCTGTCAAAATNTCCATTTCTTCATTCCTTTATTCGCTGCANTTATCTGATAATTAATCNTTCGAAACGCCTAAGTAGGCATCTATCACTGTCTGGTTGCTCTTGATCTCGTCTGGTGACCCTTCACCAATCTTCTTNCCGTAATCCAGCACCACCACCCGATCAGAAATATCCATCACCACACCCATATCGTGTTCAATCAAACATATCGTCGTGCCAAATTCATCATTCACGTCGAGGATAAACCGACACATATCTTGTTTTTCCTCAAGATTCATACCAGCCATAGGNTCGTCTAANAACAACAAGTCAGGCTCGGCTGCAAGTGCCCGACCTAATTCCACACGTTTTTGAAGCCCATAAGGCAATCGNCCNACCGGCGTCTTNCGNATTGACTGGATCTCCAGAAAATCGATGACGTTTTCNGCGCGTTCACGATGNGCAATCTCTNCNTTTTGNGTCGGCCNATANTAGATCGCAGNNGAGANNATGTTCGTCGCCCAGCCACTCATCTTGAGATTACGCCCCGTCATAATGTTGTCCAAGGTACTCATNCCCTTGAACAGGGCTACATTCTGAAAGGTACGCGCAATACCTTGAGCCGCAGCGACATGAGGTCGCATTCGACGCCTTGTTTGGCCCTTAAATGTGATCGAACCGCTATCCGGGTGGTAAAACCCATTGATCACATTAAGCATCGTTGTCTTACCGGCGCCGTTAGGTCCGATGATGGCTAGAATTTCCTGCTCTTTAGCTTCAAAACTAACGCCGGTNAANGCCTTCACCGCACCAAAGGTCACGGTGACNTCNTCNGCTTTCAGGACANCATCNCCGATCGCACGTTCTTCCATCACTGCAGCCATTAGGAACCCGCCCCTACAACGACTGAGTTTGAAGAATCATCACTGCCCATATCCCAGATTCGAAGATCGGCTTCGACTGAGCCCTTGCGGCCATCTTCAAACGTCACCTCGGTTTTCACATGCACATTGTCTTGATTTGAATACAGCGCATCAATCAGTGTCGAATATTTCTCAGACACGAACTTGCGACGTACTTTTCGGGTTCGAGTGAGCTCACCATCGTCGGCATCCAGTTCTTTGTGCAACACAATGAAACGCCGAATCTGGGAAGCACTGAACTGTGGTTCATTTGCCAGTTCCTGGTTCACAGACGCCACACAGTCCTGGATTAAATTGGACACTTGCTCATTGGCAGACAATTCATGGTAGCTAGCGTAGGTGACATCATTTTTTTCTGCCCAGTTACTGATGGCTTCAAGATCAATATTGATAAACGCAGACACAAAGTCTTGCTGGTCGCCAAAGGTTACTGCTTCTCTTATCTGTGGAAAAAATTTAAGCTTGTTTTCCAGGAATTTGGGTGCGTATATCGAGCCATCATTGAGTTTACCCACATCTGCAGCCCGGTCGATGATCTTTAGATACCCTTCCTTGTCAAAGTAACCGGCATCACCGGTGTGCACCCAGCCATCGGCAGTCTTGGTTTCTGCAGTTGCCTCAGGATTCTTGTAGTACTCTATGAAAACACCGGGGCTACGATATAGAACTTCTCCCCCGTCACTGATCTCGATCTCTACATCGGGCGCTGGTACACCAACTGAATCTGAACGCACTTCACCATCAGGTTGGATCGTCACTAGAACTGAGGCTTCAGTTTGGCCATACAACTGCTTCAGATTAATACCAAGCGACCGATAGAAATCAAACAGTTCCGGGCTGATAGACTCCCCCGCGGTATAAGCCATTCGAATCCGGGTAAATCCCAGCGTGTCCTTCAAAGGACCATAAATCAGCAACCGACCAAGTGCGTAGAGCAGTCTATCGCCCGCCGATACACTTTCGCCATTCAGAATTCGCGTCCCTGTACGCTTAGCCACTGCCATAAAGTAGTGGAACATTCTACGTTTAATCGTACCCGCATCCTCCATCCGAATCATGACCGTAGTGAGTAAGTTCTCAAAAATTCGGGGTGGCGCAAAAAAGTAACTCGGGCCGATTTCGCGCATGTCGTTGAGCACCGTTTCACCACTTTCAGGGCAGTTGACACAAAATCCGACAATGTACGACTCGCTGTAAGAGAAAAGGTTATCCCCGACCCAGGCCATTGGCAGGTAGGCCAGCACATCGCCGTCTGCCGTGAGTTGATCCCAGTTCGCCGCATTGGTCGCGGTCTTGATCAGGCTTTCATGACTCAGAACAACCCCTTTGGGATCTCCAGTTGTGCCGGAGGTGTAGAGAATACAGGCGACATCACTGTTCTTGACTTTGTTTATTTCATCTAGAAAGAACGTCGGATTCTTGGTCTCGAAATCTCGACCACTTTGTTGTAGCGATTCAAGTGCAATCAAAAATTCCAGCGAATAGCTCCGCATACCTCGCGGATCACAGTAAATAATGAACTCTAGATTGGGACATCGATCCTTAATCTCGAGCAACTTGTCGACCTGTTCTTGGTTTTCTGCAACCGCAAAACGCACCTCGGCGTGCTCGACCACAAACTGTAATTCATCAGCCACAGAATCCTGGTACATGGGCACTGGAATACCACCTAGGCATTGGGCCGCACTCATTGACCAGTAAAGCCGTGGTCGGTTGTCACCGATCAATGCAAGCTTGTCACCTCGCTTGAAACCCTTTGCTGCCAAGCCACACGCAATCGAACGCACTTCGTCACTGACCTCACGCCAGGTCCAGGTCTGCCAGATACCGAGGTACTTCTCGCGTATCGCCGGCTTTTCGCCATTACGCTGAGCTTGATCCAGCAAGCAGCGTGGGAATGTCTCGGCAGAAGAATAGGCAGCACTAACCATGTCGTTCTATGGTTTTCATGTAT
>PCBE01000110.1 GCA_002731295.1 Acidiferrobacteraceae bacterium | reverse complement strand
CCAAATCCTCAAAATGAAGAAAATAGTCTTCATCCATTCCGCCTAACTCTCTGTAAACTGACTTTCTGACTGCAAAAAAGGAACCTGACACAGCATCCACATCAATGCTATTTTGTGGGATTGGTTCATTTGTCATGTCTATTGTTGGCATATTCCTGAATGGGCATAGTTTGCCTAGCATCTTGCCAATACTTCGTATCGGTGTCACATCGTAACGTCTACAGCCGGCTTGCTCACTCCCATGAATACCAAATACCAACCCACCCACTAAACCGACTTCCTGCTGATCCTTTAACAATCTGCACAACCGCTCAATAGTGTGTGGCCACACCAAGCAATCTGGATTGATGACAACCAGTACATCTCCTAATGCTACGGAAGCACCGATATTTACGGCCGCAGAGAATCCCAAATTTCGATCATTTTGAATATATTTTTCGTTCTGCCGACCGTTACAGCCTAGTGCCCAAACCTTGCTGATATCCTTTGAGTGATTGTCTACCACGATCAACTCTACTGCAGGGGTCGATTTTCTGATTCTATCTATACATAGCTCAAGGAACCCACCAGCATTGAAATTGACTACGATGGCAGAAATAGTCGGACGAGTATATGAGCTCATTTCAAACCAATTTAATCGCTTTCACAATCGACCCTTGGTCGATCGCATGAACACTGCAATATCCCCACTACTCGACAAAGCAATACGTATTGCCCTGTTATTCTCTCTATAGTCAGAATCAATTCCTGGACAGTCCATCAAACTTCAGCAATGGACATGTTCATCTGAGCAAGACCAAATCCGCCGTAGTCGCCGCTGACAGTGATATGTATCAGATCGTATCGACGATCTATCGCAATATTGTCGCGTTCACTATCATCAAGCGCGACACCAAGCGATATGAAATATTCACCAGGCACCAGGTTAAGATCGAATTGAAAACGAATGACGATAGTCGCCCCGACTTCGCCATGACTGACGTCTATAGCGCGTTGCCTGGTATTGGTCCCATAGACCGTCTGTCCATCGACAGTTTTAACAGTGCAACCATAGATCAGGTCAGTTAATTCCTGGTAAAAGCGGACATAGACCATCAACTCTAAATTTTCCCCCGACTCGAACACGACCTGATCATTACCGGAGTTGGACCGAAGCTGGTAATCAATTATCACTGCGCGCCGATCCCCCCAACGATATTCGTTAGGGTTGTACGATCGCCGCTGAGTACAGTGGTCCTGANCTAGGCTTGATGGTTCCGACACANCTCTGGATGAACTGGTACCAGTATCGGCAGGATCAATTGCTGNAGTTACCTCANTGTAATCAACCTCGCCCGTTTGTTGAATNTCACTCCCAAACAAGTGCTCCAGATAGGCTTGAANCACGACCTTGGGCTCGCCNATCACTTCGATGTTGCCCGCATTCAAGAAGATAGCTCTGGANCAATGATTTTGGATCAGTTCAACCGAATGTGAAACGAAGAGTATTGTTTTCCCAGATGCCTGCATCTCTTGGAATCGTCTATAACATTTACGCTGGAACCGGATATCACCCACAGCCAGTGCCTCATCAACGATCAGGATGTCTGGATCTGAACTGATAGCAGTCGCAAAAGCCAGCCTCACGTACATCCCACTGGAATAGGTACTGACAGGGTGGTCAATAAATTCTCCAATATCGGCAAATTGGAGAAGNGCATCCAACTTAGCCTCAAGCCTATTTTTTGGAATGCCTAATATCGAGGCATTGAGATAGACGTTTTCACGGCCTGTGAACCTTGGATTAAATCCCGCGCCAAGTTCCAACAGAGCAGACACGGTNCCCTGTTGTNNCACCTTGCCACTCGTCGCAAACAGGGTGCCTGCGATAATCTCAAGCAGGGTCGATTTCCCAGATCCATTGGGCCCAATAACTCCGATCGTCTCGCCCTGAAAGACATCAAAGGTAATGTTCTCCAACGCAGTGAACTCATGGTGATATTTTCGACCGCGTATTGAGTACAGNTCTCTTATCCTGTCCATAGGTCGGTTATAGATCTTGTAGACCTTTCCTAACCCAGNGACTGTCAAAGCCGATACTGTGTCAGAGCACATCAGCAAATCCTTTTCGCACTTTTTCAAACCACAAGAATCCAAGATAGGCGAACACCAACGCAACGACTGTATAAATACCGACNCCCAACATGTCTGGACCAGTATTCCATAGTAGAAAGTTCCGTAGCTGTTCTATCGGGAATGTAATNGGATTTAGNTACAGNAGGAACTGAATACNCTCGGGCAACGCACTCTTGGGATACAGTATTGGGGCCATAAANAACAGTACTGTGTTGATCACGCCCATCAACTGNCCGATGTCCCTAAANTAAACTGCCGCGGCAGACACAAACCAACCGACTCCTAAGCACACAATNAACAGCATTACAAATGGTAGCGGCAGAAATATTACTGACCAGCCAAAAAGATGACCNCCCCCGAACANGTACAGTCCGAGCAANTACAAAANTAGAACAGCAAGGCTGATACCTGCTTGGAACAAAGCGGACAACACCGTAACCCACGGGAGCGCTTCCAGNGGGAACACCACTTTCTTGACGTATTGCGGATTATCCGAGATGAGGGTGGTCGACTGAATGAGACAATCCGACAANAAGGAATGTAAGATCATCCCCGAAAAAAGTATCGCTGCAAATTGCGCCTGGCCACCTTCCTGGACTGGCCATCTAATTTCTAGAACCAGNCCAAATACAAACGTATAGATCGCCAACATAAGCATTGGCGTAAGAAGCGACCACACCAGACCCAATGCTGTGCCCCGGTAGCGNGAGAGAACAGCACGACGGGTCAACTGGTGAATGACAAAATAGTTCGACCGGTAACTACCGAACAGAGCCAAAAGACACCTTCANTTGTGTATNAGCGNTTGAGACAATTCTTTGTGGCATGCTGACTANTTTNAANCAAACNAGCTAGGTTTCGTATNCATCGCTNACGACCNGTTGAAGATACTGGCCATAACTGCTNTTTTTCAGAGTATCAGCCAGTGCTCCAAGTTGTTCGATAGTAATGTACTTCATCTGAAACGCGATCTCTTCTGGGCAGCAGATCTTCAGCCCTTGCCTAGACTCAAGCGTCTGAATAAATATAGATGCTTCCAATAACGATTCGTGTGTGCCGGTATCCAGCCATGCCATGCCTCGACCCAGGGTCTTTACGTTGAGTTGACCCAGGTTTAGGTATTTTTGATTTAGGGATGTAATTTCTAACTCTCCGCGTGCCGATGGCTTCAGAGATCGTGCGAAATCAACCACCTGCGAGTCATAGAAGTAGAGCCCAGTAACGGCAAAACTGGATTGTGGCTTTTCTGGTTTTTCTTCCAGAGCTATCGCTACCCCGTCGTTGTTGAAGGTAACTACACCATACCGTTCAGGATCCTGAACTCGGTAGGCAAAAACCGTTGCTCCTCGGGGGTGTTCAGCAGCCTCTTGAACAATATTGCTTAGGTCATGGCCATGGAAAATATTGTCGCCCAGGATCAATGCACAATCAGAACCCGAGATAAACTCTGCACCGAGAAGAAAAGCCTGAGCAAGCCCATCGGGTGAAGGCTGAATCGCGTAAGAGAGATTCAGGCCCCAGGAAGTACCGTCACCCAAAAGGTTTTCAAACCGAGGCACATCCTCTGGTGTGGAGATGATTAGGATATCCCGTATACCCGCAAGCATTAGCACAGATAACGGATAGTAGATCATCGGCTTGTCGTAAACTGGCAGTAACTGTTTGGACAAGACATTTGTGGCAGGCGCCAGTCGGGTACCAGCGCCACCGGCCAGAATTAGTCCCTTCATCTTATCGTCCCAATCCTCGTCGCCCGCTACCGCAGGAACCCGTGCTAACTGTTTGAACCCAGTCCTGACCGCAGATTGATACATACCACTCAACCGTCTTGCGAAGTCCGGTAACAAAAGTCTCTCGTGGTGACCAGCCCAGTTCTTCCTGCAAACGACGACAATCTATTGCATATCGATAATCATGGCCAGGGCGGTCTTCCACAAACCGAATGAGCGTCTCCCGGTTGGGCAATGCTTCTAGTGGCTTAAGCTCATCCAGGATATTACATATCGCTTTAACGACATCAATATTTCGTTTTTCACAATTACCACCGATGTTATATCGTCTTCCAGGCTTCCCGTCGAACAGAATCTTTGTTAGTGCTCGCGCATGATCATTGACATATAGCCAGTCTCGGACATTCTGCCCTGCCCCATAAACAGGGATCGGTTGCCCGGTCATAGCTTTATCAATCACAACCGGAACAAGCTTCTCGGGGTATTGGTACGGTCCATAGTTATTCGAGCAGTTTGATATTGACGTGTTCAGGTTATAAGTTTCGCCCCACGCCCTGACCAGATGATCGGCGCTGGCTTTGCTCGCAGAATACGGTGAATTTGGCTCATAAGCAGATTGTTCGGAGAAGAGACCGTCTCTACCCAAAGACCCAAATACCTCATCTGTTGAAACCTGTAGAAATCGACAGCCTGACCCATCGGGTCGTCCTTGTTCAAGTTGATGCGTTCTGACAGCTTCCAACAATGTGTAGGTGCCTAGTATATTTGTCTGAATAAAATCGCCCGCAGAATCGATCGATCGATCAACATGAGATTCAGCAGCAAGGTGTATAACCCCTGTTGGGTTGTGGGTCTGGAAAAGTCGTCGCACTGAATCCGCATCGCATATATTCACCTGTTCGAAAACGTAACATTTGGACTCAGCAATATCACTGAGGGTCGCTAAGTTGCCGGCATAGGTCAAACAGTCTACGTTGACCACGCAGCAATCCGTGCTGGCGAGCAGTTCTCGCACCACTGCTGAACCAATAAAGCCAGCACCACCGGTCACNATGATGGTGCCTGACTCAGGACCTAACGTCATGCTCATGAAATTGACTGCGCTGCNTCGNGCTGGGAGGAATCGGAGCTNCCGTGTTGTTCNAGCCAGTCAACATAACGNCCTACACCGNCTTCTAGCACTGCAAATTCCCTGTCATAGCCCGCCTCGCGTAATCTACCGACATCAGCCTGGGTATAGTCTTGGTACTTACCTGTCAAGGTGGCGGGCATATCAAAGTAGCTAATGATCTTCTGAGCCTGGCACTCTTCCAAAGACAAGGACTGGCTGCCTGATACCGTCCGACACCTATTGACAACCGCTAGAGCTATGTCATTAAAGCTTCTACTGACGCCAGTACCCAGGTTAAAAATTCCCTTGAAATCAGGATGGTCCATACAAAACAGATTGGCGCTTACAACATCTTCAATCGAGACAAAATCTCTGCGCTGCTCACCGTCGCCATACCCACCCGACGCCCCGAATAAACGAACCTGACCGGTCGCCTGATACTGATGAAACAATTGATACGCAACAGATGCCATATTGGCCTTATGCTGCTCCCTCGCACCATACACATTAAAATAACGTAAACCCACAACCTGGTTCGTGCAAGACGCTTCTCGAACTCGAACATAACGGTCAAAGATCAATTTAGACAGTGCATAGACGTTCAAAGGATTCTCATACTCACTGAACTCCTCAAACACTTTGGATTCTCCATATACCGAAGCAGAAGATGCATAAACAAAGGGCACATCACAACTACGACAAGCCTCGTACAGATGCTTTGAGTAAGAGAAATTGTTTTCCATCATAAAATGGCCATCTGTCACCGTCGTATCTGAACACGCTCCTTGGTGAAAAACCATACGGGTTTGTTGAGGCAACCCATTCTTGATCACATCTTTGAGGAACTGTGATTTATCCAGGTAATCAGAGAACTCAAGGTCAATAATATTCGATACCTTGGCCTCATCTGCAAGATCATCCACCACAATCACGTCGGTTAGGCCTTTGTCATTGAGGCCAGCAACAATATTCGACCCAATAAATCCAGCACCTCCTGTAACGATGTACATCACGCCGTTACTCTTTCCAACTGGCGAACGATTTCGGGCAGTGTCACTGTAGCAGTACCGAATTTGCCGACTACAATTCCTGCAGCAATATTTGCGTATTCTAGTATTTCGCTCCAACTCATACCACAGCCCAGGAAGACCGCAATGGCAGCCACTACCGTATCGCCGGCGCCACTGACATCGTAAACCTGTTTAGCATTAGACGGCTGATTGACAAATGTGCCATCTTGAACAAACAGCGTCATACCGTCTGGCCCACGTGTGACGAGAAGTCCTTGAAGTGACAGCTTTTCGATCAAGGAATAAGCTTTCTTATTGAATTCCTCGGTCGTCGGGCAGTCTCCGACACTTTGGACAAATTCCGATGTATTCGGTGTAACAATGGTTGCTTCACGATAGTCCGAAAAATCAGTCCCTTTGGGGTCAACCACAACAGGAATCGCGCGCTGATTGGCGAGACTTATGATCTGAGGGACATTGGATAACCCTCCCTTTCCGTAGTCTGAAACAACGACAACCGACACACCCGTGAGCAACCGTTCATAATCATCCAGGACTCGCTCAGTCAGACTGACATTAGGCGTTCCTTCGAAATCCACACGGATCAACTGCTGATTTAGCGATACAACCCTTAGTTTTTCGGTAGTTCGATTTTCCATGTCGATGTGCAAATGCCTATCAATCCCTGAATCTGCTAGCAGACCGTCTAACACTCTACCACTCACATCATCACCGACGATGGAGAGTAGCCGGCACTGGGCACCTAGACTGCTGATATTGGCGGCAACGTTACCGGCCCCACCGATACACTCTGTTATTGAATCGACCGAGACGACCGGCACTGGTGCTTCAGGAGATATTCTTGTGACGGATCCAGACCAGTACCGGTCCAGCATGAGGTCTCCTACTACTAGAATGCGTTGTGAGGCTATCAGCGATGTCAGCGATTTATTCATGATCTTTGGATTGTTATTAATCAATGGCTCTATATGCGACTACCACGGCCAACCGCACAGTAGGTGAGCCCGGCTTCATTTAGCACAGTCGGATCATATATATTTCGACCATCAAATATAACAGTGCCTTTCATGCGCTTCTTAACCTCCATCAGGTCCAGAGTCCTAAATTCTTTCCATTCGGTCACTATAATGAGTCCATCCGCATCATTCAGCGCACTGTAACGGTCAGCCGAAAATGTAATTGTCGGATTATCTCCAAACATCTCTTGGGCATGGGCATTACAGATTGGATCATAGGCGGACACCGTCGATCCATTGGACTGCAGTTGTTCAATGACTGATAGACTTGGCGCCTCCCGCATATCATCTGTATTGGGCTTAAATGCAAGGCCCCACAACGCGAAATGTCGCCCTTGAATATCATCCCCAAAGAAGCGCAATATTTTCTCAATAAGAACTTGTTTCTGAGCTGTGTTCACTTCATCAACTGCACTGAGTAGGCGGCTATCGTATTGGTGAACCTTGCCGATCTGGTAAAGTGCTCGCACATCCTTAGGGAAGCAGGAACCTCCGTATCCACAGCCAGGGTAGATAAACTCATAACCAATTCTTGGGTCCGAGCCAATTCCACGCCTTACCGACTCAATATCAGCACCCACTCGATCAGCCAGATTCGCTATTTCATTTATAAAAGATATTTTAGTCGCAAGCATCGCGTTGGCAGCATACTTTGTTAATTCCGCAGACCGTACGTCCATAGAGACCATACGGTCATGACTCCGATTGAATGGTAAATACAGACTACGCATTACCTCTTGAGCTCTGTGACTGTCTGAGCCAATGATGATTCGATCCGGTTTTAGGAAATCGGCAACTGCATTGCCTTCCTTAAGAAATTCAGGATTCGAGACAATATCGAACTCTACAGAACAGTCGCGTTGCGCAAGTACACCGTCTATTTCCTTGCGTACTGCATCACATGAACCCACCGGCACTGTAGACTTTGTAACCACCACGACATAATCTTCGATCCATTGGGCTATGGACCGTGCGGCAGCGAGTACATAGCCAAGATCTGCAGACCCGTCGGCTTTTTGCGGTGTACCCACCGCGATGAAAATTACATCCGCGCCACAGATTCCATGCTCAACATTGTTGGTAAAGACCAGTCTCTTTGCAAGTAGGTTCGTTGCAACAATCTCCTCCAGGCCCGTTTCATGAATAGAGATCTTTCCTTCTGACAGATCAGCGATTTTCTTTTCATCGATATCAACGCATGTGACGTAATTTCCAACATCGGCCAGACAAGCACCACTGACCAGACCAACATACCCTACCCCTATAACCGATACCTTCATTGTGTGCTCCAGACATACGACTCAACCAAAAGAAAGGGTGCCTGCAGGCACCCTTTCCGCCATGGTGCAATATTATCAATCAGACGTAACATCGATCTGTGTTTGTAGTGGGGCATCCTTAACAACTATCACACCTCGGTTAGCTTTAATGATCGTTAATCCGATTCCGCGAACCCCCACGAGTTCGTCGATTGAACCAAAGTCACCATACTGTGCCCGATAATTTACAATCGCCTGGGCGAGTCTTGGTCCGATTCCGTGAATATTCTCGGCCAACTCACCGACATCAGCCAAATTAATGTTGACTGTCCCGGCCATAATACCCGTCGACCACAACATACCTATTAGCACGACTAAACAATAGTTTTTCAGTCTCATAATCTACGCTCCTTGTAGAATTGTACGAAAGGCTTCACTGCATCCTTGCAGTGGTTACGAGTATCGTTAAGCACACGATTGACGTTCAATAGTCACACGTCACTTGCTATCTATTTATCTTTCCTGTAGGCGTGGAGTTGTCTTCGATGGTCCCGTGCTGTTCCATTTCTTACACCCCGGACACTGCCAATGCATCGATTTGCCTTTGAAACCGCAATTACGACATTCATAGCTTCTCGTCATTCCAAAAAGAGCTGACACCAAATCTATCAGAAAACCCAGGCTCCGATCAGACCGAAAATCGTCCCCGNGACCANCGCCCGACTCGATAAGGCCAGTTAATGATTTCAGAGAGTCCGTGTTTCGCATCCAACTTAACAAANGGCTACGTGCCTGGCTAGGCTGACCGATTTCAACTAGAAGATCGACCAATGTCATCATCAGTCGAAAGTCATNGTTAAGTTCGATGCATCGTTCCAGAAATTTTCGATAGTCTGACAGNCGCCCTAGGCTCTGGTAACTCTGTCGAACCAAACNAACTACATCAGTCANCATTTCGGGATGCAGGTTTACAATTTTGGTCCATTCCCGTATTGCAAGTTGGTGCTCATTCTTAATCGCTCTTAGCCTTCCAGATTGCATCAACGCCCGAGTACAGTTCTTTTCNGAGATCAGCGCCTGATTGATAAACCCTGCACATTCCTGATACANCCCTGACGCCATTCGTTCCTCTGCAAGNTCGCAGTAATATTGCGCAAGTAGGCCAGTCAGGTCTTCACCACTCGCTGAAGAGAGTCTCTTNGCGGAATCTATGGCATTGTCCCACTCCTTCTCCTGTTCGTAGAGTTGNAATAATAGGCGGTAGGCTGATTCCGAATATTCGACGGCNGCAGCTACCTCAAGCAGCAAACTTTCTGCTCTGTCGAACAATCCTGCCTTGTAGTAATCCTGTCCCAGTTCATACAGCGCAAGAAGCCGCTGGTCAGGGTCTAGCCCACTCCTCGCTATCAGGTTCTGGTGGAGTTGGGTCGCCCTTTCTATCTCTCCTCGACGCCTGAACAGATTTCCNAGGGCAAGCTGGATCTCGACTGTTTCCTCGTGAGTTTCCAAAGCACTGATCAACACATCAAGAGCCTTGTCTTGTTGTTCATTCAGTAGCAAATTAAGGCTCTTAATGTAGGCCTGAGGTATGTCCGACCTTACAGTGCGTGGAGATCGAATGCCCCTCGATGCAGCATACCATCCGGATGCAGCCGCCAACGGCAAGAGCAGGAGGAGCCAGGTCGCGTCCATTGTGCTAACTGCCCTCCTTTTTTATTTGTTCTTGTCCAACTGAATGATTGGACTGTAAGTGCTTCAGCTGTTTGATAACTTTTGTCAGTCGTATTTTCAATTTTAGAAGAGCCAGGCTACTCGTGAANACTCCAAACAGGATGCCCGCTCCAAGCGTAAGCAGCAAAAGAATCGTGATGGGNCCGTCCCAGACCATTCCAAAATAGTAATGAACTTTAATATCGTGCGGATTTTGGACGATGAAAGTGAATACAAACAAAAACAACACAATCGAAATCGATACATAGAAGACAACTTTCATTTGGCCGAACTGTTCGAGGGTCCGCTACCTAACGGGTTACNGGTCGTATCTGTATCTGGTCCGTAGACGCTCAGGTCACCTGGCAAGAACTTCGACATTAGTCTTGGTTTTGTTGACTCGTTCTCTTAACAATCGACCAGGCTTGAAATGTGGCACGTACTTGCCAGGTACTGACACGGATTCACCCGTCTTTGGATTCCGCCCGATACGCGGCGCNCTATATCTCAATCCNATGCTCCCAAATCCACGTATTTCGATACGATCTCCNTCGACCAACGAGTTACTCATATGTTCAAGCACAGCGTTAACGGAAGTTTCAATATCGCGCGGTGGCAAATGAANCTGTCCCGCTACTAGTCGTTCAATAAGATCGGATTTAGTCATCGATACAACTCGGTCATCAGTATCCTTTCGGTTTCTAGCTAGTAACTATCAGCGTTCAACTTTCTCTCTTAGACAACTCTTCCTTTAACTTATCCCCTAGCGAGATGGTAGTTGAGGNTCNGGTCGTGTACTCTTCTATCGCCTTCCCTTCTATCTCCATCTCCAGCGCTTTAACAGACAGTGTTATACGTCGNCTCTTTCGTTCGATGCTGGTAACTCGCGCTTCGATTTCGGCACCNGACTGCAACGCNTTGCGCGCATCTTCGACAAAGTCCCGCGACAGNTCAGCTGCCCGGAGATAGCCTTCAACACCTTCCTCCAAACGGATCACCGCACCTTTTACATCTATAGTGTCAACAACGCCTTTCACTACCGACCCTTTGGGNTTGGCCGAAACATAAGCCCCAAAAGGATCCTCTTGAGCNTGTTTAATCCCCANTGATATGCGTTCTCGNTCAGGGTCTACTGCNAGAACGACCGCNGTTACCTCGTCNCCCTTNTTAAATTCCCTGGTNATGTCTTCGCCAGGNCGGTCCCAGGACANGTCACTNAGATGAATAAGTCCGTCTATGCCACCATCNANACCNATGAACACGCCAAAGTCAGTAATNGANCTNATCTGNCCCGTTATACGGTCATTTTTATTGTGNGTGGNCGCNAACTCTTCCCATGGNTTGGGCGTNCATTGTTTAATTCCCAACGATATCCGCCGCCGTTCAGAATCNATCTCNAGCACCNTGACTTCAACTTCATCTCCTAAGTGGCACACTTTACTTGGATGAACGTTTTTGTTGGTCCAGTCCATTTCAGANACATGAACCAAGCCCTCAACACCCTCTTCCAGTTCAACAAAGACACCATAATCCGTAATATTAGTAATCTTGCCAAATATTCGAGTNCTTTCTGGNTAACGTCGCGCNATATCTGCCCATGGATCTTCNCCGAGTTGCTTAAGCCCCAACGATACCCGGTTNCTCTCTCGATCGAATTTCAGCACCCGNACATCCAATTCCTGNCCCACNTCCAAAACATCTGATGGGTGTTTAACTCGCTTCCAGGCAATNTCGGTAATATGNAAGAGTCCATCTAACCCGCCNANATTAACGAACGCACCGTANTCTGTCAGNTTCTTGACGGTACCCTTCATTATTTGGCCNTCTTCNAGATTCTGGAGNAATTCGNCACGTTCNNCCTCCATNTCTTTCTCGACAACTGCCCGNCGCGAAACAACGACNTTNTTNCTTACCCGNTCNAGNTTTATCACCTTGAACTCGAGTTCTTTGTTTTCGAGGAAAACGGTATCCGTCACCGGTCTGACATCTACCAGTGATCCGGGCAAGAAAGCTCTTACTTCGTCCATGGAAACTGTAAATCCGCCCTTTACTTTTCCAGTCAAAAATCCTTTCACAATCGATTGGTCGGCAAAAGCACTCTCCAGAACTTCCCACGACTTCGCTCTTCGGGCACGCTCTCGAGACAGGCGGGTGTTTCCGTAGCCATCCTCGACTGTTTCTATGGCGACTTCAACTCGATCGCCGATGTTGACCTGAACAGCACCTTCAGAATCCCTAAACTGAGATGCAGGTATTTCAGACTCTGACTTAAGGCCAGCATTAACAATAACGTAATCACCGTTTATATCGACAACTTCAGCCTCAATTACTGCACCAGGCTTCATTTCAGAGCTGCTTAAGCTCTCTTCCAGTAGTTCTGCAAAGCTTTCTGACATAGTGTGTGGATTCTAGGCTTTCGCCCAATCTTCTCGACGAGTTAGTGGTTAGTATTCAACCGGAGGACACTCCGGATCTGTGATTCGACCATACGTTAGACATCAAAGAAAAATTCATGGCGTATATAATTGATCGACCTATATACATAGCCACTACATTTATTGGTGCAAGTGTTTTACCCATTATTGCCCTGGGCCAGTTTGGCTGTAAGTAGATCATCAACTTTCTTGACAACTTGATCAATTCCAATTTCGGATGTATCTAAGATGACTGCATCCTTCGCGGGTTCCAAAGGCGAAACCGCCCGGCTTCTGTCCTTTTCGTCGCGAGCAGATACTTCCTGTTCAACGGCGGCAAGGGTAGCACTAAAACCCTTTTCCATCAACTGTTTATAGCGCCTTAGTGCCCTGATTTTGAGTGTTCCCGTTAGAAACACTTTGAGTGTCGCATCCGGAAACACCACGGTCCCCATATCTCTACCATCTGCGACCAAACCGGGGGCCTGTCGTTCAAACCGCTGTCTGGTGATCAAACATTCCCGGACGGGCTGTTTTGACGCGTAAGTCGAGGCCGCCAATCCAGCATCGGGACTTCGTAGGGCTGTCGTGACATCATTGCCATTGACCAAGATGCCAACCTCACCAGTCTTTTTAACAGCAAAATCAAAATTAGTCTCTGCTAAAACCCGTTGGATGCCGGGCAAATCATCGGGTAATACTCCTAACTCCTGAGCCCTGAAGGCGAACGCTCGGTAAAGTGCGCCGCTATCGAGAATCCGCCAATGTCGAAGAATAGCAATCCGACTGGCAACCGTCCCTTTACCACTTCCTCCTGGCCCGTCTAAAGCCAAAACTGGCACCTCAGCCACGATGAGACCCGCTTTGTTCGTATATTTGCAGACCAATCGATGCTGCCAACTCGACAAAACCTGGGAATGACGTTCTTACGTTTAAAGTATCTTTAATGCAGATCGAACCGGAAACAACCAGCCCAGCAATCGCGAATGCCATCGCGATACGATGATCCGAACGGCTATTTACCTCTCCCGGCAATATCTCACCTCCGGTTACCGAATATCCATCGAGTCGCTCCTCTACCGAGATTCCTAGTTCGTTTAGCCCACAGACTATCGACCGAATCCGATCACTTTCTTTAACCCTGAGTTCTTCCGCCCCATGTAGTGTTGTCTTCCCGCGCGCACAAGCAGCTGCAATTGATAAGATGGGAAACTCGTCAATCGCTCGTGCTACTTGGTGCGTTTCGATCTTGACACCCCTCAACGGGGTAGAACTCACCACCAGATCGGCTGTGGGTTCCCCGCATATCGTATTTTCATTCAGGTAACTGATACTGGCCCCCATTTTCCGCAGAATTTCAATCACGCCTGTTCTCGTCGAGTTTACACCCACATTTTTCAGAATAAGCTCGGATCCAACGGCGATCGCCGCACCGACTATAAAGAATGCAGCAGATGACAAATCTCCTGGTACCACCACCTTCGCTCCCGCCAATTCCTTTCCGCCCATAACACTAATCCAATCACCTTGTTGCGAAATAGAATGCCCAAAGCCTCTTAGCATTCGCTCCGTGTGGTCACGAGTCTGTTCTGGTTCTTTTACCCGACTAGCCCCATCGGCACATAGAGCCGCCAAAAGAAATGCCGACTTGACCTGCGCGCTGGCAACTGGCATTACATAATCGACGCCCTTGAGTCGCTTAACCGGCTTTATTTGAATCGGTGGATAACCGGTGTTCTGTACAGAGATATCGGCGCCTAGGGCAAGCAACGGTTCAACTACTCGAGACATGGGTCGTTGACTGAGAGAGTCATCTCCAACCAACGTCGATGGGAAAGACTGTCCTGCCAGCACACCGGCCATTAAACGCATCGCGGTACCCGAGTTCCCCATATTCAACGACTGCCCCGGATCCTTCAATCCGTATAGACCGACACCTTCGATCACCATTCCTTCCTCTTTATGATGGTCTATCTTTACTCCCATGTTGCGTAACGCATCCACAGTCGAAAGAACATCTTCACTCTCTAACAGTCCCTTAATCATTGTGCGTCCCTGCGCGATCGCCCCAAGGATTACAGCACGGTGACTGATCGATTTATCACCTGGTAGGGAGATTGATCCTCTTAACACGCCTGGACCGTTGATGATGAACGAGTTCATGCTCAAACACGCAGATTTCGCTACGAGCGCCTGTCCTTGATCTGCCTGCGCACCCTATTTGCATGTTTGAACATTTCCTCCAAAGCAGATGAATCCGAGCGGCTT
>PCBE01000109.1 GCA_002731295.1 Acidiferrobacteraceae bacterium | reverse complement strand
GGGTTGTCTTGCCAGTTTCGAAGAAAGCGATTTATGTCTTTTCTGGCGGCCTGTTGATAAGTTGTTTCAGTCTTGTGCTGCCGCATAGCGTCGAGGTCGATCAGCACAGGTCCCTGGTCCGACAGCAGAATGTTGGTTGCTTTGAGATCGCCATGTGAGATGTGCTTATCCCTCAGCTTGCACAAGATCCCGACAATCTCGCCCAAGGTTTTTTCGATCTCGGTAGGGGGAACATCCCGTTTGAGATGGTCTAGACAGCTAATTCCATCCACAAATTCAGACACGAACCAGGATCTACCCTTTAAACCAACCTGGATTTCCTGGATCCAGGCAACAGCCGGTGCCACAGAAATATCCAGGCTCCGTAAGGTTCGGGTGAAATGCCAGCAGTTCTCAGCGCGTGAGCTGCGAATGGTGCGGCGGAGACGATGCCAGGTATTCTTGGTGTTGTAACGCTTGATTGCAATTTTGTAACTATCTCGGAAGATCAGTCCAACAGTAGTTGTGTTGTCGCTTTTAATGATCTGACATTCTGGATCGGACAGTGCTAGATCCGGGTTCTTAAGAGTGTGGTGTATCAGCGGGGAATGATCGCGTAGATAATGGTGTATATGTAGATGACCTGAGGAAAATTGGCTCGCCCTATCGGAGAGCAGCGTGAGGTCGCCCGTCGGAATCTGGGATCGTATTTCCATCTACAAATTGCGCATCCCAGATCGCGTCGCGTCCCTTGGTAAGGTCAGTGCTGGGTGCTGGCTGGTGTCAGAGGGGTGTTAGCAACCTTGCCTGTCTTTCTCGTCCGACGCTTTTCGGAACGATACAGGTTCTGGGCGCGTGATCGCACATCACGCCAAAAGCCGTCGTTGGCTTGCAATGCCTCGAGTACTTGTCGGTTGCTTATATTTTCGTAAGTGGAGATGAATCGAATTAGGTCGCGTTTGGTTAGGCCGAGATCCATACTGGAGTAGTGCAGTCCGGACACGTCTCTCATCTTCCAGCGCCGAGGGGTTACGCTCTCTGGTGGATGCGGTCGCTGCAGTTTTAGTGCTCCCTGTAGGATTGCTTTAATCCAGGCGGTCCATCTAGGTTTATGAATCTGCATTCGGTGCAGGTCGATAAGAAAAAGACTGCTATTTTCGGGAGTTGGTTCATGCGACTCTTTGGTTCGCTGGAGTAGAAAATGGCTGAGGTAGAAGTCCCGATGGTTTGCACCGCTGTTGTGCAGAACTCGAGCTGTTTGTGCGAGTTGTTCGATTAACCAGCGTTTAAAGCAAATTTTGATGGGTATCTTGTTGGCATTACGCCCCCAAAATAATTTGTCTTTGAACAGATCTTCAAGACTTATAGCCTCTGGAATCTCATCTGTCACGATCAGTGATTGGCGTTTAGCAGGATTGTTTAATATCTTCCAAAAACGGCGTTCCCGGGTGCCATAACCCGCAATATTGAGGGTATTCAGTCCAAGATTCTGGAGCAGTGTCTGGCGACGAAGGTGGTGGACACCTTTCCATTCGTTTTCGGCACCGAGTACGGGCAACCGGAGAGAGGTCAGGTTTTTCCCAATTTCTTTCCAACCCACACCATCATGAATTTTCAAGTAGTAACGTTCACCGTTGTGACTGAAGGAAACAGTTCGGCGACCCTCTTCACCTAGCTTGTCCCGAGCTTCTACGACGTTATGGTGGCCACCAATCATGTTCTTCCCAATCTCCAAGAGCTCATCAAAACTCAATTGGCTAAGATCTTCGCGCAAGTAGATGTTGTGTATATCTTGGCTGTCAGGTGTGCAGTTTATCGGGGAGATATTTCTTTGTTCGTAAGCCTCAATGGCGTCAACGGCGCTGGCTGGCATTTTGTAAAGGGCTGGATTTGTTCCGTAGCGTTGGCCATTTGCAGACCATCGGTCCAGATAAGGAGAAGTTAGCATGCTCGCTAACCGGGTATTTAGCGCTTTCTGGTCGAACGGTGAATCCAACACGATACCTGCCTCGGCGGCTTTTATATGGTGCGCATAACCGCACACATCCGTTGCTAAGACGGGGAGTCCTGCAGCAATAGCTTCAAGCAGAACCGTACCAGTATTTTCGTTATGTGCCGGGTGCACCATTAGATCACCTGCTGCTAGCAACTTGGGGATTTCTTGTCGGGATCGACCGCCCAGAAACAATACTTGTTGGGATACTGAGGCCCTGTCGGCCTGTTTTCGGTATTGTTTTTCATCATCATCGTGGCCAACAACAATCAGGCTACTACGTTGTTGGAGGTCTATCGGCAGACCGGCTAGAGCAGTAATAGTCCGAGCAAGCCCTTTAGTTCTGAAACCGGAACCAATAAACATCAGCAATAGATTGTTGATAGGTAGGCCGAGTTCTGCGCGGAGCTTTTCTTTTTGCGTAACGCGATCTGTAATTGGTGAGAAACTTGCGTCCAGTGTCGGAGGAAGCAAGTGGAATCGCTTATTGGGAGTGAAATAATGCTCTTGGTACTCGCTTTTCTGTTGCTCTGACAGCGAAAGAATGAGTGTTTGGCTTTTCACGCCGAATACAGCTTGTTCAAAAGAATACCGGCCTTTGTAGCGTCGCGTCAGTTTGTAGATAGCTGGGTACTGAGGTACTTTATCCCCGACATAGCAGCTGTCTGCTCCATAATAAAGGTCAAGACCAGGCATTTTGTTGAAGCCGACGACTACATCAAAGGCCTGTTTTTTGAGTTCTGCCTGCAGTTTGTTATGGAACTGCTCATTTTGGGCATGATTTGAGAATTTCAATGAAATCTTTGGGGGCTTTAGAACCATGAACTGGACCCCCTCCGGACGTTCTCCCCGCCACTCGGATACGAAAACATAGGGATCGTGGCCCCGCTTTTGGCACTCCTCCAGAATTCGGAGAAAGTCGAGTGACAGGCCGCTATAGGGCGAATACTTAAAAAGACAAAATGCGATTTTCATGAGGAGAACGGCCCCTTTTTCAATAGGCCATTGTGGATAGTGTAACCGTCTTTACTGCCGAGTTTCAGGGTCAGTATTAACGCAAGTAGATAGCCGGCTATTGCAGCTGACGGCACTCCCAGTTGTAGGCCGTACGGCAGATTATCGCCAAGTCATCGTATTGTGGTGTCCAGTTTAAGACCTCCTTAATCGCATGGTTGTCGGCCACTAAATTGGCAGGGTCCCCCGCCCGACGCTCGGTCTCTACGATGGATAAGTGCTTGCCGCTGACTTGCTCGATTGTGTCAAGGACCTGACGGACACTGAAACCTCGACCATAGCCACAATTCAAAACTTGTGATTCACCTCCTGACTGTAGGTGGTCAAGCGCACACAAATGGGCCGCTGCGAGGTCTTCGACATGAATGTAATCCCGGATACAGGTGCCATCAGGGGTATCGTAATCGTGACCGAACATCGATATTGATGGGCGCTGCCCGGTTGCGGTTTCACACGCGACCTTGATTAAGTGGGTTGCTTCCGGAGTTGCCTGACCTAGAGTGCAGTCAAGACTGGCACCGGCTACGTTGAAATAGCGAAGTGCAACGTACTTGAGACCAGCACTGCCTTGCCTACCGCCAAGCGCCATATCACGCAGCGTCCATTCAGTGATCAACTTGGTTCGGCCATAGGGATTGATCGGTATCGTGGGATGGTGTTCGGCGACCGGGACCTGTTCGGGGTCTCCATAAACAGCGGCACTGGAAGAAAAAATAAAGTACCTTACTCCTGATGCACAACATGCACGGATCAGGTTCAATGATGCGACCACGTTGTTGCGATAGTACTTTGCCGGATCAGCGATGGATTCAGGCACAACGATATGCCCGGCAAAGTGAATGACTGCATCGCTCCGCTGTTGGCGTAGGATTGACGACATGGCGGGCTCATCGCCAGCATCAAGCTGGTGAAAGTCAGCCGTTGGTGGCACTGCCCAACGATGACCACTGTACAGATTGTCGACAACGGTCACCTGATGTCCTGCTGCCAATAGTTGCCGGACAGTGTGCGAGCCAATATATCCAGCGCCACCGGTAACTAAAATCTTGAGGGGGGATGTCGACAAATCTCTGACTCAGGCGGTTGCAACAACGGGCATTATATCTGGCTGCACGGTCTGTTCTTGAATTTTCAACTTCAGACCTGCCCAATTTCAGCCAGGGCGTCGGTAACGCGTTCAGGCAAGAGGTCTTCGAGACACCGGGTATGTCCCAATGGACAGGCCCGCTGAAAACAAGGCCAGCAGTCGGGCTGCAGTGACACAGTTCGAGTATTGTGGCCCAGCGGCGGTGTGAAGTTAGGATTGGAAGAACCATAAACGGCTACCAATGGTCTACCGACAGCAGCTGCAATGTGCATCAGCCCGGAATCATTGCTAACAACTTGAGTCGTAGCGCTCAGCAGGTCAACGGCTTGGTCCAGACTGGTCCGTCCGCTGAGGTCCACGCAGCGCCCATGGACGGCGTCATTGATAGCTTGGACACAGGGCGCGTCCCTGGAGCTACCCAGTAGCCAAACTCGCCAGCCTTCATTCAGTTTAAGTGACGCGAGTTCGGCAAAATGCCTGACTGGCCAGCGCTTTGCCGGGCCGTACTCCGCACCGGGGCATAGTGCGAGTACCGGGGTGTCGGCGACTGGGACGGCGAGGTTGGCCAGGATGTCGGGCACAGATTCAGGCCTAGATTCTAACTGGGGTCTCGGGGTATTTTCGATAAGCGGGGCATCTGCCGACAGCCCAAGTTGCACGAAATGCTGCACCTGCCGGGGTTGTTTCTCCTTGTTGAGCGTGCGCAAGTCATTGAGCAGGCCGTAACGGGGTTCTTTCCGGTAACCAGTACGGCGGGGAATACCAGCTATAAACGGAACCAGCGCCGATTTGATAGAACCCGGCAGGACAATGGCCTGATCAAATTTGTGGTGTCGCAGTTGTTGGCCGAGGCGAATACGGTCAGTGAGCTGCAGACGATGGTGTGCAAAAGGCGCTGCTATGGCGTCATCGACCTCCGGCATACGGCTTAACAAGGGTAAGGTACTGTCGGGTGCAGTGACCATGATCCGGCACTGGGGCCGGGTTTGTTTCAGTTTAATGAAAAGACTCTGCGCCATGATCATGTCACCGACCCAGGCCGGACCGACCACCAGAATTTTAGGGGCGATTGTGGTCATGGTGGTACCAGATCAGGTGGACCCACCTCTCGGGGTTGGCCTGTCAGGGGCTGTCTTTAAGAATGAATCGCGTACCGCAATAAGGACAAAGGGCATCGCCATCCTTCTCGATCGGCAGATAAACACGCGGGTGTTGGCTCCATAGCGTCGTGTCTTCACGGGGGCAGAAAAGGGGCAGTTCGCTGTGTGCGATCTCTCGGGGTTGGACAGCGGTATGCTGATCGGCCGCTACCGCCTCGGCCTGGTCGATCGGGGACTTTGTTGGAATTGGCATCTCGGCAGTGTTTGTTAAATTGGGGTCAGCCAGTCACGGTGCGCCTGGTGGCGACCCAGGACACAGTCAAAAAACAATGACTGGATTTTTTCAGTGACCGGACCGCGCTTACCCGAACCGATGGTGCGGTTATCGAGTTCCCGGACAGGTGTGACCTCAGCGGCTGTACCGGTGAAAAATACCTCATCTGCAATATAGACCTCATCACGGGTGATCCGTTTTTCCACCAACTCGATACCGAGTTCTTTGATCAGCGTAATTACTGTATCGCGGGTAATACCTTCGAGTGCGGAGGTCAGATCAGGTGTGTAGATCTTGTTATCGCGGACAACGAAAATGTTTTCGCCAGTGCCTTCCATGACATATCCCTCAGCATCAAGCATCAGTGCTTCGTCTGCACCGGCCGAGACAGCTTCCTGCAGGGCCAGAATCGAGTTGATGTAGTTACCGCAAGCTTTGGCTCTGCACATGGTGATGTTGACATGATGCCGCGTCAAGGACGATGTGCGGACCTTGATACCGTTTTTCAATCCGTCATCACCGAGATAAGCACCCCATTCCCAGGTCGCAATCGCCACATGTGTTGTGAGCATGTCGGCACGAATTACCATGCCCTCGGATCCATAAAATGCCAGTGGTCTGATATAGGCGGCTTCAAGGCCGTTGGCCCGGATCACCTGTTTCTGTGCGTCATTGAGTGTGTCGGCATCATAGGGCATATCCATACCGAGTATGTGTGCTGATCGAAAAAACCGATTCGTGTGATCGTGCAGACGAAAAATGGCTGTCCCCTGTTCGCTCTGATAGGCGCGCACACCTTCAAATACACCCAGCCCGTAATGCAGCGAATGTGTTAGCACGTGTACTTTGGCATCTCGCCACGGCACCATTTCGCCGTCCATCCAGATAGTGCCGTCGCGGTCTGAAAATGACATCAGGATTTCCCCAGTGTGTTGTGTTCTTTGAATCTGAACATCAAGCGCCCCTGTTTAGAGCACAAGTACGCCCCTGTCAACCAGTGATATTCTGCCTAGATTGGAATATTTTTCGTTTCCCGAAGCATTGAGCTGACCGCGAGTACAGCATCTCGCGCATAAGGCTCAAGACGAGGTTGAATCTGCTCCGGGGTAATTTCGGGCCCCAATATACCGATTCCAACCGGTTTCATCGTTTCCAACTGAAGGTCGATGATTGATTTAATCACGGCCTGTGCCATAACGAGACCGTGCCCAGTTTCCCCACGTTCAATAATACCCAGTGTCACAGCACCCACGATAGCTGCTCGCTTTAACTCCTTTTTCAGTGCAAGCGGTTTTTCCATTGAGCCAGGGACCCAAATTGGCTCGTCCAGCTGTAGTCCTTCATGCATCGCAGTCTGATGCGCCTGGGACAGCATGATTTCTCCGTAGGCTCGGTGAAATGAACCAATGATAACGGCGATGGTGGGTCCTTTGTGCATAAGTGTAGAGCAGTGTGTGCAAGCCGAATCGAAAGGATAATTCTACCGCATGGTAGTCAGGGTACGGGCCGAATAAAGCGTTCGGAAATTTTTTGCTGTGATTCAATCGGCAGACAAATGTTGCTGCCAGAGCGATGTGATTCTGTTGCGTTCCGCGGCCAGCTGGTTCTGGTCGATCAATGGAGGCATCTCCTGGAGCTTGAGCCGGTTTTCCGTTGTCAGGTAGAGGGTAAGGATTTCCAATAGGGAAGACCCGGTGTCCGCATCAATCAGGCCTGCGTCGAGCAATGCCTTGATGATGGAATAATTGTCTCGATCAACTACCAGTTGCGGGTAATCCCGGGCCCAGTTCAGAACCCAGTACTGAACCAGGAATTCTATGTCGACCAACCCGCCTCGATCCAGTTTTAGATCGTACTGGCTTGTTGTGCTGCGGCAGTTGACGGCAATGGTTTGATCACGCATGTTGGAAATCGCCTGGGCGAGCGTGGTCGGTTGGCGAGTCGTTAGCAGGATATCTTTTCGGATTGCTTCAAACCGCTCTTCCAAAGCCCCATCTCCACTGATCATCCGGGCCCGAACGAGTGCTTGGTGCTCCCAGGTCCAGGCACTGTCCTGCAGATACTGTGCATAGGCATCCAATGGTGTTACTACCGTACCGGACCGCCCGTCCGGCCTAAGACGCAGATCGATCTCATAGAGATTTCCGGCCGGGGTTCGCACCGTGAGAATGTGGACCAGTCGTTGCACCAGCCGACTCAGTCGGTAGCGGCGTTCTGCGGCGGCTGACGCACTTATCGTAGATGGCTGGTCATAGACGAATATGATATCCAGGTCGGAGTTGTATCCCAACTCACCACTGCCGAGCTTCCCATACGCAATAATTCCCAGTTCGTCTGTGTCTATGTCCAGTAGTGGCGGTACCAGAGTTTTGTGTGCGCTATCTAACGCTTTCCCCACCAGGGCTTCGGCCAACGCAGACAGTGCGTGGGACACGTCGTGCACACTGAGTAGCCCAGCAATGTCAGCAGCACTGACACGAAGGTTATAACCCCAGCGAAATTCACGGAGCAGGTCCATATCCCGTTCGAGATCGGTACTGTTGGCATTGCCCAGTTTTCTGTTGATCTCCTGCGCAATAGCTGACCGCTGTTCAACCTCGAAATTTGTGATCGGATCCAATAGTTCGTCCAGGATAACCGGGTGTTGACCGATCCAGTTACTGATTGAACTTGATGCCGTTGTGAGTTGTACCAACTGTCTAAGCGCGAGAGGATTTTCGGACAGCANTGAGAGATAAGCGGAGCGCCGGCCGATNGTTTCGATGACCGACAACAGTCGGGTGAGCATGACTTCCGGTTCGCTGGATTGCACGCATTCCTCGAGGGCAAGCGGCAACAGTCGATCGAAGCGTTCACGGCCTTCACGCGAATAAGNGAGATAAAAACGGCTTGTGCGAACGTTTTCCAGCAACTGGNTAATTTTGCCGGATTCCTTAAAGCCTGCTGCAGTCAACCTTTTGGTCGCCGCGTCGGTCGGCAGTTCACCTTGCCAGATATCGGCAAGATAGGTCGTATCTTTAGGATCGAGGTCGGNAACAGGGGTGAATATGTCAACAAAAATCTTATGGACGTCTTCGGTTACTTGGCTGAGCCGAGAAAAAAGATGACTTTCAGAATCGAAGACCATGGCTGTGGCGATGCGTTGTTTCTCCACGGGGTCTTTTGGGATTCGATGAGTCTGTTGATCGTCTAAGACCTGGAGACGGTGTTCGAGCCGACGTAGAAAATCGTAACCGGAGCGCAGTTGTTCAACACACTGGTGGTCTAGAATGCCCAACGATTCCAGAGCAGTCAGCGCGGACCAGATACTTGGTGTTTGGAGCGCCTGATGACGACCACCGTGGATGATCTGATGGCTCTGCACGATAAACTCGATTTCTCGTATACCCCCTCGGCCTAGCTTGATGTGGTCGGACATATCNTGGTGCTGAAGCTCTCGCTCAATCAGNGCTTTCATCGAACGGATCGCGTCAATAGCGCCGAAATCCAGGTACTTGCGATATATAAAGGGCCTGAGTGTTTTAAGTAACTNGGTACCGCCGAGACAATCCCCGGCAACAGGTCTGGCCTTGATCAAGGCGTAACGTTCCCAGTCCCGCCCGTGTGTCAGGTAATAGTGATCCATCGCGTCGTAAGACAGTACGAGCGGCCCGCTGTCGCCATTGGGACGCAACCGCATGTCGGTGCGGTAGACGATGCCATCTGCTGTGGGCTCCTCCAGGATAGCGATCAGCACCTGACCCAGTTTGATAAAGAATTCCTGATTGCTGATCTTGCTCGGACCCAGTGTTTCGCCTGGTTCAGCATAGGCAAATATAAGATCGACGTCAGAAGACAGGTTCAGTTCCCTGCCGCCGAGCTTGCCNAGCCCAAATACCGTCAACGCTATGGGGAGACCAGTATCATTCCCTATAGGTTGTCCGTAGCGNTCTGCAACTTCNCGGTGAGCGCAGGCCAGCGCTATTTCGATGATGGCATCGGCAAGTTCCGACAGTGTGGCGACTACTTCTTCCAGTGTTGCCCACCCCGCAAGGTCGCGCCAGCCGATTCGTGCGACTTCCCGGTGTCTTAAGCGACGCAGTTCCACAANCAGCTCGGCGCGATGAACAATTCGTCTCCCAATCTCTTGCACAGTGGTTGTTAGCTCGCCCGGGTGCCTTGGTTGTTCGACGCCCGACGGACCACAGAATATTTGAAGCAGTCCTGGTTCCTGAGACAGAACGCGGGCGATAAAGTCACTGCNGGCGACGATTCGGGCCAATGNCNGNACGNCCTGTTGACTTGAACCATCTGGATTGGCTTGGACCATCGGGCTTTCGAGGTGGTCCAGTAGGGGTTCCAGNCGTGACAGTACTAGAGGCCGAAGAGTGGACGGCAGGCCAACAACACTATCTTTAGCAATATCTTTGGCCGTTGTCATCAGTTCAGAGNTATGGACCTACACTTCAATACCACGGATCGTTTTGAGGACTCAGAACTGTAGGCGATAGGCGTNAGGGTCAACAGACGGGACCCGTTCATCGATCATCTGGGCAATCATCTGNCCGGTGCCGGTTGCCATCGACATACCCAGCATATTGTGACCGGCGGCAACATAGACATTGGACGCGATGGGACATCGATCGATACAGGGTAGCCCGTTTGGCGTCATCGAGCGCCATCCAACCCAGGTTTCCTCGATCGTATCGGCACAGGCTTCTTTAAGGCATTCATTGGCTCCGGTTCGAAGCAGTGTCACTCGATGTGGATCGATCCTCCGGTTGTAACCTGAAAATTCAAGTATCGATCCCAGTCGGTAACCACTCTTCCAGGGAGTTGCGACGACGCCGTAATCAACGAGGTTAAGTGGATAGTTTGGACAACGCTCGGGTCGAGGCATGGTCAGTGAGTACCCCTTGGCCGGTTGAATCGGTGGTGACCAGCCAAGCTGGCTGGAAAGCTGTGGGGTGAATGCGCCAGTCGCAAAAACAAAATGGTCTGCTGCGATTTTGCCCCGTGTCGTGCGAGCAGCTATGGGCCGGCCATCGTTAAACACAAGTTCTTGTAACGCTGTATTTTCCAGTATTTTGACATCTCGTTCGACCAATGAATCTCGCCAACTTTGAAGCAGGCGATCTGGCCTGAGATGAGCGTCTCCAGGAAAATGCCAGGCGCCAGCCAACCCGGGACGTAGCGTAGGTTCCAACGCCGATATATTTTCGCCAAGATAAGACCGCGCGGCAACACCGTATTCGTTCTGCAAGAGTTTGACTGTGCTAGAAAACGAGGCGAACGTCTGGGGCAGCTTACACACATAAAGTGTCCCCGTGGTTTCCCAGTCGCAAGCCAGTCCGTATTCATTTATTAACTCGTCATAGAGCCGTCTAGATTGTTGCAACAGACCAAGTGCTGCGTGACCTGTCTTAATCATCTGATCTTCACGACAATTTCCGGCAAATCTGAATAGCCAGCGCCATAGATCGAAATCTACTCGGGGCGCTACAAAAAAGGGTGATCGTCGCCGAAAAAACGAACCCAATACCTGACCAATCACGCCAGGTTCTGCTAGGGGTAAAAGATGACTCGGACAGATCACGCCACAGTTGCCGTGCGATGCCTCACCACCGACTCGGCCCCGTTCAATCAGTGAGACGGAATAACCCACTGCCTCGAGGTAATGGGCGCAGGCTGTGCCAATAACGCCTCCGCCTATCACCAGAACGTGTTTTGCGTGATGGCTCAACTGGTTATCCCCATACAGAAAGGATCTTCCGGATCTAGAATCAAAGTAGATTCGGTATTGACATGTGCACTGCCTGTAATCTTAGGTATTACCCGGTCTTGGTGCCACTTCCCCTCGGCTTCGAAGACACTGCCGACGATGCTTTGTTGGCGCCAGGTCGTTCCTGGTGCAACTTTGCCATCGGCCATCAAGCAGGCCAGTTTGGCGCTGGTGCCCGTACCACAAGGGGATCGGTCGTAGGCACCACCCGGGCACAGTACAAAATTGCGACTGTCCGCTGGATCATCTGCCGGACCAAACAGTTCGATATGGTCGATCTCTCCGCCATCGTCTCCAGTAATCCCATCACGGATCAGCGCCGTGCGAATCTGGTTGGCGATTTCACTGAGGCGCGGGATATGGTCAACCGTGACATGTTGCTGTGGGTCTTGCGCGAGAAAGAACCAGTTCCCACCCCAGGCAATGTCACCATAAATGGTGTCGCCACCATCAAGTTTGAGTTTGACGCACTGTCTGTAACGATAGCTTGGAACATTTGTGACAGTGACTCGGTTGTTTTCCTGCAGGTAGATGCTGACATCGCCGACCGATGTTTCAATCAGATGGTTTCCAGGAGCGATTCGGCCCAGGTGATGTAACGTGACTGCCAGACCAATGGTGCCGTGACCGCACATGTTGAGTACACCTACATTGTTGAAAAAGACGATTCCGGCGGCTGTCTCCGTTCGGGTTGGTTCACACAGAATACCGCCAACCCAAACGTCGCCACCTCGGGGTTCGTTGACAATGGCAGATCGAAATCGATCATACTCATTTTGGAATATTTTCCGCCGACTGGCCATGTCACCTTTACCGAGATCCGGCCCTCCGGAGATCACAATTCTTGTAGGCTCACCACCTGTGTGGGAGTCAATTACGTTTACGCGCTGTAATTTCATCTTCAGGGTCACCTGCTGCTGAGGAGTTTCCGGCATGACGCACACCGATGGTATCGAATACACTCGATGGCAGCTGAGATGAGATTATGCGGTCAGGCTACCCGCAGTGTCAGTACTGTTTCGATGGTACGCACATTTAGGATAATCACACAGTGTAATGAAAGATTTGTTTGATCTCGGAGCAAAAAAACGCCGGTTCGGTGTGGTGGGGCATCCGGTAGAACACAGTAAATCTCCCCAGATTCACCGACTTTTTGCGCAGCAGTGCAGGCTCGAACTCGAATACATGGCGATTCAGCTTGATCGGGGAGGTTTCGTTCAGGGAGTACACAACTTGCAGGCAGGCGGTGTGTACGGTCTTAACGTGACCCTTCCGTTCAAGGAAGAAGCATGCCAGTTGTGTGATCATGTGAGTGATCGCGCTGAGATCGCCGCAGCGGTAAATACGCTTTGTTTTAGAGACGAGGGTGATATTTATGGCGATAACACCGATGGTGTCGGCCTAGTAACAGATGTCGAGGAAAACCTGGGACTGAGATTGCGCGGCCGAAAACTACTGCTTCTGGGTGCGGGTGGAGCAGCACGGGGTGTGCTTCAGCCTCTGCTCGAGGCCGGTCCTCAGCAACTAGTGATCGCAAATCGTACCGCGGAGAAAGCCCGCCAACTGGCGTTTGCGTTTGCAGGTTACGGCCCAGTCGAGGCCGTGGGGCTGGATCACCTTTCAGGTTGTCATTATGACCTGGTAGTCAATGCCACTTCTGCGAGTCTTTCCGGCGAGATACCACCGTTGCCTGGAGCGCTGTTTGCAGCTGATGCTCTGGCCTACGACATGATGTATGGTGATGAACACACAGTATTTATGCGGTGGGCCGAGGGTCACGGAGCGGGGCAAGTCAGCGATGGTTTGGGTATGCTGGTGGAACAGGCAGCGGCATCGTTTTATCTCTGGAACGAAATCAAGCCCCAAACGGAGGAAGTCATCCGCTTGGTGCGACAGATGTGACGGCCACATTATTCAATGCCTAGTTAGATCCTCCTCAATGAGCAGGTCCAGAAGTCGGCGGTTTTATATAAGAAGGCTCAGGGATCAAAGCCATCCGGCCAACGCCTGTTCCACGATCGATCCTAGTGCCAGGATATGATCTCGGCGATCGTTGAGACAGGGAATGTAATGGAATTTTTCGCCACCTGAGCGCAGGAAAATTTCCCGGCTCTGGATTTCGATTTCCTCGAGTGTTTCAAGACAGTCTGCAGAAAACCCCGGACAGATCACGTCGACGCTGCGAACACCTTGGTTGGCAAGCTGTACTAGACTTTCATCGGTGTACGGTTGAAGCCAGGCTGCGCGACCAAAACGAGACTGAAAGGTTACCTGCCAGTCGCCTTGCGACAGCTTGAGTTTCTCAGCAAGCGCTGTGGCGGTGGCAAAGCACTGTTCCGCATAGGGGTCGCCGGCCTGCCGGTAGCGCTCTGGTGTGCCGTGAAAAGAAATCAGCAAATGCTCAGCCCTACCCTGCTTCGCCCAGTGCTCAGAGATCGACGACGTCAGCGCATTGAGGTAACCCTCATTGAGGTGATAGTCACGAACGATATGCAGTGCTGGAAGATTTCTCCAGCTTTTTACAACGTTGGCTACTGCATCATAGATCGATGCGGTAGTGGAAGACGAATACTGTGGGTAAAGTGGCAGAATCAGTATCTGTTCTGTGCCCCGTTCAGCCAGATTATTCAGTGCAGAAACAATTGACGGATTGCCATAACGCATACCCAGCTCAAAATATACCGGGAGCTCGATTTTTTGCTGAAGATAATCCGAGATGAGATCGGTTTGACGTCTCGCAATTGTCAGAAGAGGCGACCCCGCCGGTGACCAGATTGTTTTATAGGCGGTGGCACTGCGTCGTGGTCGAAACCTGAGAATAATACCGTGAAGAATCGGACACCAGATCATTCGGTGTAGTTCTACCACACGATGATCATGTAGAAACTGAGCCAAAAACTGGCGTACGGCGAGTGAATCTGGAGCATCAGGTGTTCCCAGGTTAGCGAGAATGATGCCTATGCTGCGGTTGCGATCAGAGTTAATCCCAGTTTGGTATCGCATCTGGTCAAACTCCTAGAATTGATTGTCTTTACTTGGCCGGTTGACGTCGCAACGACTCACGCTGCAATAGTCAAAATCGCACGATGATAGTTGTATGTTACCCAAGACTCGTTTGCAGTGTGTGTCACTGTATATCAATGCGTATCGCCTCCCTGCAGTGAATATTGTGTTAACGAGATTTCATCTGTGATTGTTCATAGTCGAGTCAGGCTCGAATCGATCGTGAGATCCAATGATATCGAAATCCAATAACGATCGTGCTACGCAATGATGTTATAACAAGGGCTAATGAATCTGTGGTTATTCCGGCAACTTAATTTGGAGCCTTCGGCTAGGGAGTGAGATTATGCACTGGTTCGTACTGGGGATTATCGGGCTTACGCTTGTTGTCTCAGCAAGTCGTTACCCTCGACTGGCATTTACTTTGCTGGTTGTGCTTCTCGCAGTTGCAGTCATCACCTTCCAGTTGAATTCGAAAAATGACGAACGTTCCGACTCGCTGATTTCTAATTCAGAGGTCGAACTATCGCAGGTGACCATGACTACAGGTTACGCGGGTAGTTACGACATGAAAGGCATTCTACGTAATGACTCGCTAGTTTCTTCTATAGTCGAAGTTGTAGTACAGGTTGAGATGCTGGATTGCCCAACTCAGGCTAAAACAGATCGGGTTAACTGTAACGGATTGGGGTGGGCGACGGCCAGGATCACTAAGGATGTACCGCCCGGTCAGAACCAGGAGTTCAATACCAACCTGTCATTTCCCACATCCGAAGTTTCGGGCTATATCAGCTGGGACTATCGGGTCTCGCAGGTCATCGGGCGGCCACACCGGCGTTAGTCGCTCCATAGGTTCCGGTCGTTTGTCTGCCCAGCAGGCGGGAAAACTACCCTAAAACCAAAAAAGGCGACGGCCGGAGCCATCGCCTCTGTCGGGTTAGGAACGTCTGCCTAACGATTGTTTAACGTCACTGTTACGCGTTCTTAGCGCCGCCTTTTCTTGGTTGCTTTTTTCTTGGTTGCTTTTTTCCGGGTTGCTTTTTTCTTGGTTGCTTTTTTCCGGGTTGCTTTTTTCTTGGTTGCTTTTTTCCGGGTTGCTTTTTTCTTGGTTGCTTTTTTCCGG
>PCBE01000108.1 GCA_002731295.1 Acidiferrobacteraceae bacterium | reverse complement strand
AATCCAGTCTCTTGTGATCCGCCGGTAGGCGACCGGTAGAGCCGACTGTGACGCAGGAATCTCGTTGTTGGCCATTCCAAACCGGGCCACAAGCGGCACTGCTCAGTGCCCGAAGAAGGTGAAACTCCAGGTATTTGAAGCTATCTGAAAGGTGGCAACATCCTTCAGAGCAAAGGCGCGACCTGTTTGGCGAACTTCTCCATCTGCTTCATTGCAAAACTGGGTGTCTCTAGTCCATGGAACTGAAATTCGACCACGAAGTGCCAGACGCCCGCCGCATGCAGCGAATGGATACGTTCAGCACAGGCTTCAGGCGATCCCGTGATGGTTACCTGTTGAGGATCGACATCGGGTTGGTCAAAGGCTACAGCGGTCTGTAGCTTCGCTCCGTAAGCCTCCAGATCGCGCTGGCTGTCCGCGACATAGGCAAAAGTAAAGCTGGCCAGTTTCGGATCGGTGCCATATTTTTGCCCTTCTTCCTTAAGTTTCGGGACCCACAGGTCTCTCACTTCATCCGCATTGGGCCAGAAAGCCAGAATGCACTCGCCGTAGCGTGCTGCACGCCAGATCGATTTGACTCCGCCGCCGATCCAGATCGGAGGGTAAGGTTTCTGCACTGGTTTGGGT
The DNA here is from genome assembly GCA_002731295.1 of Acidiferrobacteraceae bacterium. Taxonomy (GTDB): domain Bacteria; phylum Pseudomonadota; class Gammaproteobacteria; order Arenicellales; family UBA868; genus REDSEA-S09-B13. Next base: position 6,460 of record PCBE01000108.1, on the reverse strand, counting down.
TCAAGCGGTATGTCGGTCAACTGGTAGTGCTCGCCATTAAATGTAACCCGGTCCTGGGTCCACAGTTGCGTGATTACTTCGAGTTGTTCATCGAATAGTTTTCCTCGCGCCTTTCGATTCACACCTGTTGAAGTGAAATCCTCTTCCCACCACCCCATTGCAGCACCGGCGATCAACCGTCCGTTGGAAATCACGTCCAGTGTCGACAGGTACTTGGCCCACTGGTAAGGCGGCAGTAATGGTGGAAGGATCGAATTGAATCCGATTTTTAGCGTCGAAGTGGCTGCAGCAATGACTGGTGCTATCGCCAGTGCGTCAAGCACGTCGTGATTGGGAAAAGTTTCGAACAACCAGTTCGGCGCCATGGTCATGTGGGTAGGCATGGTTGCCGAGTAAAATCCAAGATCTTCAGCTAACTTGGCGACCTCAACAATCTCATTCACGGAAGTTTTCTGGGCGCCCCAGGGAAAGAGCATGATACTTAGATCTGAAATATTCGGCATTCTGCTAACCTGTAGTCAGTATATGTTGTTGATGTAATGGACTGGTCGTTCCGGGTATTGCTCTTTCCTTAAAACCTTGGCCCGACAAAATTCAATTGCCCGATGAAGTTTGAATGTGGGTGTTGGTTCGCATTTGGACAGTGCCAATCTACCTTGCCATGAGGACTTAGACAACTCTTAATGCCTTGACAGTCCTTGCGGATTCTTGGCCCATAGACACCATGAGTAGAGCCTAGACAACAATCCTTCCCATAATCGATAATCGTCTGATCGAAATGGGCAGTGTCATGGGATTCGAAAACCCATGGCATTCATTACTGGACAGGTCCGGCCATCGACTGCCTGGGTCTAATGGCGAAAGTGGAGTGGATTGGTTCACCACCGGCGATACTACAGATGAGGATAAGCGACCTTAGTCACTTTCCCCGACCGTTATGGGGTTGGCGACCGGATGATTGCTTAGAGATTGGAGCTTCTCATTCGCCAACACGGCCGATATGTTGTCGATAGCGTAGAACTAGGAAAATACCATGGATTTTGGAATGACTATCCCCACGCGCGGGCCGCTGGCAGAACCGCAAACAATCGAACAACTGGCCAGGCGCGCGGACCAACTCGGATTTGCCTACCTTGCTGTCCCTGACCACATCGTAGTGCCGAGGAAAATCGACTCGCGCTATCCCTATTCACCTTCAGGCAATTTTCCAGGGTCCGAGTCAGGATCCTGTCTCGACCAGTTCAGCGTGCTTACCTTTCTCGCTGCAGTGACCACGGGGCCTCGCCTGGTTACGTCGGTGACTGTGATTCCGCATCGGGGTGCTCTGGAGTCGGCCAAGTTGGTGGCGAGCATCGATGTACTCTCACATGGGCGCATGACACTCGGTGTCGGGGCGGGATGGATGCGCGAGGAATTCGAAGCGCTCGGTGCGCCGTCGTTTGATCAGCGCGGGCAGGTAACCGACGAGTACTTGGAGGCATTCAAGATACTGTGGACCGAGGACGACCCGGTTTTCGAAGGAGACTTTGTCCGTTTCCGGAATATCAGCTTTCTCCCCAAACCAGTGCAGAACCCCCATCCGCCGATATGGGTCGGGGGCGAGAGCGGTCCGGCATTGCGGCGTACAGCACGGTACGGGGACACCTGGTATCCGATTGGTAACAACCCCCGTTTCCCGCTGGGTTCGATCGACCGGTTTGTCGAGCGTGTTCAGCGTCTTGGTGAGATTGCTGCTGAAGAGGATCGGGATCCGGCGAGCATTTCGCTGGTCTACTGCGCGTTGTGGTTCGATGAGCACAAGACCCTAACCCTGGATGACGGCAGTCGTCATCTTCTGAGTGGGTCAGTCGAACAGATAGTTGAGGATGTAGAGGCACTCACCGAGACTGGCGTACAGGGACTGATGCTCAATTTTCAGCGGGACACGCTGGAGCAGTCCCTCGACAGTATGCAGCACTTTGCCGATGTCATCCGCCCGGCACTTTGAATCTGTCACCTGACTACAGGCAGGCTCGATTCGATTTGGACCTTGACGGGTCCGGTACCAACAGGTCTGTATTGTCTGACACGAGTGCTTCATAATGCTCGATCAATTTACTACAAGTGAGGTGATTGGTGAGTCCCGCAGAAACTGCGCCGCCGGCCTCGGTTTTGGTTACCACACACTTTCATTAAGCAGTAAATCTGGTATCGTTCGCGCTTGAAAGTTTTGGCTTTGCCTCTATATCAGGCGGGACGGTTCCGCGTAAACACATAACCATGGTGCATTTACCGTTTTTATGCCCGTTCGGCGATCGGAATAGCATCCAACTCCGGGCGCGAGTATGACCCAAGATCTGACAAAACAAGTTCAGGACCGTTACCACAGGCTGCTTGACGAGGGCGCCGACCCGAACGAATGGGCGTACGCATGGCGTTCGGAGTACAACCGAGGCGGGTTCAAGGCAGTCGATTTCCTTATGGAAGAGGTGGTCAATCCCGGGAAGTGTATCGGCTGCGCAGCGTGCCTGACGATCTGTCCGGTTGATGTTTTCGATTATGAGAACGAGAAACCGGTCGACGTGCGAAACAGTGCCTGTGTTTATTGCGAATTGTGTGTGGATGCGTGTCCCGTTTTACGGCCAACTGATCAGGACTTGGCCCAGCAGATTGAATTGCGCCAACCTGTTATGGACGACGGGTTTGGGCCTTATGCCTACGGCGTACTCGCGCGTACAACAAAGGACTACATATTGGAAGCCGGTCAGGATGGAGGTATCTGTTCAGCGTTGGGTGTGCACGGTATGCAAACAGGGCAGTTAAAGGGCATGGTGGTGGGTAATGAAGATCCAGACAATCCGCAGATGGGTTATGCCCATCTGGCGACTACCCCTGAGGAAGTGATTGCCAGTGCCAGATCGCGTTATTCCTACCAGCCAAATACACTAGTGCTGGTCGAAGCCATGAAACGGGGTATCGCGCCGCTGGCGGTTGTGGGTGTGCCGTGCCAGGTCGATGGTGTGCGGCAGCAGCAATTCTCCAGCATTCGGTTGGACGTGGCTGAATGGTACAGGCAGAACATTGGGCTGGTGATCGGACTGTTTTGTTCTGAGGCCTTTACCGAAAAGGGCATGGACTGGCTGGCTGACGATCTGGGAGTATCCAAGCGGGATGTTAGCAATATCAATATCAAGGGTCGGCTTGAGATTAAGTTGCGTGATGGCCGAGAAGAAACCCGTTCGCTGAAAGCGTTTGGTAAGTACGCCAGGCCTGCCTGTCTTTACTGTATGGATTACGCCGCCGACAATGCGGACATTGGACTGGGTGGTATCGGACTCAATGGCTGGACATTTACGGTCATTCGGACGGAGGCCGGGCACAGGGCCTGGCAGGCCCTGCTCGAGGCCGGCTGGGTGGAAACCAAAGAACTTTCCGAACTGCCCAAAGCCAAAGAACTTTTGAGCCGTCTCTCGCGTTACAAGCGCACCCGGCCCTTGCCTGCGCTGATGCCCACTCATTTAGAGCGTGAACTGATTGGAAATCTCGACCCCAAGCACTATTACCGGGGTTGGGAGGACGGTCATTCTGTAAAGGACTGGCGGCCTTTGCCCCCGCCTCCCCCAAAAAAGAAAAAGACAGCCGCGAAGAAACAGGGAAACGATTCATGAGCGCGTCCCGACCACAGCTTGAGGATCTAAGCATCATTGTCTCGGGCCAGGGAGGCGATGGTTCACTGACTGTTATCAATATACTGGCAGACGCCTTACGATCAGTCGGATTTCGTGCTTACGCAGAACGTGATGTGCTGTCGCGTATCAAGGGAGGCATCGTGACCGCGGCCTTGCGAGCATCTAAGGATGAGCACCTATCGATCGGTAGCCAGATCGATCTGATTGTGGTGTTTGATCAATCGGCGATTAAAAAAAACGCCCACCGGCTCAATGATCGTAGCATCGTGATTCACGACAATTCTGCTGGTGATCTACCGCCCAACAGTGGTGTGCCTGAGGGAGCACGGGTGATCGGCATTCCATTCAGCCGGCATGCAATACGGGCTTTTCGCCAGGATATTTACAAGAACAGTGTGTCATCGGCAGTCATTGGTCGCTTGATCGGATTGAGCGATGAGGATATGCACCAGTCGTTCGAGAAGCGCTTTACCCGTCGGGGTGCACAGGCGCTCAAATACAATCTTGATGCCTTGAGGCTCGGCCACGAACTTTCCGACGATGCTGGGCTGACGGCCGACAATGGTCTTTATGAAATTGTCGGCNCCGATCCGCATCCCCAGATGCTGATTACCGGNAACGAAGCAGTGGCATTCGGTTTTATGGTTGCGGGGGGACGATTTTTTGCCGGGTATCCCATAACGCCCTCGACNGANATCATGGAGTGGCTTGAAAAATGGTTGCCCAAGTTNGGTGGAATCGTACGGCAGGTTGAAGACGAACTGTCAGTNGTGAATATGGCAATCGGTGCAGCGTTGACGGGCACGAGAACGATGGTTGCAACTTCAGGGCCCGGGTTGTCTCTGATGCAGGAAGGTATCAGCCAANTGGGGATGGCAGAAATTCCGCTAGTCATTGTTGATTCTCAGCGCAGTGGTCCCAGTACGGGCATGCCGACCAAACCTGAGCAAAGTGATATAAATTTACTGGTATATGGGGGCCACGGAGATTTTCCTCGCGTCGTGCTTGCCCCCAGCACACCAGAAGAATGCTTCGGCATCACCGTAACGGCCTGTAATCTGGCAGAGCAGTATCAGGTTCCAGTATTTATCGCGCTGGATCAGGGGCTGTCACAAAATCTTGCCACCATTGAACCGATCGACCCGCAGCAGGTCGAAATCAATCGTGGTGACCGCCTGGATGCCGACGCACTTGCAGCCATGAAAACCTATAAGCGCTATGCATTTACCGATAACGGGGTGTCGGCTTTTGCACCGGTAGGGACGCCAGGGGGCATGTCCCTGGTAACTGGAAACGAGCACGATGAGTTTGGACAGGTTTCCACAGATGCCAGAAACCGCATCCGCATGATGCATAAGCGTCAAACGAAATTGCGTACCATGCAGTCGGATTTACCATCGGCGATCACCCACGGCAGCGATACCGCTGATGTTGGCCTGATTGGTGTGGGTATGACTTACGGCGTGATCATAGAGGCGCTGGAGATTCTTGATGATAAGGGTATATCGGCTCAGTACCATCAGCCGCGAACGTTGTGGCCAATGCTAGATGAGACGCCGGAATTTACCCGGCGCACAGGCTGTACCATTGTTGTTGAATACAATGCAACGGGACAACTGGCACGACTTATTGCTGCCCATGGTGGTGATGAGTCAAGCATTCACAGTATCCTGGGTTTTGACGGTGTGCCTCTGCGCGCCCACGAACTGGTCCAGAGAGTGATTGAGATCCTGGATTCAAGGAGGCATAAGGTCGCATGACAGAGACTTTTACACCTACCCGACCGATCTGGTGCGCAGGCTGTGGTGATTTCGGCGTGCTGGAGGCATTAACACAAGGATTGGATGAGTTGGCAGTCCCCGAATATCGGCGTGTGATCATTGCAGGTATAGGTTGTTCCGGGTCACTGCAGAACTATCTATCTTGTTATGGCTACCATGCGCCCCACGGTCGCGTTCTGCCGACGGCGACTGGGTGCAAGCTAGCCAATCCCGACCTGACGGTCGTTGCAGTCGGAGGTGATGGTGATGGTTACGCAATTGGCGGCGGACATCTGGTTCACGCGTTTAAACGGAATCCTGGAATTACCTATATCGTGATGAATAATGGCACTTACGGTCTGACTAAAGGACAGGCATCACCAACCAGCATGGCCGGCTTTCGGGGTAATATCGAAGAAGACCTGGACCCAGTTCTACTGGCCCTGAGTATTCCGGGTTCGACATTCATTGCCCGTGGTTATAGCGGTCAGCCCGCACAATTGCTGAACTTGACCATAGCTGCACTGAAACACACCGCTGCAGGATATGGGATGGCGTACCTTGAAGTACTGTCTCCGTGCGTCACTTATAACGACACTTACCGTGAGTGGCGTACCAGTGTCTATAACATCGATGATGACGCCGACTACGACAGAAAAGATCGAGTTGCGGCATTTACCCGTATGACAGAATTGAGGGAGCAGGGGCGATTACCGCTCGGGTTGATTTACGAAGGTGAGCGACCAGCGCTGGAAAAGCTGGTGTGTGATCCTGCATTTGATCCGCCCGCTCGACAGGATATTTCTGATCCCAGTCTCGTTGACGGTTACCGTGAAGCATTGCAATCATTCATAAGATAAATGAACGGGTCAAACGACCTTTTACTGACTGCTGTACCGGGTATTCCGCTGGTCGATTCAGAGTGCGATATTGTTGATCTGGTTCTGGCAGCATTATCCGCACAGAACCTGACCTTAAAGACTGGGGATATCCTGGTCATTGCACAGAAGATTGTCTCGAAAGCGGAAGGGC
>PCBE01000107.1 GCA_002731295.1 Acidiferrobacteraceae bacterium | reverse complement strand
TTCTCAAAACGCGCTTTGGAACCAGGGTGGCCTGATGTATTCGCCGCCTTTCCGTTAATCGGCAATCGTTATAAGTAAGTCGTCAAACAAAGGGCATGCGCTCATCGCGCATGCCCTTTTGCTTTGATAGTGAACAAATAGACGATGACTTACCTGTTCATTATTTTTATTTTTATCCACGGTATTTGGGTGCAAGGCGATGAACTCGAGGGCTGGGCTTCGATGCCCTATGAAACGCTCGAATCCTGTCTCAATGCAGTGTCGAGGGCGGAGGCGATTCAAAAGGACTTGTTATTGGTCAACCCCAAAGGTCATCCTAAGCGTTTTGAATGCCAGGAGGTAGTCGAGTAGGTGTATATGTCGCTAGGAATACCTCTTCCGGCGACTGATTTCGTGATCTGTGAAAGACAGATTATGAGGCTCAGGCATTAGAAAGTTGTCACGAATAATTCGACAGGAAGAGGTTAGGCAATCTAATATTGGTGTGTTGTTGCTAGTGCCATTGGTCAACACTCAAACACTGAGCAAGAAAGAGCGTGTCGGGGTGTGCTGTCCTGCGTGTTACAATTTCTATGCAGCATCAAGTAATGTAATATATTACTTCTTTAAACAATTGAAACCTAGGAGGTTTTGGTAATGAAAGCGATGAAGCTACTCGCCGCTGCTGCGGTGATGACGGGTATGGCTTTTGCAGGGGCGTCAACTGCATTAGCCGAAAGTACCTTGGATATTGTGAAGAAGCGAGGTCATCTGCGTTGTCAGGTGGGTCAGCCTTCACCTGGTTTTTACAATTTAGACAAAGACGGCAACTGGTATGGCAGTGACGTAGCAGTTTGTCAGGCGATCGCTGCGGCGATCTTTGGTGATTCCGGCAAGGTGGAGTACCAGTCAGTCTCTACACCTCAGCGTTTCACGGCCATGGCCAATGGTGAGTCGGACGTATTGTCGCGAACCACAACCTGGACGTTGCTGAGAGATACGCAGTTGGGTCTGGATTTCACGACGGTCAACTTCTATGACGGTCAGGGTTTTATGGTCCGCGTAGATTCAGGTATCAAGAGTTCTCTTGAGCTTGAGGGTGCAACGGTATGTGTAATGACCGGTACGACTACCGAACTGAACCTGGCTGACTACAGTCGAGCCAACAACCTGAGCATGGAGCCGACTACTTTTGAAGATAAGAACGTACGTAATGAAACGTTCTATAAGGGTGGCTGTGATGCGATCACAAATGATAAGTCTGGTTTGGCTTCTAATAAAGCTGAGTTCCCGGATCCCGAGAACTTTGTGATTCTTCCTGAGACGATCTCTAAAGAGCCTCTGGGTCCGGTTGTCCGCCAGGGCGACTCGAACTGGAACGACATTGTGATGTGGTCAGTGTTTGCACTGGTAGCGGCTGAGGAACTGGGGTTGGATTCCGGTAATGTAGAGAGTGTCAGATCTTCGACCACGAATGCCGAAATCAAGCGTATGCTTGGTGTTGAAGGCAATCTGCACGAAGGTTTGGGGCTGAGCAAAGATTGGGCCTATGACATTGTCAGCCAGGTCGGAAACTATGCTGAAGTTTACGAAGCCTATATGGGTGGTGGTGAACGCGGCATTGGCATCACCAGAGCCGGTTCTCAAAACGCGCTTTGGAACCAGGGTGGTCTGATGTATTCGCCGCCTTTCCGTTAATCGGCAATCGTTATAAGTAAGTCGTCAAACAAAGGGCATGCGCTCATCGCGCATGCCCTTTTTGTACCGTCATTTCTATGCTAAATCTCATCTATAACGAAAAGATCAGAGCTGTATTCTTTCAGGTTCTGACGTTTTCGCTTGTCGCCTGGGGGGTGTTCTACCTGTACACGAACACCAACGAGAATATGACTGCCCGCGACATGAAAACCGGATTTGATTTTTTGTGGATCACGGCTGGGTTCGATACTGACTTTCACATGATCGACTATAAAGCCGGGGATACCTACGGCAGGGTTTACCTGGTTGCGATTCTTAACTCATTATTGGTCGCTTCCTTGGGGATTGTCGGTACAACGGTCCTTGGCTTTTTTGTCGGCATCCTTCGTTTGTCTTCAAACTGGCTGGTGTCAAAAGTCGCCTCAGCCTATGTCGAGATCTTAAGAAACACGCCGTTGTTACTCCAGATCATCTACTGGTATCTCCTCCTGCTGGCGTTTTTGCCTAAGCCCAAGAAGAGCTTTGACTTTNTCTACCTCGACATATTTTTCCTGAACAATCGCGGGTTTTACGGCCCTTCGGCTATTTTTGATTCGGGGGCTGGACTATTTGCCGTGGGTGTTGTCATTGCAATCATNGCGGTGGTCGTACTGTTCCGGCATGCGCGCAAAGTGCAAGAAGCAACCGGTCGCGTTATACCGAAATACTCCTGGGGCCTGGGCATAATTGTGGTTGTTCCGGCCGTAGCCTATTTCATTGCCGGCCAGCCAATCGGATGGGAAGTGCCGATACTTAAAGGATTNAACCTGAGGGGTGGATGGCGTGTGCCGCCGGCNTTTATNACCNTNNTGATCGCNCTNTCGGTTTACCACAGTGCCTACATGGCTGAGACCGTGCGTGCCGGCATATTATCTGTGAATAAAGGGCAGACAGAGGCCGCATTATCGATTGGTTTGAATCAGGGCCTGGCGCTGCGTTTGGTAATCATACCCCAGGCTATGCGTGCGATCGTACCCACGATGATCAGCCACTGGATGAACGTCGTGAAGAACTCGTCTCTAGCGGTCGCGATCGGCTACTCGGAGATTACTGCACTGTTCATGCAGACATCACTGAATCAATCCGGTTACGCCATCGAAATTGTCGCGCTGACAATGCTGTTCTACGGCTCGGTCAGTTTAACAATTTCGGCTTTCCTGAATGTCTACAACAAAAGCGTACAACTGGTAGAGCGATAGGGTGAATCAAGTAGCTACAAGCAGTATCGTGGTCCGTTCGGCGCGTTGGGCGCGGGAGAACCTTTTTAGCTCCTGGACCAATACTATTTTGTCGCTCATCTGCATCGTGATCATCTACAACGCCGTGTGGAGTATTTTTTCATGGGCGATACTCAATGGCGTTTGGGAAGCGAAGGACCGGCGGGATTGTTTTGCAATATTGGGTAATGATGAGGCCGGAAACCCTATAGCTGGCGCGTGCTGGGCTGGAGTGCGTGAGTGGTTCAACAACATGATGTTCGGGCGCTATTTTAAGGATGAGCAGTGGCGGGTTATTCTTGGGTTTGTGATTCTCATCGTCTGGTTGATTCCCCTCTGGGTGCCTGGTGTCAAGCGGAAATTTCTTATCGCTGCCGGGGCAATCGGCCTTTATCCGTTCCTGGCGGCTTATCTTTTTCTGGGTGGCGAACGCTCCTGGTTCATGAGTTTTATGGTGCCATTGGCGATGATCAATTTGGCTTACAACACCATTGACTGGGTAGGCGATAAGGTTTTTAGGGTGTCCCTGGCCGACACACTGCGTTGGAAACTGGTCGATCGAATCTTTCCGGAAAAACAGCACACCTATGCCCTGATGGCGCTGTTCGCTGTCCTGGCGGTGATCGTAGGGTATCTGATACGGGACTGGGGTCTGGTTAACGTGCCCTGGGTACGGTTCGGTGGGTTTTTTCTAACATTTCTGTTATCCGGGATCGGTATTACGGTTGCGCTGCCTGTTGGTATTATTTTGGCGCTTGGTCGTCGTTCACAACTGCCAATTATTAAAGCGTTGACTGTGACATTTATTGAAGTGTTCCGCTCAGTGCCGTTGATTACTATATTGTTTATGGCAACGGCCATGTTTCCACTGTTTATGCCCGAGGGTTACGAGTTGAACAAACTGACCCAGGTGATCGCAGCAATCTGCCTATTTTCCTCTTGTTATATGGCGGAAGTGGTACGAAGTGGCTTGCAGGCGATCCCAAAAGGTCAGTACGAAGCGGCGAGTTCAATAGGCTTGGGATATTGGCAATCGATGGGTCTTGTGGTGATGCCGCAGGCTCTCAAATTTATGATACCGAATATAGTCGGCAACTTTATTGGACTGTTCAAAGATACAACACTGGTCTATATCGTGGGTATGTTTGATATTCTTGCGATGACGAGAGCCATGGGTAACGATGTACCGTGGCGTGGTGAATTTCACGAACCGTTTCTGGTAACAGCTGTTATCTTTTTTGCTTTCTGCTTTACGATGTCTCGGTATAGTCAACACTTAGAGCGTAAGTTGGGTGGAGAGCAAAAATAGCAGGATACTAAGAGTGGATACGGAGTAGAACATGGATAATCAACCCGCAGTAAGCGAGCAGGAAGGTCACGTAGCCTCTGCAGTTTCTTCCGAAGTAATCATATCCCTAAGAAAGGTAAGCAAATTCTTTGGTGACTTTCAGGCGCTGAACGGCATCGACCTGGACGTACATACCGGCGAGCGAATCGTCATCTGCGGTCCGTCCGGGTCTGGCAAGTCGACGCTTATCCGGTGTATCAATCGACTTGAAGAACATCAAGAGGGTGATATCGAGGTAACGGGTGTAAAACTGGATGAAAATCTCAAGAATGTCGACAAGGTTCGATCCGAAGTTGGTATGGTGTTTCAGTCATTTAACCTTTTTCCGCATCTGACAGTGCTCCAGAACTGCGCCTTGTCACCCATCTGGGTACGGAAACTGCCAAGAACGGAAGCAGAAGCGTTGGCAATGGAATACTTAAACCGGGTTCATATCCCTGAACAAGCCGAAAAATTTCCTGGCCAGCTCTCCGGTGGTCAGCAACAACGTGTCGCCATTGCCAGGGCTCTGGCAATGAAGCCCAGAGTAATGCTGTTTGACGAGCCCACCTCGGCACTCGATCCGGAGATGATCAAGGAAGTNTTGGACACGATGATCGAATTGGCAGAATCAGGCATGACGATGATAGTAGTAACCCACGAAATGGGATTCGCCACCCGAGTAGCAGACCGGATTATATTCATGGATGAGGGGCAGATCGTGGAGCAGAACGNGCCNCAGGAGTTTTTTAATAATCCAANAAATGACAGGACNAAACTGTTTTTATCTCAGATTCTTTGAGTACCTNGTCTTAGCGGGTTGTTTCTTGGCTGTCATGCCCCGCGAAATGGGTTCTGTTGTTGGGGTTAGCATGATTCACTGCAGTGTTGGCNATTTCATGGATANTCNGNCNTTCAAGTGCCCAAGCGTTTTTCCATAAAAATACTGTTTGGGTCATCGGGCGGGTAGTCGCCGAAACTNGNNCAGGTTGTAAATCCCATANCNTCAAACANGGCCAGTGCTTCAGGCTGGTANATNCCTGTTTCGAGNCGTAGCAGATCAAAANCCANAGNCNGNGCTTCNGNTTCNANNGNCGNCANTAANNTNNGACCTATGCCNAGACCCCGNGCTTNGGNTGANACAAAAATNCGNTTNATTTCAGCNTANCCGGATGNNAGNANGATNCCGCCACANCCGACCACGGTAGTGTNTAGCAGTGCNGNATANAAGCGNGCAGTTTCAGANGCGAGCGTAGTCAGGTCAATTCGNTGNGTGCTTTCGGCCGGGTATAGCGNCAACATGTAGTNATCCAGCAGTTCAATCAGGGCGCTGTTTTCNGGNNGGCGTGGNTCCGCACGNATTANGGTGATGTCCTTAGGCGTGGCCATAAACNNGATGATAGCGCAGACNACGGCACAGGTNCTGGGNAGNCNATTTNATCCGNAGNACANAGGCNGNNATGGTNCNGTANGNGNNNGTTANTTCAACCTAGACNTTATNANCANAAAAGATTGGTAAAATTTGGCGTGAGATGAACCCNTGAAAAATANCGAACAAANCACANNACCGGNNTCNTGCTTGAGTTCAAAANGGGACTNGTTACNGATTGGNNCGANAAACAGCAGCANNCGGTAAATACTCCGAGGTAGATATGACAGAAGATGCTCTATACCGTCCAGANCTATGGTCNCTNGATCCGGATGTCCTGCANCTTAATCANGGNTCATTCGGNGCATGCCCGNGCNAGATCCTNGAGCNACAGACGCAGTTGCGTCAGCAAATGGAATCCAACACGTNGCGATNTTTTGAGCANGAGCTACCCGAACTATTAGAGANAGCNNGTNAGGCGTTGGGANNATTTCTNGGGNCACCGGCGCAAGANCTAGTGTTTGTAGACAATGCAACGACGGGTGTNAGTACAGTCCTGNCNAACCTNGACCTGANTGCNGGNGATCGNATTCTGGTAACCGACCACGGNTACAACGCTTGTTCCAATGCNGCNCGNTATTTTGCCANNAGNGCCAGTGCTGAAGTCGATCTTATNAATCTTCNNTTNCCNGGTTCTGATGCCAATGAATTCGTCGAGAAAATACTGGGGGCATGTACATCCCGCACGCGCCTTCTACTGATTGATCACATTACCAGTCCGACTGCATTGATAATGCCGCTAGAGGCAATTATTCCTGCAGTACAACAACGCGGTATTCAAGTGTTGGTCGACGGGGCGCACGCACCCGGTATGCTACCGCTGAGACTGGCTGAATTGGGGGCCGATTACTATACGGGCAACTGCCACAAGTGGATGTGTGCGCCAAAGGGCACAGCTTTTCTCTATATGAGGCCGGAGCACCAGTCAAAACTTCATCCACTGACAATCAGCCATGGTATGAATAGACCAGTTGGCGACAGCACTCGGTTTCGGTTGGAATTCGACTGGATAGGTACCCGCGACCTGACTGGTTTTCTTACTCTGCCAACGCTAATTGGCTACATGGATGGTATTTCCAGCGAGGGGTGGGCCGGTATCATGGCAAGAAATCGAGCACTTGCAGTCGAAGCCCGCGATCTGATCGGTCAGGAGTTGGGCCTGGAGCCGCCCTGCCCAGTAGATATGATCGGCTCGTTGGCGACGGTCTGTTTGCCTAACCCAAAGAGAACAACATTCACTGATTATCATGCCGTCGATCCGCTCAAGGAGATTCTGCGGCACAGCCACGGAATAGAGGTTTCCCTGTCAGCGTGGCCCTCACCTGCCGGGCGTTACCTCAGAGTTTCAGCTCAGTTGTACAATTCTTTATCCCACTACCAACAACTGACAAAAGCACTACAGCTAGAGCTGGGCCGTGGGCACTAGGTCCGGACCTGGCGTCAGTCTGTTAACTCACGCAGCATGTTCCGGGCGATAATCAACTGCTGAATCTGACTGGTTCCTTCGTAAAGCCTGAATATGCGTACGTCACGGTAAAAGCGTTCTATGCCGTAGTCGGCAATGTATCCAGCACCGCCAAATATTTGTACAGCGCGGTCCGCAACACGCCCAACCATTTCTGAACAGAAGTATTTACAACAGGAACTTTCTGTCGCCACCGTTGCATCGAGATCTTTTTTGCGCGCCGCATCGATGACCATCGATCTGCCCGCGTACCACTCGGTTTTCATATCGGCGAGCATCCCCTGTACCAACTGAAATTCACCTATTGCTTGTCCGAACTGCTTACGCTGAGCCGCATAGCGTGCCGATTCATCGATCAGTCGATCTGCTATGCCGACACAAACGGCCGAGATATGCAGGCGACCGCGTTCGAGCACCTTCATGGCCGTGACAAAACCTTTGCCTTCCTCAGTGCCAAGTAGTGCCGATGCTGGAATCTCAGCATTGTTCAGCACGACATCACAAACGTGTGCACCGTGTTGCCCCATCTTTTTTTCTGGTATGCCGATAGTGAGGCCTGGTGTTTGGGCAGGAACCAGAAATGCTGAAACACCTCTGCTGCCCTGGCTATCGGGATCAGTTCTTGCCATCACAGTGAAGAGGCCGGCTTTGTCGGCATTTGTGATGAATCTTTTAGTACCGTTGAGTCGATAACAATCACCATCCCGGACAGCTGAGGTGCGGATAGAGCCGGCATCTGAGCCTGCATCGGGTTCAGTGAGCGCGAAACTTGAGATGACATCTCCACTGGCCAGCCGTGGAAGCCAGTAATCTTTTTGGTCCGCACGCCCATCCATAATCAGCCCCTGGCTACCGATGCCGATATTGGTACCCACAACAGTGCGGAAGGCCGGCGATGCCCGTCCAAGCTCCAGTGCCACGAGGCACTCTTCCTCCATTGTCAGTCCAAGGCCGCCATAGCTCGTGGGAATTGATAGTCCAAAAAGACCGAGCTCCGCCATTTTTGCGATCAGTTCTGTCGGGATGTCGTTTTGCTCAGCGACCTGAGCCTCAGTCGGAATAAGCTCCTGTGATACAAACCGAATGACTGTTTCCAGGAGTTGATCGAGGATTTGCTGATCCTTTATCACGATATCTCTCTTATAAACTCAAGTGTGTTGAGGACTGCTGTCGAATGCTCAATAGTGTTAAACGCGGTCTTGTACAGGTTCGCCATACATTTCAATTATTTTCTGATCCTGTGCCTGTGGTGAGAAAAGCTCCCATTCCAAACCGTTGGTATCGTAATTGCTGGAAAACCCCTGTACGGCTTCATCTTCAAAACCCACATGGCGGAGTTGGCCAGCTCGATCGGGGATCTGATTGATCGAAAAATTGAGGGTGCCGGTGCGCCACATCGCATATTTGTCAGACACAACAACCGTTGGCCTTTGCCCGAGACGCGTAGAGTAATCCTCTATCGAACTGTCGAGGTCACCCACCGCAAGGGCTATATGAAAACGCTTCATGAAAATCTCCAGTAAAGTGTCTACCTAGTATGCCACGCTCTGGTAAACAGGCAGTAGCAGTTGTTTGTCAAATTCTGGGTACAATTCGGTTAGAGAGGTGGATTGTCTAGACATCAGAGTAATCTATTCGGAGCACATCAATGACTGACGAGTTGCAAGAGATGCAGAACAGTGGCATTGCCACCCTGACATTAAACAGGCCGGAATCGCGAAATGCGCTGACACCCGAAATGATGGCAGGCCTGAAAGAGGCCTTACCTCGCCTGGCGGCAGACTCTGCCGTCCGCGTGGTGGTATTGACAGGCGCTGGTCGTGCATTTTGCGCCGGTGGCGATGTTAAGCGGTTTGCCGCGGTATCTTCTGGCGCACAAAGGGCAGCAGCTTTCGAGGAGAGGGTGCACGATCTGCGGAGTCGGATGGAGGTCAGCCGTTTGCTGCACGAAATGCCAAAACCAACACTCGCGGTTATACCGGGTCCCGCGGCGGGCGCAGGGTTGTCGCTGGCGCTGGCCTGTGATCTTCGTATCGCCGCAGAGGACGCAAAGCTAACGACCGCATTTTCAAAAGTGGGCCTGTCAGGTGATTTTGGTGGCAGCTATTTTCTAACGTATCTTGTGGGGGCTGCAAAAGCCCGTGAGCTCTATTTCACAGGCCGGGTTTTACTTGGGCAGGAGGCTTTGGAGCTTGGTATCGTGAACCGAGTGACCACCACAGAAGATCTGGAGCAGGAGGCGAACCGCTACGCAGCAGAACTGGCTGCGTTGCCAACTCTTGCCGTGGGCTATATGAAAAAGAACCTCAATGCGGCGCTTAAAGGTTCTCTAAGCGATGTACTGGACGGCGAAGCTATTCACATGATCCGGACCTTTGAAACGGAAGATCATAAGAATGCTGCACAGGCGTTTTTGGAGAAGCGGGCGCCAGAGTTTTCTGGTCATTAATGTATCAGTCGATTCAGAAAACATCAGCACTGATCAACTGCACGACTACATCCTATGACTTTCTTCCTGCTGCTGTAGCGCAAAGATGGAGGTGTAGCCGCCGGACCAATCCGGTGGCAGCAGACAGGGCTCGGGGTCATGCCGTGCCCAGCGTGCGGCTTGGCCTCGGACAATGCGCTGATCATATTTTGATCGAGCAGGGTTAAATGTATAAGTCATCGCATCGGCGGCAGCATAAGCATTCAGCAGCAGGGGTCTTGGTCGATCCATGCTGTTGATTTTCGAGCCATGCACCGTTCGGCAGTTATGAATCGTGATTGAACCGGCAGGACCAGGAAGGTAGGTTTCACGCGACATATCGAGTTGCATGACGTCTTCGTCGGACAAACACCCAACCCATTGATTGTCTTCATTGTACTGATCGAACAGAGGGCCATTGTGGCTGCCAGCAATGACGCCTAAGGGGCCTTGTTCGCCACTGCAGTCTTCCAGGTAAAGGCCCACCGTACACGGGGTGTAGTTGGTGTGCGGCCAGAAGCTGATGTCCTGGTGCCACTTGACTTCTTCACCACCGCCAGCCCATTTAAAATTAAGCTTCGAGTGGTGAAACTTAATGTCGGGACCAATCAGGTCAGAGAGGATTTCAGTAATCGTTTCAGACGATGCATAGGCCCAGTAGGTGTCGTCATAGTCGTTAGGGCTGGTCAGGCGCCGTAGACGCGGGTTATCTGAGCAATGTCCCGGTTCGAGGTCCCACGTGGCATCAGATTGAGTTACTTGCCGACTATCGTCTATAGCTTGTGCTGTGCTGTCTTGCAGTTTGCTTAGGATTTGACTGCTAATTGCGTTCTCGATCAGTAGATATCCATTGTCGAAGTAGGATTCCTGCTGTTTACGAGAAATAAACCGGGGCATATTTTTCAGAATTTCTTCAGGAGCCATG